>JANPHP010000047.1:0-3569 GCA_031424495.1 Bacteroidota bacterium | reverse complement strand
GGGCTATCCGAAGCAAGCCTCCGGCGCAGACTGCTAAAAACCAATGTTTTGCAGCCCAAAATGCCAGAGGCTTGCATCGGATATCCGCCTTGATGGACTAAGGCCGTGGGCCGGGCACCACAATCATCGTACTGCTGTTGAATGTTTATGATCTCGTAGACGCGCCATGCATGGCGTGTCTACGAGATCATAAACATTATCTACCCGTCACAACTTTGATTTTTGCAAGAGCCAGTCGTGAGCAATGCGTTTTCAGGCCAATCTTTTCAAATCTTCCTTGCTTGATGGCAATTCTTGCCTTTCAAACGGCAAACCTAGGTGCAACAAAGGCACCAACCAGAATCTTCAATTCGCAGCAGGCCAGCGTAAGTTCAGCGCCGCTCATTCCCCACCCCAACCGATTCCAATCCCGTTTTTTTAACGGGACGGCAAATTCTGCTCCGTTTGGGACCGCTAGCTCCATTATCTTTGTGTTATGATCAAATATGGATTGTCGATCTTGCTCGTTTGCTGGTGTTGCGTTGGCAGCACTTGGGCTCAGGCTGCCACGGCAGCTGGGGAGGCCAAAATGACCGTGGTGCACACCTCTAGCGGTGTGCGTACCGTTACGGGCAACAAACCGCTAGAGGTGGGGCAACTGCTTGCGCCGACGGACAAACTGGTGTTTTTTGACTTTGCGCAGCGCGTCGTGCTCTGGGATCCGGCCGGCAGGTTGGTGGGTTTGGAGCCGCAGTCCAGTTCCCACGATGCCAAGGCGCTCACGGGTACCGTGACCTCGTTTGAGCATGCCATCCCCGAACCCAACCATCCGGCACGCAAGGAACATTTCTCCTCATTTGCCCAACTCGCAGCGCAGTTTCAGGGTCGCAAATACCTGCTGCTCGGGCGGTCTTGGTTGATCGCCGATGCACCGATGAAGCTCGATGGCGACACGATCATGCTTATCAAATTCACCCATACCATCCGCGATTATCAGTTGCCTTGCAAGTTGGAGTTCAGTGGCGACAGCCTCATTTTTGATTTGCCTGCCATCTTGAAATTGAATGATGAAGCGATCGATCCGGCGCAAACGACCGACTACCGATTGATCTGGTGCCACAAGCCGACGAAGAATTTGAAGGAAATGGCTTCGTTTCAGTTTGTCTGGGCCGATGAAGCGCAACTGCGGCTCGAAATCGCGCTGCTGCTCAAGCGCATGGATGGCCGCCGCCCAGCAGACCGACGCATGGCCGTGCGCCGACTCATCGACTATGGCTGGGGAGAACCCGATGAGCACGTCTACTTGGCATGGATCCACCGAAATTTCCCTGAGTTGATCGTGGTGGATGCGCCGTTGGATCCGCAGGATAATCAAAAAAAGCCCAAGCGCAATAGATAAAACCCATGGCTACTTCGAATGCTTTTGTGATGCAGCAGGGCGAATCTACCCTGCAAATCGACCTCGCGCTTGCGCCCAATCTGCGGCAGCAATTTGACGGTGCGCCGCGCAGCTACAGCTATGCCGGCAGCCTGCCTGCCAATTGGAAGTTGAGCTATTTCCAAATGTTTCTCACGCATGCGGCTGACCGTGCGCCTGTACAGGCCCTGCTTACAGCCCTGCGCGTGAGCGCACAACCACAAAACAACGACGGCTTGCTGGAGGCCGCGACAGCATTTGTACAGACGGCAATTGCCTACGATTGGCAGTCGGCCAACCAAATCTCGGGCGGCAAGATCCACTACCCCAGCGAGACCTTGGTCGATCGCAAAGGCGTGTGTGCCGACAAGACGATTTTGCTGGCTGCCCTGCTGCAAGCCTTGGGATATCGCTTGGCCATCTTCACTTGGGAGCGGGCGAATCACATGGCGCTGGGTGTGGCCGTGCCCGCAGGGCAGGGCAATTTTGGTTCGGCGTATGCGATGATCGAGACCACGGGCGCCACGGCGATCGGCATCGTGCCCGATCGGTATGCGGGCGGCATCAAGCTAGACGGCAAGCCCGAGATCGTCGAGCTCGGCGGACAGCAAGCTTATCAAGGATTGGCCGCACTGCGGCAGGGCGAGCAGGCGCAAGCCGCAGCTTATGGCCCCGAATACTTGAAAATGCCAGCCGCCCAGCAAGTCATTCACCGCAAATTGCATCCGCTCAAAGCCGAAATCGAATCCCTCGCGCAGCAGCTCAAAGCCTGCAAAGGCACCCTGCAACCCGCGCAATATACTGCCTGCCAGCAACTCAACGCCCAGCACAACGACAAAGTCGCCGAGTACAATGCCTTGGTGGTGGAGTTCAATAAAGCCAAATAATTAATTGACAATTGACAATTGATAATTGACAATGAGGGATTGATGGTGAGGCATTAATGATGAGTGGTTGATGATGAGTCATTTAGAATTAAGGAACTTCACTCTACTCTGAACTTTGAACTCTGAACTCTGAACTTCACAGTTTCGCTGTTCTCAATTATCAATTGTCAATTCTCAATTTTTCCCAGTTTCGCTGTTTCACTATGTTAAAATTCGGATATTCCCAGAAATCAGACGGCAACATGTCCTATCCGCTAGGGGTTGCTGATCAGGTCTATGCAAGTCGCCGCGACTTTTTTGCGCGGCAGGGCATCCCCGGTAACCGCATGGTCACTTTTTTCACCGAACACAGCGACGACATCACCTTGATGCCGACATTTCCGGCGCATTTGGATGCCTTGAAGGGCGAGCGCCTCGCCGTGACCGATGCCATCATCACCCGCCTGCCCAATAGCGGCGTGTTTCTGACCTTTGCGGATTGCGTACCTTTTGTGGTCTATGATGCGCGGCAACATATGATGGCCTTTGCGCACATCGGCTGGCGCAGCATGGCCATGGGTTTCACCGGCAAAGTCTTGCGGCACATGTTGGAGCGGGAGGGAAGCCACGTCGGCGACCTGCGCGCGTACATCGGCCCCTGTATCAAAAAAGAAAGTTACCTCTTTGAAAACGCCGTGCAAGCCACGCAGCCCATCTGGCAGCCTTACCTGCACCACCACCCCGACGGCCGCGTAGGCATCGACTTGGTAGGTTTTTGCCTAGGCGAATGCACCACGCTCGGCCTGCGCAAGGATCAAATCCACGTCGAACCCATGGACACCTGCGCCGACGAAGGTCAGTTCTCGCACTACGCCGGCACGCTAGGCGGCAGGCCAGAGAAGCAGGGAAGGTTGATTTGTTATGGGTATTTGGAGGGGTGACCGGGGATGGAGAAGGGCATTTTCTTCTGCGGAATCAGCATTCAATGCCATTAAGTTAAGGGAAAACGCACACGTCCTGGTGCTTTCGTTCAACACGCCGCGGCGCGTTCAACGTGGATAGCCGTGGGTAAAACCCACGGTCAGCAATAGCATATCCAGATCAATGCGCCGCGGCGCATTGATCTGGATTTGTGAAATATTGGATTGTATTCACATTCAACACCCTTCGGGGTTGACAATTAAAAAAACGCATTCAACCCCCGGTTCTACCGGGGGCTATCCACGTTTAAGTCCTTCGGACTTTGCAAGCTGAAAATGGCAATTATGCGCTTTCAACCGAAAACGCTAAATCCTTAACTTGATGAC
>JANPHP010000046.1:0-5165 GCA_031424495.1 Bacteroidota bacterium | reverse complement strand
GGGTTTGAGCAGGTAATTGAGGGCGCTGTACTGGAATGCCTTGATCGCAAACTGACTGTAAGCGGTGGTGAAAACGACATGAAAATCGATCTGACCAAGCTTGTCGAGCAGGTCGAAGCCGTTCATGCGGGGCATCTCGATGTCAAGAAAGACCACCTGCGGCTGATGCGTGCGGATGGCATTTAAGCCGAGCTCGGCGCCCTCGCAGGTTTCCAAAATCTCAAGCTGCGGGCAATGGCGCTTGAGCAGGTTTTGCAGCGCTTGGATACTGTTTTTTTCGTCGTCGATGATGATGCAGGTGATCATGGGTGTTGTTTTAGATTTCCATTTCGATGCAGACGCGTGTGCCGAGGGCCTCCCCGTCGGAGCCCAACTTGTCGGTGATGTGGAGCGCAAATTTTTTGTCTTCCTGCGCGTTCATGAGCGCGAGGCGCTCCTCGGTGAGCTTCATGCCCAGGCTTTGTTTTTTGTTGAGGCTCATCTCCTTGAAGCGGGCGGATGCGGCGCGGCCCACGCCGTCGTCGTCGATGATGCAGCGCAAGGTATGCCCGACCTGTGTGATGCACACAGACAGCGCACCCGGAGCATCCTGATGCAGCAGACCGTGCCATATTGCGTTTTCGACAAAGGGTTGCAAAATGAGCGGTGGCACCATGATTTGGTGGCTCGAAACCTCCTCATCAACCTCGATGGCCCAGGTGAATTTGGTGGAGAAGCGCAAAGACTCCATCTCGATGTACAGCTTGAGGGCGGCGAGTTCGCTTTGTAGGGGGATGTATTTGTCGTTGGAGTTCTCGAGGATGAGCCGGATGAGCCGGGCAAACTTGATGAGGTAGGTGGATGCGGTATCGCTGTCGTTGTCGAGGATGAAGCTGTTGATGCTGTTGAGGCAATTGAAGATGAAGTGCGGATTCATCTGTGCCCGCAGGGCGAGCTGCCGCGTCTCGGAGACCTGCGTCTGCAGGTCGCGCAGGCGCTGCTCTTTTTCCAAAATATCAGATGCCTGCTGCGCACTCGCAATCTTGCTCGACGAGATGCTGGCAATGGTCGAGAGCAATTCTAGGTGATGTTTTTGGAAGAAGTTTTTGCGCGGATGCTCGGCATCGATCACGCCCAGTGTCTTGCCGTCGTGGATGATGGGGATCGCAATTTCTGAGAGGCCCTGCAGCTTACTAGGAATATAGGACGGGTATAGGCGCGTATCGGGCACGATCTCGGCCATTTGCGTGCGTGCGGCGATGCCCACGACGCCCTCGCCCATCGGTATGGTTGAGGGATTGGCCATATTGTATTGCTCGGCATTTTTTTCACCGTAGACGGCAACTTTGACGAGCGATTGTCCAGATTCATCGACGAGGTAGATCACACAATCTACCAGGTCGGTGCGGGTGATCACATTGTCGGTGATGTCCCACAATATATCGGCGATGGTATTGCTGCCATGCAATGAGTTTGCAAAATAGCTGATGGCGCGCGCGTAGTCGCGCTTGCGGTTGCGTCGCTTGAGGCTTTGGCCCCACAAGACCAGTATCACCAGCATGAGCGCCATCAAACCCAGCTTGAAGGCCAGTGTTTTGTAAAATACTTGACCTATCGCAATATGTGCCGGATGCGCAACCATGTGCCATACCCCTTGGTAATCCTTGACCCGCACCTGAAAGGTATATTCGCCCGAAGGCACATTGGTATAAAAGGCGGTGCGGCGATCGCCACAGTCGATCCAATCAGCGTCAAACCCTTCGAGCCGGTATTGCCAATTGCGCTCAGCGCTTTTGAGCAAGTCTAGGCTGCCAAAATCAAATGAAAAATAGTTTTGCCAGTAAGACAGGTTGATGACGTCGACCCCATCCAAAAATAGGATGGTGCTGTCGCCAGCTGTAAAGTGACTGATCAAAATCGGATCGACCAGTGCTGCTTGTTTTCGCAAGGTCGGGTCAAACAGGATCAGTGCATCCAAGCTTTCACAGGCGATGCGGCCATCGGGCAGCGCGCGAAATGTATTGGCAAAGCGTTTGTTGGCGTTGCCGTGGTTCACGCTGAAATTGGTGACCGTGAGATCCCGCAAATTCAAAGTCGAGTATTCATTGAAATACCTGAGCCACAGCCGCTGATCCCCATCCAACAACATGCCACCATAAGTATAGTGACTCAATTGTTGCTTGGGAAAATCGTGCAACAGCTTGCCTGCATGAGGGTCAAAATGCCGCAAGCCATCGGTTGTATTGAGGATCCAGAAATTGCCCTGCCGATCGATTGCAGAGGATACCATGAGTCCCAAAGTCTCACGCTGAGCTTTGGGCATGTATTCAAATCGATCCTGTTGCCGATCATAGCGCAAGAGGCCGTCTTCATTACAATTGAACCACATTTCCCCTGCCTCATCCTCAAATATATTGTTCAGAAACTTGTTGGTAAAGCTATGTGCGTCTGTCGAGTCGTGCCTATAAACGCGGTATTCATGCGTTTTGATATTGTACCGCAAAAGCCGTGCATCTGTGACATAGCACCATAGCTCGTCGCGGCGATTGATCTTCATGTTCAGCACATAATTGCCTGCCAAGCCTAGGGAATCGGGCAGGTGCGCGTCACGCGCGAATCGCTCCGTATGCGTGTCAAATGTGTAAATGCCATCCGTTGTGCCAAAATAGAGCAAATCGTCCGTGACCTCCATGGAAAAGATGCGCTTGCGAGCAGGGTTGTTGGGGTCGGGATGCCCAAAAATTTCAAATCGTTCAAATTGATTTGTTTGCTGATCATACCGCAGTAAAAAGTTGTAAGATGGGCTGAACCACAAGTGATTCTGATGGTCTGCATTGAGGAATACCGAGTGGGTGTAATTGCTCGCGTGGTGCACGTCGTCTGGAAACTCCACGATCGAAAAAAACGAATGCTGCGGGTTCGCGATGCTCAAGCCGTTGGTGGTGCCAAAGTACAAAGTGCCGTCGGCATCCTCCACGACATCCCAGAAGAGGTTGGCAGCGATGGCATATTCATCTTGGGGGTTGTGGTCGATCTTGAATACGCGGCCTGTGCCAGCCTCCAGAAAGTAGGCATGCGGCGTCCAAGTACTGATCCACATATTGTCTTGTGCATCGTAATAAATGCTTGCAAAACTCTGCTTGTGGCCGGCCCAACCATGTGTCGAGCGTTCTGTGCTGTCATTGGTCTCGGGGCTCCAAGTGACGATTGTCGCCCGCACCTCGTCATGGTACACGACCTGTCCACGGTGATCGAGTACGACAGGGTGAATTTCATGGTCATTGAAAATCTGCCAGCCCTTGGGATTGTATAGATAATTGGAATAGCTACGCGTCGCCAAGTCAAAATAAGCAGCGCCCTTGTCTGTGCCGAGCCAGATACCATTGCGCACACTGTCGATGGTCATGCTATTTTTGTGAATACCCCTGAAGAGGCGCATGCCATCGGGCCGCTTGGGTATCGCCTGCACAAAGCTGTCGCCTTTTGCATCGTAAAAAAACAAGCCTCCTGTGCCGCAGGCGACGATTTCACCATGATGTGTGGTCTGCACCGACCAATTGTACAAAGTCGCCTTTTCGCCGGTTTCAGCGTCGACCATGGTATAGTTGTAAAATCGGTGATGGTCATATCGGCTCACGCCGACCTCGGTAGTCATCCAGATATTGCCGTCGCTATCCTCGCACAATCCTTGCACCACCGAGTTGTTGAGGGCACGCGCATCGTTGGGATCGACCTGCCAGGTTTTGAAATGCACCCCATCAAAGCAATTGAGACCATTGTAGGTCGCCAACCACAAGCGGCCCTCACGGTCACGCATCACATCGTCGATGTGGCCATCTGATAACCCCTGCGCCACACCGGATTGCTGGAAGTAAAACTTGCGACTCGAGAGCCCTTGCGCACAAAGATTGGCGCTCAACAAGCTGACCAGCAGCGCGCAGCACAGCATGAGGCCTTGGCAGGTGGGCTGTAGCGTCTTTTTCACAAGCGATGAAGGTAACGATTATCTCTCGAAATCCGCAGTGGTTGCTTGTACACCGGTCGCTGCGTCAGAGCAGCATGAGCAGCATGATCACCATCACAGCAAGCATGATCACCACATCTGTCCAGTGCAATTTCAGATTGTGTACATAAATTTTGAACCTTTGCCACATGCCCACGCTTTTTTCTCAAAGGTCAAATGTACCTACTCCAGCAATCACCGCTGCGCGTTCATGAGCCACGGCGACTTATCTTGAGTCGATGGCAGATTTGTTGAGAATTTGGGGAATGCTGGGGGGCGGCATCGCAGGCCTTGCTGGCGATTTGGGGGAAGGAAAATGAGCAGGTTGACGGGCCATCAACCTCCGCAAAGACACTACAGGATCAAATTCACACGACCAAACCTTATCGGAAAAACCCCTATCTTTACCATTCCGAACGTGTACAAGATGAAATTCGTCGATGTCAAAAACGATGTAGCATTCCACAAAATCTTTGGCAACGCCAACAAGACCGTCACGCTCATCTCGTTTCTCAATGCGGTTTTGTTTATGGATGGATCCAATCGGGTCGTGAGTGCTACTGTTGAAAATCCCTATCTTTTCCCGCCCGTCCCGGCGGGCAAGACCAGCATTCTTGATGTGAGGGCCACCGACCAGGAGGGGCGCAAATTCATTGTGGAACTACAAGTCGCTGAAAAGGTGGGCTTTGACAAACGTGTACAGTATTATGTGAGCCGCGATTATTCCACGCAGATCAATCGTGGCGACGACTATCCCCTGCTGAGGCCGACCTACTTCATCGGTATCGTGGATTTTGATTTCACGCAAAGTCCCAAGTATTTTTCTGCTCATCAAACAGTGGACACCGAGACTGGCGAAAACCTCTTGAAAGACGTCAAGTACTTCTTCATTGAATTAAAGAAGTTTGACAAGCAAGAAGACGAGCTCGTCACGATGGTGGACAAGTGGACCTATTTCATCAAGAATGCCCAAAATTTGGATGTCATCCCCAGCAATGTCGATGACGAGGGCCTGAAAACCGCCTACTTAGATGCCGACCAACAAACTTGGACCAAAAAAGAGCGGGATGCTTATGATGATTCATGGGTGCAAGTAGCAGATATGCAGCAGGAGAAGTTGTTTCTCGTTGAGAAGACCAAACGAGACATGATCTTTGCCATGCATGACTCAGGTCTGCCGATC
>JANPHP010000045.1:0-2735 GCA_031424495.1 Bacteroidota bacterium | reverse complement strand
CCCTACCTCGAGCAAACCGCCGTTTACAACTCGATCGATCTGAACCTGACGATGTACCAACTTACCTCTCCTTATGGAATCCAAGCTCCGGATGCGGTTCGTTCCAAGGTTCCAATATTCCTTTGCCCAAGTGATCTTGGACAAAGCGTCTGTCGCGATGCCTATGCGATAACGGGGGACTTTGGTCCGACAAACTACTCTTTTTGCTTGGGCTCAGGAACTTCGACTGGCCGAACGAATTGGCTTGGGTCACCGTTTGATGCCGATGGCGTCTTCTACGCTCAGTCGAAAGTCCGAATGACAGACATCAAAGACGGAACCAGCAACACGGTCGGCGTTTCAGAAAGGCTTCTCGGTGAGGGTGACGAGAAGATAACTCTCACTTCGCGAGCGGAGCTCAAGCCGCAAACGATGTACGTCAACCCTGCTGTCGAAACCAACGATGCCAACTGCTTTGCGTCGTTGCGAGTGAATTTCAATCAACGCAGGATGTATACGTGGGTCGCTGGAGAACCACGTTGCACAAGCTACAACCACTATTACGTTCCAAATGACCGAACGAATCCGGACTGTGTGTCTAATTTCACAGGTTCGGATCCTGTGCTACGAAGTGCTGGGCATGGGCTGTCGACGGCCAGAAGTCGACATACCGGAGGTGTAGTGACAGGCTATTGCGATGGCAGCGTTCGCTTTATTTCGGAGTCCATTCAGTTGCAGGTCTGGCGAGCCATTGCCACGCGATCGGGAGGGGAGGTTGTTAACGGTGAGGACTACTAGCCTTGTTAACTCTTGTGATACACTCTCGGACGACGAAGTCGCTTCTTACCAGCGGGATGGATTCTTGATTGTCCGTTCAGTGTTCTCTCCGGTTGAAATCCAATCTCTTAGCAACGATGTGAGTCGTGTTTGCACTGAACGAGGACGCACCATTCACGAGAACAACTTGCGAGTGCGATTCAAAAACCATGTCGTGTCGAAGGAGCCCATCTTCGAGGTCTTCGACCCGATCTCTGACATTTCTTCGGTTGCTCAGAAAATGACGAGCGATCCTCGGATTCTGCAACGACTGAGTTGTATCTACGGCGAGCCGGCTTGCCTATTCAAGGACAAATTGATCTTCAAGCCGCCAGGCGTAGAAGGGGCGACGCTTCACCAAGACTGGATCGGATGGCCTGGATTCCCAGAGAGTTTTCTAACCGTCCTGGTTGCGATGGATGCGTTCACGGAATCGGATGGCGCGACGGCTGTTTACCCCGGACTTCATCGCGCGGGCTATTTGTCACCAAAGGATGGTCAGCACCATCAACTTCAACATTCGGATATGACCACCGAGCCTATCCTATTGCAATTGGAACCCGGCGACATTGCAATCTTCTCGTGCTTTGCGCCTCACTATTCCGAACCAAATCGATCCGAACAATTTCGGCGTGGCTATTTCATCAGCTACAACGCGTTGTCCGATGGCGGAAATCAATTTGAACAACACTACCGCGAGTTTCATCAGTGGATTCGCTCTAGGTATCCGGAAGAAAAACGAAATCGATTGGTTTTTGAGTAGCGAACATGTCTAGCACCACCAACACACGGGAAAAGCCGCTGACTTCGCATAGCCGTTTGACTCGCCAAGCGATTGAATTGCTCAGGTCGTATTCGTGGACATCGATTGTCGTTGGTGCGATTGCTATGGCGGCAACCTATCCAGGCAGAACCCACGGTCTTGGAATGGTCACCGAACCATTGCTACAGGATTTAGGGCTCGAATCAAATGATGGACGTGTCCTCTATGCTACACTCGGCTTTTGGGCGACATTGCTTGGAGCATCGTTCTGCATTCCCGTTGGGTGGCTGCTGGACAGAGTGGGGCAGCGATGGGTTTTGTTTGGCAACCTGATTTTGCTCGGACTGTCCGTGATGTTGCTCAGTTTTTCGACCAGCTTAACAGTGCTGTTTGCGGGACTGTTACTAACACGTGGCCTTGGACAAGCGGCGTTGTCTGTAGTCAGTATCAGCGTTGTTTCAAATTCACATTCCCCTAAGCGTACGGGCATGGCTATGGCCTACTATGCGATATTGGGGATGCCCATGCATTTGCTACTCATTGGGTTTGTAGGCTGGGCTTTGAATACGATGGGATTGGATTGGCGAGTCGTATGGGGCTTCGTTGGCATAACGCTGGTCATGTTCTCCATGACGGCTTGGTTTTTGCCGAGTCGAGATTCAACGCTGTTGGCTAACTTGCCTGACGAAAACGCAAATAGACTGGACCGAGGAGAGACATACGGGTACACCTTGTTCGAAGCACTGTGCACTCCAGCGTTCTGGCTGTTCAGTATTACCATTTCAATTTGGGCGATGATTTACGCTGGGACTGCCCTCTTCAATCAAGACATCTTCCGCGAAAGGGGGTTTGATTCGGGGCTGTACTTCAAGATACTTTCGCTGAGTACGTTTGTGGGGTTAGCGTCGAAACTGTTCTTTGGATGGCTGGTCAACTACGTGCCGCTTACTCGATTGCTCGCGGCATGCCTTGGATTGAGTGCGATTTCGCTCGCGGGGCTCCCGTTCGCTACAGAGACATGGCACGCATATACTTATGGAGCCGTGCTTGGAATTGCCTCCGGCGCGGTTGCGTTGCTTTTCTTTGCCGTGTGGGGCAAACTCTATGGGCATGGCGAACTTGGGCAAATCCAGGGTATTGCTCAAATGATGACGGTCTTTGCTTCGGCGGCGGGGCC
>JANPHP010000044.1:0-6356 GCA_031424495.1 Bacteroidota bacterium | reverse complement strand
CGTCAAAAGTGTTGATTTGGCTAGGGGAGGCATCCACAAATTGTGATAGGGTTTGCTCACGACCCTTGTCGAGTACATTTTCGTTGTTTTTGATCTGAAAGTAGATTTCTGCGGGAACTGGGCCTAGTCGCCATGCCTCGTATTGAACCCAAGTCACGGGTACTCCCGTTTCCTTTACTGCACGTTCATCGATCAAGAACATCAACTTGGAAAGCTTGGTTATCCCCAAGTCGGGAACCTTTCCTGCTAAATAAACAAGGAGGTTCCCAATTTTGTCATTATTTACAGCCCTGTACATTTGGATTCCTTACAATTCAGTCCCAAAGATACTAAAATACATAACAAAAATCTATGCGCAACGCTTTTTTCACTGCCTTTTCTGTCTCAAAAAGTGGATCTTTCAGATTTTCGGAAGTTTTCTTGGGCGTCGCATGTCCTTTACAGCATGCATTTTCCCATTCATGCACTGACCACTATCCAAGACGGCGATCAAAATCGGTGGAAATCCACATGTGGTAAAGCGCGAGCTTTGGGAAATGCGCGAGAATACTGCTAGAATTGCTGTTGCGCAGCCCTTGGCTGCCCGTTTGGCCCCCCTCTTGGACCAGGGCCACGGCAGCAGTCTGTCGCAAAATATGCTCATTCACGGCGACAATTTGCTGGCCTTGCATGCATTGGCAGCTACGCATGCCGACACTGTCCAATGTGTCTACATTGATCCGCCCTACAACACCGGCCACTCATTTGCCCACTATGCCGATGACCTCGCTCACCAGGCTTGGCTTGACATGATGGCGCCACGCATCGCGGCCATGCGCACACTCATGCGCCCAAGCGGCTACTTCTTCGTTTCCATCGACGAGGCCAATATGGCCTACCTCAAAATCCTTTGCGACGATATTTTCGGTCGTCGCAATTTCATCGGCAACCTGATTTGGGAAAAGAAACGCAAGCCGTCCTTCTTGTCCCACCTCGCTTCCGTGACCGAGTACATCCTCGTCTACGCCAAGGACAAGACCGAGGCTCAGCCGCTCTACCACGGCACGACGACCGTGGGCAAGAAATACCCCATCAACAATGCTGGGAATGCACCTCAAGTGCTGAATTACCCTGCCGGCAGCGTGCATTTCACGATGCCCGACCAAGTGGTGCCGGCCCAACCCATGAGTGAAGGGCGCATTCATACCACCTTGCTCGACGACGTGCACATCGTCGATGGCCGCAACCGTGACGCCTTCCGGCTCCAAGGCGAATGGCGCTACAGCCAACGCAAGCTCGATGCGGTGATCGCATCGGGCGACACCTTGCGCATCAGCAAATTGCCCTTTCGCCCCAACCACATCAAGGTCGGGGGCGAACCCAAGCGCATGAAAAACCTGCTCAGCATCGCCCATTACGGCCTACCGACTTATGAAGATGCCGCAGCTGAGAGCAGATCCTTGTTTGGCGCAGCTGCATTCGATTATCCCAAACCAGAGGGACTCATTCACGCACTGATTTCGGCCAGTTCCAAGCCGGGCGATTGGGTGCTCGACGCCTTTTTGGGTTCGGGAACGACGGCGGCTGTGGCGCAGAAGTCAGATCGCAAGTGGATCGGCATCGAGCAAGGGCCGCATTGTATCAGCCATTGCATTCCGCGCCTGCAACATGCGAGCGGATTTACGATGTGGGATGTTGTGGATGGGCTTTGATGGGGGTTCGAGGACTACCCTTCAGATGTTTCCATCCGCACGTGAACGATTTTCTGACCAGTTTTGATCCACATTTCATCATCTTCAATACGCATGATCCCGTTGATGGGAAATGGCAATTGGATGCGGTGCGTCCAAATTTTGGAGGCATAATCCATCACCCAGAGCTCGTAACCGCGCTCGCCCGAAAGCTTCAGGAGTGCTCGGGAATCGGATTGCCGCAACAAAGGATTGCAAATCGCCGTGTCCAGGCTGCTGTAAAATGGACGAAAGAGCCGATTGCTGCCGGCATGATAGATGGGCGCACCCCAGCTGTCGTGGGTGACGATTTCATAGAGAAATTCCTTCTTAGATTGTTCCAATGTTGGGTCGATGACAGGGTAGGAGAGCAGCTTGCCGGGAATGGAATCGATCATTTTCCCATCGGGACGGTAGATTTGGAGCTCGCCGTGGGTTTCGAATGCGCAAATAATCGTGCCGTCAGGGCCTGCCGTGGCGTTTGCGAAATTGCTCAGCCACTGGTGGTCGATCATGCTTTGCGGTCTGCGCCCGCCAGCATTCAGCATCAGGTTGCCGTGCAAGTCAAACGATCCAAAAATAGGCCCGGTAAGGCCATAGTTGATGGCATCTTGGTGGTCTTTGAAATATTTGTACCTACCCAATGTCGCCAATTGAAGGCTAGCTCCAGAGCCGCTCGAAAGTTCGCCTCCTAAGTATTGGATGGAAACAAGTTCGCCTTTGGGAATCTTCAATGCAATCTCCTTCTGGAAAATGCCTTCCCTGTCAAAAACCATCAGCCCCGTCGGTGCCTTCAGGAGGTAAAGCTTGTCATCCTGCAAAAAGAAGCTGTGGGCATAGACCGATTTTCCCTTTTTGTCATGCAAGGGGATCATTTTGAGGACCTCCCCCTGTTGATCGACTTCAATCCAGGCCGATATGCCGCCGCAGAGGGAACCCTCCTTGTCTGCTGTTGCAAGCCCCACATAACGACCGTCGAAATATTTTAAGGTATAGTTCAAATCGGGAGGCAGGACTATCTCGTCGAGCACATGGATTTGGGCTTGGGTCCAAGCTTGCAGGCAGCAAAAACAAAGCATGACCAAGGTGGCCGCGATTTTCGGGAACTTGAAGACGGATGGAAAACAAGGCTTCATGGGATGTCTTGTGTTTAGATTAATGGGTGATACAAATGGTTTCTCCAAAATACGAAAAAACGAATTCAATACAAATAGAATCTCATGACCATCAGGCGATTTGTAATGAGAATGCGACGATTTCTAACAAATCGTCAACGATGGGCAGCTAGCTCCGTAGAAGTTGGCATGGATCGTGCATCGAGGTGCATCAGTTGAATCATGCTAGAATTATGAAGACTCTTTTGAAATTGGTTTTGTGTGTCGTCGTGGTCGGCTTGGGAAGCGTAATGAAAGCCCAACCTGTTGCGACGCAAGCCTTGGCCATGACGGGATTGCGTGCCGAGGGCAATTGTTTCTGCAACCCAGCTGAGAGCATATTTGGCAAAAAGAAGAAGAAGAAAAAGCACAAAGGCAATCAGTTTATGGCGATCGGAGCAGTGATCGGCACGCCGGTCGGCTTTGGTGCACGGGTGATCGTGCGCCCCACCCGCCTCGCGGCCTCGGGCGACATCGCCTACAACCGCATCCGCACCGACAAAGGCATCATGACCAATGCCATTGTGCTCAAAGCTGATGCGCGCTACTATGCAGATGGCTTGATCTCCAAGCTTTTGCGGCCTTATGTTTTTGCGGGGGCGACGATGCAGCGCGGCAATTTTGACGAAACCAAGGTTGAGAGTGTCTTTGCCGCCGACGCTGGCGTCGGCGCGGGCATCAAAATCTGGGTTTTGGAGGTGAATGCCGAGGTCGGCGTGCTCGTGCCTGTAAAGCAGGTCGAAACCTACCGCCCCGGTCTAGGCGCCTTCGCCAACGTCGGCATCATGTTCTGGATCTTGTAGAACCAATTCGGCCCCCCCCCCCCGCTCCACCGAGCGGGACAGGGTTGTCGAAACGACGCCTCTGGTGTCGGAGTGCTCGGAATGAATCCAGCATTCCACGAAATAGACCAAGGCAGCCTCGCGCAAGCGAGGCAATCACCACACCACCAACGACGCGCTATAGTCCACCAAGAGCCATCTTCACCGATGGCTTTTTGGTTTGTATTCTGACTGAGAAATTGTCGCAAGGAATGCACCATACTGACCCGCATATTCGCCCGGGACGGGCCGACTTTCGGTAGCCCGGTGCGGCAGCGCGGGGCTATTCCACACGCCCAAAACATACGCTCCGAAGGAGCCGTATCTTAATCCCGTAAAGTAAAATGTACTTTTTATGCGGCGGCAAGCAAAGGATTTGAGTTCGCAATAGCATCCAATTGCATCACGATCGAGCATAGGAATAAACACCAACATTGAGCCGCATTCACTGCTTTTTTGTAGTATTGGGCTGAGAAATCAAGGAAATGATGAAAAAGTTTTGGAGCTATTTTGCAGTGCTGGCAGGCTTTGCCCTGTTGATTGTGAGTTGTGGTAAGGCAGCCGAAGGCGATGTCGGGGGCAAACTAGACAGCACGCAGGCGGCTCCGAAATCTGAGCCGATCGACGTCAGCTTTCAGTTGAGCAATGTTCCAGACTCGCTCGCCAAAATCATCGGCACCATCGGCAGTACCAATTATCTGGTGGATTCCATGCTCATCAAAGGAGGCAGCATTCACCTCAAGCGGGACACAGCGCTGCCCGGCGGATTGTATTTCCTGCTCCTGCCAGGCAATTCCGTCTTTCAATTCTTGCTCGACACCGATCAGACTTTCAAATTCACCGCCGATGCCAAGGCAGGCTTTTCATCGGTCAAGGTTGAAGGCTCGCTCGACAACGAGCTGCTTTACCAAAACCTCACTTGGGAGCAAGGATTTCAGGCGCGGTTTCAGCCACTCGATCAGCAATACAATCAGATGAAGCTTGACGATCCTGGCAGGCAGATGCTCTCGCAACAGCTGGACCTGCTCGTGAAAGAGCGTCGCGAACACGTGCAGACCTACAAAGCCAAGCATCCTGATGCCTTTTTCACGATTTACAAATTGGCCGGGCAAAATCCCGAACTGCACGACGTCTTGCGTCCCGATGGTTCCATCGATGAGGAGAAGCGCATTTACCTGTACCGCAACGAATTTTGGGACAATACCCCACTCAACGACGAGCGTTTGCTGCGAACACCCATCATTTTCAACAAACTCAATACCTACATGACCCAAATCACCCCACAAGTACATGACTCGGTGGTGAAATATGCCGATTTGCTCATCGAAAAGTCCAGGGTAAACCGCGAAGTATTTAAGTTTATCGTGAATTGGATCGCAATTGAGTACCATACCCCCAAGAATATGGGGCTAGAATCGGCATTTGTGCATGTCGTCGACAAATATTTCACTGAAAAGGACGCATTTTGGTCTACCAAGGATGAACTTGTCGAGATCAGGCGTGAGGTGGATGAGATGCGCCCGAGCCTCATCGGCAAGACTGGCCAAAACATCACCTGCTTCAATTTGCAAGGAGCTCAGGAATCGCTATATGACCTCAAAAGCCCAATCACGATACTATTCATCTACAATTATGAGTGCGAGCATTGCCAGGAGCAGTCGCCCGACATGCGCAAGCTCTACGACCAATACCACGCCAAGGGCTTGGACGTGTATGCCTTGTGCACTGGCACCGACGAAAAAGAGTGGCGCGCATTCATCCCCAAATACCGCATCACACCCTTTCACAACGTCTGGGACCCCCAATACAAAAGCGAATTCTACAAAAAATACCATGTGGACATCACACCAGAATGCTACGTGATGGATGCCAACCACAAAATCATCTGCAAAGACTTGCAGCCCAAGCAACTCCCCGAGATTTTGGACAAGTATTTGAAATAGGCGAAAAGGGGATAATAGGGAAGGCAGACTTTCAAGAAGCGCTCTGCGTTCAAATTGGCCGGCATTCTAGCCCTGTAAGGGCACAAGCAACTAGCGATGGGCAAAGCCCATCGTCTGAAGCACATGTTAAATTCGCAGCCCTGTAAGGGCGAAAGCTATTTTCCACGAATGGACATGAACCATGATCTGGCTGTGCCTCAGTTCCCGGCCATCAAAAGACAGGTCGAATCTTGCCCATCCCCCAATTCCGCACCAACACATCCGCCAAAATCTCACATGTTGAAAAAACAGCCCACATCTTGCCGCCCCAACACCTAATTTCGCACCAAAAGAATAGAATCGAATGGTAGATGTACTTCTAGGTTTGCAGTGGGGAGATGAAGGGAAAGGCAAAATTGTCGATGTTTTGGCACCACGCTACGATGTCGTAGCCCGATTTCAAGGCGGCCCCAATGCGGGCCACACCATTATCTTTGATGGCAAGAAGTTTGTGTTGCACCTGATTCCCTCGGGAATTTTCCACAATGGCAAGGAAAATCTCATCGGCAACGGTGTCGTGATCGATCCCATTATCTTGCGCCGCGAGATCGAGGGCCTGAATGCTGCGGGCGTGCCCGTCGCCGAGCGGCTACTCATCGCCCGCCGTGCAAACCTCATCTTGCCGACGCACAAATTGCTCGATGCCGCAAGCGAATCAGCTTACGGCGAAATGAAAATCGGCTCTACCCT
>JANPHP010000043.1:0-16768 GCA_031424495.1 Bacteroidota bacterium | reverse complement strand
AGAAGACTTCGCTAAGGACAATCAAGTCATACAAATTGGATATCCCCCGTTCAGAATTGATGTACTTACAAGCATAAGTGGGGTGGAATTTGAAGAGGCATACGCAAACAAGAATTCAACTGAAATTGATGGACTCATGGTCGATTTTATCGGGCTGAATGATCTCAAAATCAACAAACTTGCTGCCGGAAGGCCAAAAGATCTTGAAGACCTTCGCAACCTAGAGTAATATGCCTCACGGGAACTTTCCTGTCCCGATTTGGCACCCCGAGTCCTCATCCTGCAGCGGCTGCGGGACGCTTTTACCTTAACCAGCTTGAAATTCCGTCTCAAAATGGCCTCAACTCATTTTGTAAGCGTCACAGTACAATGATCTAGGATGCTTGTGCCGCCAGTCTGATAGATCTTATAGTCAATGTTAATCGTCGAACCGTTGGCTGAAATGGTGCCTATCGTAGATTCAATATCGAAGTTAGGACCGATGGGCTGCCGCGCAATCGTAAAATCCGCGCCTGAGTTGCCGACCACAGCTGTCACCACGGCAACTGGAACCTCCCATAAGCCCACGAAGGTAGCCTCCGCTACAGTTCCGCTTTTGGGACTCACATCGACCGCGTAAGGGCCGGCGGCACCCGAAACGGTGCATGTCTGTGTTCCCGAATAATTACCTTCAAATTTGGCGTTGATGGCTGTTGAACAATCAACTCCTTCATAACCAGGGTCGCAAACACAGGCATTGTTCACACACTGGCCATTCTCACAATATGCGCTGCAACCCACGACGGTCACGTGGGCAGAATAGGAACTGCTATTCCCTTGGTTGTCTTCGACCCATAAGGTGACGGTGTAGGTACCAGATAAAGCATAGGTGTGGCTGGGATTGGCAGCGGTGGAGGTGCCGCTGTCCCCAAATTCCCAGTTGTAGGTCACGGCCTCGATGGAACAAGCCGATGAGAACGTAGCCGTAAGCTCGGAAACCGTAACTGTAAAGCAAGATTCGACATCGGGTTGGCAAGCAGTAAGCAGCAAGGAGAGAATGGACAAGAAGAAGATGGTCTTTTTCATTTTCAGAGCATTACAACTTTGAACCAGTGGTATCTATTCCGCAACAATATCCCCTCTTTCAGTGCCGATTAAAAGGTCAATCACAGTACCGTGTAAAAATTTTTGCATTTTGGGGGCCACCAAAACTATGCTCCTTGCCCAGCATTTCCGCAAGTGGAAACCACTAACTTTGGCACAGAATGAAGCTTGGAAGCATCAGTCATACCTATAAGGCACTCGCGGTAGTCGGCGTGTTGACGCTGCTGATGTTTTTCATCGGGGGCAGATGGTTTCGCAGCAAGGTCATCGACGGCGACGTGATTTCCTACTATGCCTATTTGCCAGCCGCCATCGTGCACGGCGACCTCAAAATGCGCTATTCCAGCGGCAACGACTACTACGCCGACAAGGTGTGGGGAGTGATTTGGAAGGATGATTGCGGCCCGGTGCAGAAATATACGATGGGCCTCAGTTGGATCTACGCGCCGTTTTTCCTACTCGGCCATGCAAGCGCCTACCTCCTCGGCTACACCCCCGACGGCTATACCCCACCCTACAATTTTTGGATCCAATTCAGCTCGGTCGCTTATCTGCTTTTGGGGCTGTGGTGGCTTCGCAAGGTGCTGTTGCGCTTTTTTGGGGAAGGCGTGAGCGCAATTTGCCTATTGGTATTGCCGCTCGGCACCAATCTCTACTATTACACGCTGGGGCAGGGTCCCATGCCCCACGTCTACCTGTTTGCGCTGGTGAGCGGGCTGCTCTGGGCGACGATACGCTTTTATGAAAAGCCTAACTGGCGAAACGCCTTGGCGATGGCCGTGCTGTGCAGCGTGATCACCTTGGTGAGGCCCACTTTGATTTTGATGTGGGGCTTGCCTGTACTGTATGGCATCGTCGATGGGGCTACACTCAAGGCGCGCATCGCATTTTGGCGGATGCATTGGGTTTTGCTCCTGATTTTGCCGCTCGTGCAGCTGCTCACCTTTTTGCCACAGCTCTGGTATTGGCACCTGCTCACCGATCATTGGCTCTATTATTCTTATGGGGATGAGCACTTTTTTTGGACGAATCCCGTGGTTGGCAAGGTCTTTTTCAGCTTTAGGAATGGTTGGCTCATCTACAGTCCGCTGATGGCCTTGGGTTTGTTGGGAATGCTGTTGTTGCGCCGCAAGGTGCGGGAATTTGCCTTTGTCGTGCCGCTCATCATCGTCGCGAGTACTTACGTGATCAGTTGCTGGTGGTGTTGGTGGTATGGCGGCAGCTTTGGAGGCCGTGCATTCATCGACTTCTATCCTCTATTGGGGTTGGGAATGGGCGCATTCCTGAGCAAAATTGCTGATTTGCAATGGTCTCAACTACAGCAGCGCCTAGGCTTGGCAGTCCTTGGATTCTTCATTTTGCTCAATCAGTTCCAGACCTTCCAATTCTCCAAAACGTTGATTCATTACGACTCCATGACAGCGGCTGCCTACGTGCGCGGCATCGGCCTCACAGGCGTGCCCGATGGCTTTGAAGCATATTTGGAAACGCCAGATTATGAAGCCGCCAAACGCGGCGAGCGGTAAGCGGATGAGGAGGTGGATGCTAGGCGGGAGAATGCGTATTTCAGCGTGGATAAATGGCAGAAGATTTCGATGCGGATTGAACGGGAAACTTGTTTTTGGAAACTGGTTCCCTGTTGTGCATTGGTTTAGGATTAGGCCAAGTTATGGATACAAATCATTGAAAATAAACGTATTCTGTATCCATCGAAGGCCAATGATTTGGATAAACACTTAACAAAAAGCATCCACAAAATCTCCAGTCCCCCAAAAAACGAACAACGCAAGACCTGTCCCTGAAAGTGGCCGCCATAGGCATTGATCGTACAACCTGAAATCGAATACATCTTAAGAATGGTACGGCCAATGATACCACTCTGGGCACGACTTGCAAGAACTACTATTTTGCTTTCGCCCCTGCGGGGCTATCGGTGGTGTGTAACGAAGGCGATGGGCTATGCCCATCGCTGATGGCTTTTGCCCTTACAGGGCTGTAGAAGCGGCCAATAGCTCTGCAAAGGCAAAAGCTATCAGCATCCGGACTCAATTGCAGTGCGATAGGAGCAGCCTATGGCTCTGCAAAGACAAAAGCCATCAGCATTCCGACACAATTGCAGGGCGGTAGCAGCGGCCAATAGTCGCGCAAGGGCAAAAGCCATCAGCATCCGGACACAATTTAAGGGCTATAGCGTCGCCCAACAGCCCTGTAGGGGCACAAGCCATCAGCATAGGGCAAAGCCCTATGCTCCAAGTCACGCGTGAAAACCACAGCCCTGTAAGGGCGAAAGCTATCGTAGCATTTGAAGGCAAAATTAGCCCACAATCAAAGTGCGCTATGTAAGGAGTCCCAAATCCCCCAAAATAAAAACTCCGCTGCAGCAACCATGCACCAGCGGAGTTTCCATAAAAAGCACAAGCACAGCATTCTCCCGTTCCCGAACCCTATACCGGAACAGTCTCTCCCGTACCCGTACCGTAAACCCGAACCGTAAGTCGCGCAGCGACCTATCCGTTGATCGACAGCTCCAAATCAAAATGCGTCAAGCGACGGAATGATTTGATGCGGTCTGCGAGGGCATTGCGGCTGAGGTCGACGAGGCGCTCGGGACCAAATTTCTCAACGGTAAACGATGCCAATGCACTCCCGACAATCACACCATTGCGCAAATTGCCAAAGGTGACGTCGTCTGTGCTTGCCATGTAGCCGATGAGGCCGCCTGCAAACGAGTCGCCAGCACCGGTCGGATCGAAAACTTCCTCCAAAGGAAGCGCTGGCGCGTAGAAAATTTCATCGCTGCTGCCGTTGAATAACAAGGCGCCATGCTCACCCTTTTTGATGACCAGGTATTTGGGGCCCATTTTCAAGACTGCGCGGGCAGCTTTGAGTAGGGAATATTCGCCGGTGAGTTGGCGGGCTTCTTCTTCATTGATGGTGAGCACGTCCACCATAGCGATCGTCTTGAGCAGGCTGTCCATGGCTATCTGCATCCAGAAATTCATGGTGTCCATGACGACAAGCTTGGGGCGACGGCGCAGGCGCTCAAGCACGAGGCGCTGCACATCGGGCGAAAGGTTGCCCAACATGAGGTAGTTGCAGTTTTGATAGGCCTCGGGCACAATCGGGTCAAAATCGGCAAGCACATTGAGCTGCGTATCGAGCGTGTCGCGGCTATTCATGTCATTGTGGTAGCGGCCGCTCCAAAAGAAGGATTTCTCATCCTGCTTTACCTGCAAACCCAGGGTATCAACCCCGTGGCGCTTGAGCATGTCGATATTGTCCTGCCCAAAATCACCGCCGACCACCGAAATGAGGTTGATCGGGTGGTGAAAATAGCTGGAAGCCAAGGCGATATAAGTGGCGGCGCCACCTATGATTTTGTCTGTTTTCCCGAATGGGGTTTCGATGGCATCAAATGCGACCGAACCGACGACCAAAAGACTCATAGATCTCGTGTTTTTGGAGCTTCTGTAAAAGGCTGCAAATATGGTATATTTTCTTGGTAGGCCCAAGGATTCTCGTGAACGAATGGCATCGCCGGTTGCTTGTGCGATTTCAGACCCTGGTCGACACAGCCAAACGACACATCCCTGAATCATCTGCCATTGCTTACAATCCCTACGATTGAGCCATGCAAGAAAACATCAGAATATAAACGTCCAATCTTGCGCAAATTAACATGAAACAGGCCATTCCTAGCCAATTTGCATCGAAATATCGAAATTTCAAGTTTCGAACTATTTGCCTCACTTCTAATTTTAGCCTGTCGGTAAACCGCTCTATTTCGAAATTGAAAGCCCCTTTTTACCTGCCATCTTCGATTCGGTAATTGTTAGGAAACTAAATTTTATAAGGAGTTCGGCCATGAAAAAAGTAATACGCTTTTCGCTGTTCCTCATCGTTCTCTCGGCTTCCACTTGCAATCTGCTTACAGCTCAAGTGACGTTTAGTCGGTTCGATTACAACACCGCAACCTTCACCGACGCCTCGATCGGCCCCAACGCGATCTCAATGGATTCCGACGTGGTCAGCGATGGCAGTGCCGTCTTCATTGGCAACAATTGTGGCGGCGTCAAAGGCATCGACATGACCATCCCGAACACTGGCAACATTTTTGACCAGCCTTCGATGGGCATGACCTTTCGGTTTCGCAACCTGGAAACCCGATCTGATTTTTTTGTGCGTGGCGGCACGAGTTTCTACCAAACGGGCGGCTTTCTTCATGTGCGCTACCGCACGGATGATGGCGCGGGAGGCTTCATCGATTTTGGCCCTTACAATACGGGTTATTTGCTGGAGGAGAATGTATTCCATATCTATACCTTCCTCTATGTCGCAGCTACGGGCCTCGCAACGGTGAGCGTTGATGGCTTGCAGATTTGGTTCAACGATGGCCCCGACGGACTCGATTTCTACTGGGCAGGTGCGCCTGATCCCATCGTCGGCACAGTCATGGACGGCAACTGCAATGGCGTAGGTATCTTGGACTACGCATTTTTCTTCATTCCCGATGAACCGCTTCCAATTGAATTCCAGTCGTTTGAAGCAGCAGCACTGGGCACCGCCGTCGATTTGGATTGGACGGTGGCTACAGAAAACGCAGCTCAGCCCTACCAAATTGAGCGCAGCAAAAACGGAATCGACTTTGCGACCGTGGCCCAAGTCGAGCCCGAGGGCGGGCAACAAAGCCATGCCTACCACCTGCAAGACCCGACACCCGGATCTGGCACAGTCTATTACCGCATTCGCCAAGCCAATGACGCGGGCGGATTTACCAGCACCGAGGTCAGATCAGTCAGGCTCGAAGGAACGACCGACTTGACGATGCAGGCATGGCCCAATCCGCTGAGTGTCAGCAATGGCGGGCAGTTGAATGTCGCACTTACGAATGTGAGAGGAATTGCAAATCTCGTGGTGTATGATGCACAGGGGCGGATTGGCATCCATGAAGGCTTGGGCACGGATGATATGCGTGATCTGCGTACGCAGCTCGACTTATCCAGCCTCGCACCCGGCGTCTACACCTTGCGTTGCGAATGTGATGGCAAGCAACTTATCCAAAAGCTTGTGATCCAATAGCATAGGATTATTCAACAGTCCCACTTTTCTGTTTCCAAGGCCGCAGCGTGAGCTGTGGTCTTGGCTTTTTTGGGGGAAGAGCTAGGTAAATGAACAGGTGATATTTGCCCCGTAAACGGATAGCGCGGCATTTGTATTTGCATACGCCGCCCGCGGCCGGAATTCGATCACCTTGTCCCGTCGGATAGGCGGGACAGGTTCTACCAATTGGCGGGGTCCTCGCCGGCGAGCAGGCGCTCGACGGTGTGTGCGACGCCGTCTTCCTTGCCAGCGGCCGCGACCCAATTGCTGATGGCCTTCACTTCGTCTTTGGCATTGCCGACGGCGACGCCCAGGCCCGCAGCTTGCAGCATCTCGATATCGTTGTAGTTGTCGCCAAAAGCGACCATGTCTGCGAATTCAAAATCATACAAATCCCTGAGCAACAGTTCTAGCGCAGTGCGTTTGGAAATGCTGCGATCCGCGATCTCCAGGTAGGTCGGTTTGGAGCGGTAGAGGTTGAGAGAAGTGCCAAAGTGCGTGGCAAGGTGTTGTTCGATGGCCTCGACCTCCTCGGCCGGCCCCATGCACATCACTTTGTGCGCACCGATGCCGCGCGCTTCCCAGTCGGCAAAAACCGCATTGAAATCCGCCACCGTGGGCTTGACCTTGGTATTGTTGGCTTCACGATCGGCCCAAAAGTCTTGTGCGGGCACATACCACTCATCGGCGTGGTAGAGGCTCACGTGCACCTGCGTGCCCTGCGCCAGCGCGAAGATGGCCTTGCAGACATCCAGCGCGATAAACGTCGAATGCATGACCTGATGGTCGTCGGTACCAGGGGCATATTGAATCACGTATCCGCCGTTGTAGCAAATGAGCGGCGCATCCAAGATCTCCAGCTCGGCTTGGAGGTGGCGCATCGCAGCGGGCATGCGCGACGAAGCCAAGATCAGTGGCAACCGTCCTTTGGCACGGCGCAGCACCTCCAGCGTTTTGAAGGAGAGTTCTCGCTCCGCATTGAGGAGCGTACCGTCGATATCCGTGCAAATGGCCCTAAACTTCATAACAGACGCATTATTTTCAGCCTGCAAGGTACCCAAAATGCGCAAGACCGACAAAAAGCTCCTTTGAACCAGGCTGCAAATACGATCCCACACCGATTGCAGGTGCCGAACACAAACGCCCCAAAACTTTAAGTCCCTGAAAACATGCTCCTTGCATGCAAAGACAAAAAATAATTGGATTTTTTCAATCAAAAGCTTGCGCGTTCCGGAGGAACCTGCTACTTTTGTACTCTCTTTTTCAAAGGAGAGACGTTCTTCAAAATTCCTCTTTAGCTCAGTTGGTTAGAGCGGCTGACTGTTAATCAGTAGGTCCTTGGTTCAAGTCCAAGAAGAGGAGCCTGAAGGTGAGGCATTTACGAAAGTAAATGCCTCTTTTTTTGTTGGTGGTACATACAAAGTACATACATTTGGGCTGGATAACTGCTGCAAAGTCGTATGCTCATGAATCTTGGCTTTCTCCGAATCTTTTCCATTCGAAGGTACTTCTGGCTAGTTTTGTGTGAAGACTAAAGCCATCCAGAGGAAAAAGTAGGGGATCGTGGTGCTGGCCAGGAGTCATGCGATGCATGTTGAGGAAATGGAGGCTGGGCTGAGGTAGGCACGAAGCCGAAGGCTGTCGAAGTTTTGAGACGGATGAGTTTGTCAGTAGGGAATAAAAGTAATAAGTAGAAGGTATGGCTGAACCAATAACAGTAGGAATCGTGATAGGGTATGTTGCGGATACTCTTGCAAAGGCTCTTATCAAGGAAGAAGGATATGGGAGAATCGCAGGATTCTTAAAGAAATCGACCTATCGAAATAGGCTTAGTAGGCTTATTGCAGAAACCATCAATGAGTTCCAGAAGGAAAATCCCATTCAAGAAGCGAATGGAAAGGCCCCTTTCTACAACTCACAAAAAATCATCGATGAATTATTCAAGTTTGTACTCTTTGGGAAGGATGAAGACAAATACCACCTAGCGATTAAGAATGATCCGAATTATCTTAAGCCTACAAAAAAACAACGCGAGGACTTTTGCCGAAAGTTTATTTCAAAGGTAAAGGGAGACAAAAAGCTCCGAAAATTAGCAATTCTTGAAAATTATCAGGAGCGAATATTTCTGTTGGATAAAAAAGTTGACCAATTCATTTCGGACTCCCGAGACTTTCGGAAAGATATCAAAGGTCTTCTAACTCCCTTGCGGGATGAAGTCAAGGGAATCGCAGAATATCAGGGCTTCAATCCAATTGTTGAATATGGAAGCCATGTTCTATCCAGGGGCCAGCTCGATGCTAACCAAGAACAAGTACATCGTAGCGAGGCCTTAGAGGCGATCACCAACCAATTCCAAAGTAATCCGTGGATTCATATCTATGGTGGCACCTTGACTGGAAAATCGACATTAGCTATTCAACTTGCTAAAAAGCAATCAGAACAAGTTGAATACATCAAATTGTTTTCAATCTCAAAGGGTGACCTAGTTGGGTTTCTTTATACACAACTAGTTTCGAGGATTGGACTTAGTGGTCACGCAAATCCATCATTGATCGAAAGCACTATAAGGCAACGATTTGAAGGCACTTGCTTCGTTTTTGATGAAATCCGAAACACAGAAATACAAACGGAAGAACTCGCAACTATTATTGGGCTAATCGATTGCATTATTAAAGGTGGGGCACGAGTTGTATCAGTGGGCCAATCAAAGCTATCAATTGGGTTGGGTAGCAGTCACCTTGCAACGACTCCTTGTTTGGTAGAAGCGCCTTCGATTTCCGAATTGGAAGTTGAAGCGCTGCTCTCCAAGCACGACTGCCCTAAAATTGAAGACTGGAAGCAGCTCGTTTTCAGTCTTTCAAAAGGCAATTGGGCAATTGCAGTGGCAATAGTGGACCACATTCAATCCAAGTCTTGGCAATTCGACCTCGATCTACTTAAGCAAATCTACTCCGGAGAATATGGAAACAATCTAAAAGAGGAGGCATTTAAAAGAGTCATTGATCACAGGTTTACTGATCAGCAAAGAGATTTGTTGTATCGACTGGCAATACCGTTTGAGCCCATTGACAGTATAATCATTGATTACCTCGCGAACATTGATCCAGTAATCCCACAAATTAAAGCAAAATTGCGGCCATTGCTAGGAGTTTGGGTGCAAGAAACTGAAAGCCACTATCAAGTATCTCCTGTAATTACTACATTAAAAATCAGTGACCTGGGATCTGTTGCATTGGAACGGATGAATCGTGCATTAGGCGTTCGAATCTTGAATAAGAAGATGTTTTCGCCATTCGAGGCTTGGTGTTCGATTCAGTATTTTACACGAGCAAAAGATTTTGAGCTTGCAGGATTTGTACTCATCATTGCGCTACGCGATATGCTTGAAAATCTTGAGCCAATGACCGAATGGGGGCTTCATTTTATTTGGCTTCGAGTAAAACTTCCCAACGAAATATCCATAGAAAAACGAATTATTATTCGACTACACCAAATTCAAATCATGGTCGCTCTTGACGATAAGGAGGCACTACCATTCTTAATAGGTGATTTACAAGAACTGGTTCTGGAAGGAGAACAATCGAAATTAAAACTTGGAATAGCCTATTCCTTGTTGGCAGCGTTAACGGGGGAGGAAGAGAATACGAAGTACCTTTTGAAAGCCTTTGAAAGTGATTTTTTTGACTACATCTCATATGAACTTCTTGAAAAAAAGCGATTAGAAGAAGTCGTTTTTATTTTCATTGCTAATGCTAGAAAATCAGGAAGCATCGTAGAATTTTGGCAAGCATTTGAGCGATTAAACCCTGCCCAAAGAAAGCGGTTGCAAGAATCTGAGATCGCAGACCTGAGCTGCTTAATGTTCCCAATGGGAATTCTGCTATACTATAACTCGATTCCTTCTAATGACAAAAACTGGGAAGAGGCTTTAGAAAAACTCTCGATTATTCAACAGAAAGCCGCAGAAAATGGATTGGAAATCATGGAGGTTAAAGCGGCGATAGTATCAATTTCAATTTTGGTTGAAATACTAAAGCGAACGGATGCAGGAAAGCAACACTTTGAAAGGATATATGAAAAATATGAAGACAATGAAAACTATCGATTCACTTTATTAGATACGCTCGGACGTGCGTTGTATTTTATCCAAGCCGATGATGAAGCAAGGCCACTTATTTTGGAAGCAGTCGATCTAAACGTTTCTGGCATTTTTGATGAAAAGCGATACTCATTTTATATTGCTTCCCGCCTTCTTACAAATGAAAACCCTGAGGCAAGCCTTAACTACATGATAAAAGCGAAGGAAGCTGCCCAGCAAAGCAAAGAAACGACGGAATTAGATGTAGTAAAATACTATGGTGAGATTGGAACTGCGTATTGGAAAGTAGGCAAAAGAGAAAAGGCCATTCGGATTCTAGAGATTGGATTTGAAACAATCTTTGAGATTCAGAATCTTGATGACAATTGGAAGATCACTCTTGTACGCCTTAGCCATTCTTTTAATTATTATGGCAAATCTCTTTTAACAGGAAAGCCTCCAGAGCTTGATTGGAAAGGCGAACCTTACGATGAACCAAACGGAGGAATGTATTTCATGCCGATTCCAGCCAATTTGGGAGAATTCTATTTCGCACAAAGGCGATTTATGGCATGTTATATGCTTTTGGATTTTTTCGAAGCATCAAATGATTTTAAGATTTCCAAGAAATGGGCATTAAGATTGAGAGATTTTTCTAAGGAAAGCAGTGTTAATCCATACTTCCTTCTTGCTTCAAATAGTCTTCCATATTTAGTCATTGATCAGAAGTTCGCAGAGGCTCTAAGATTGTTAATTGAAATTCACGATTTTCTTCTCAAACTTTTCAATAATGAGAACCTTGCACAGCAAGTTGACCATGAACTTCCTCGCAAAGTATTAGAACGTAGCCACACGACTCATGAACCAGATTTTGTCGAGACCTTGTATTGCACATTTATCGTACCTGCGATTTTTCACTTGTTGAGCAATGCCGCTGGGGATATGGCGATTTTGAAAACTGAGCTTAGATTCCTAGAAGATTGGTTAAAGGATGTTCTATCAGAATCTGAGTTTGATAAGCACCTCCAAAGGTTTTATGAAGTTTTAGATTTATTTACTTTGGATAAAGTAACAGTTGAAAGTGTACGTATTCATGACAGTCAGGATACTAGTTCCTATTCGAAATATTGTTATGTTATCAGGCATCTTCTTGCTGCTGAGGTATTGCCAACCAAAGATTCTGTGATGCTTCATGCATCAATCATTGAGCTACTTGAAACTCACATCAAACCTCTTAGTCGAGGGTCGTATATTTTTTCGATTTTGCCCTATTTCGTTTCTTTTTGGAATCGAAAATTTGAATCGGATCGGAAAATTTTTAGAGCACAAGAGCATTGGGAGAAGAAATCAAAAAGCTATTTTGAGAATGCTAAATGGGAAAATCAACTTCGCCATCTATTCGAGGCACTTCATTTCCATTTTCAATTTCCCTTGACTCCTTATTTGGAGAAATGGCTTGATGGCTAATGAGATATGGCATGATATATTGGCTTGTGAGTTCATGCATCTGGTTTGGGCAACGTTTTAATTTGATGTTGACTTACCAATATTCACAGATGAAGCCCCAACAATGACAATATCATCATAGTCACTGGTAGAAATTCCCAATCATGTTCCCACCATTCCCAAAGGCACTATGTAGTTCTAGGCCTTTGCTTTTGATACCCAATGGAATAAGGATTTTTATCATTCTTACGCTTATTCTGAACCAGCAGCACCGAATCCTAGATCATAAGTCTCACCCGCGTTATACACATCCCCCTGTCGAGAACTCCATTCCCTCCCCCCAAGAATTTTAGCGATCATTGCATCAAGCCTTCATTTAGGGCAAAGCAGGTTCATTTATTCGCAAAGCAGGTTTTGAATTTGGCCTTTCAAAGTATAGCCCTAAGAAATCTCTGCGAAAGCGCAGATTGTGCCCTTGAGCAGTTGGGAGTAGAGGTAGCAAGAAAGTTGAAATCGCGGATAGCCGATTTGAGGGCAGCGTCCTACGCAACCGACCTACTGGTTGGCCACCCAAGGGCGACGATCTATCAGGATCGGCCAGCAATGGTGGTTAGCTTTGCGATTGAGTACCGACTGGTCTTTGTTTCACGCCATGAAAAGCGAGGTGCTGCGGAAGCAGTGTCGGTAGATTGGTCGAAGGTATTTGATGTTCAGATTGTGAAAATTGGAAGAGAATATGAGTAATACCCAGCAGTTTGCTCCCAATTGGGTTTCTGTGCCTGGCGATACGATCAAGGACTTGCTTGAAGAGCGAGGCATCGAGATTCAGGATTTTGCAGGTGGGATTGGGAGGTCTTCCGATTTTGTGAATGCATTGCTGGTCGGCGAAGAATCGATAGACGAGGCACTTGCCACGCTCCTTGAGCAAGCGCTTGGTGGCCCATCAAAGTTCTGGATGACTAGGGAGCATGACTACCGCGAAGACCTTGCCCGTTTGAGCAAGGCTTGGCTTGCAGAGTTGCCGATCAAGGACATGAAGCAAAAGGGATGGATCGATACATCAAAGGACTTGCTCCAAGCCTGTCTTGATTTCTTCGGTGTCCGCGATTTCCAGAGTTGGCGGGATCAGTATAGGGGATTCATCCCACAAGTAGCGTTCCGAAGGTCACCCAGCTTTGTAACCAAGCACGCCTCAGCGGCAGCTTGGTTGCGCCAAGGAGAGCGAGTCGCAAGCGCACGAGAAATCTCAACTTGGGACAAGGAGCTTTTCGTGCAAACCTTGACTGAAATCAGATCACTTACCCGAATTAGTTCGCCAGAGAAATTTCTACCAAAGCTGCTTGAGGCATGTGGGAAATGCGGCGTTTCACTTGCGATTGTGCCTACGCCTACTGGTTGTCCAGCAAGTGGGGCAACCAAGTTTCTTTCGACGGGGCGGGCTATGATCCTGTTGAGCAATCGTTACCAGACAGATGATCAGTTTTGGTTTACTTTCTTCCATGAAGCGGGCCACCTGATTTTGCATAGTCTCGAAACAGCTAGGGTTGAGATTAGCGACGCAGAGTTTCAAGATACGGAAGAAGAACAGCAAGCAAATGCTTTTGCCAGTGAACTATTGATCCCAACCGAGCATCAAGCCGAACTGAGTATATTGCCAACAACGCAAGACCACATTATTTCTTTCGCTTGTGCAGTAGGCACTAGCCCTGGCATCGTGGTTGGACAACTTCAGCACCTTGGACGTATCTCACACAGCGGTTTTAGGTCGCTAAAGAGGAAATTTTCGTGGGAGAAAATGGAACCTTTTATGCCGATCATCCCCTGAACCGCTGATACGAATCTGGGCTTTTTTGCCAATTGCAAAGCGCATCCTCAAGCACCTGCATCCCAAACTTGTAACCCAAATACGACTCTAACTTGTTGAGCGCTTTCTCTGCTCGGCTGATTTGTTCTGCTCTTTTCACTTCATGACCAAGAAGCAGCCCTACCCCACTCAACGGCCCCGTTGCACCATCCAAAAATAAGCTTCCTGGCTCGATTGGAGCCAATCCGAGCTTTCCGATCATGGTCAAGTAATCGAACTTAGCCGTTCTCCCAAACGAGGTTAGGTTTCGCATCGAAAAGTAGAGCCTTGCAAAGGATTCTCTTGGAGAGCTGCCAGCACGCTCAAGTTCTATCTTCTGGGCATGGGACCGTGATGCACCAACCCAAGTCAAGTAGCTTTCAACAACACCTCCTATCCCACGATTCGCGCTAGCCTTCGCACTTTCATACTTTCTGTGATTCCCGTAAGAGCCGCTCTTGACAATGCCCTCTTCATTTTGAATCAGCCAAGCCTTAAAGCCTTCTATATCTTGTGAAACATGCTCCCAATCCCAAAAATGGCTCAAGTCGACTGCTCCATAAACTGCTTGAAACAGTTTCCATTTGGTTTTCAAGTGTTTCCCAAAATGTGTAGCCAGAAATATCAGCCAGCAGGCCTCATCCAGATTTCCCTGTTTGAGACAAAGAACAGCTGCTTTGTACGGATCGAACGCTTCGCTTAGCGGATCCTTAACTGTCTCATCGTGTTTGCGGGCATTGATCGCATCGATGTACCTGATCCGGCGGACGCTGTCTTTGATTTGTTGTGCGAGACAAACCAGCATAGTCTCTTCAGCAATGCCAGAAAACAAATGTCGCTGCCCATAGACCCTGAGCTTCTCAACGACCTCTGCCGTAAGTTCATGCTGGGACTGCGGACTCATAAGCACTCGGCACCGACTTTTGTGACCCAATTTCGAATTTCGGTCATTACCTCCTTTGTGACCCCGAAGCTACTTTGAATGTTGTGATTGTACCCGACAACCTTGATGCTACGCCCAAGTTCAATTTCGGCGAACCGTTCTAAGCTGCCTGAATAGGCGTATCCAGCTACGCCACTGCCTGTCCTTCTCGGAAGTGTCCAATCTGGCATCACGCTCTTGTCCAATCGGACACCTGAAACATCTTCGAAATGCTCTATGACGGCCTTGCCATTCAAGACGATCAGTTCGACGGGTGAATTTTTCAATAGCATTCCAAGGGTATCTCCAACACTGAGTAGTAGCCTTTGTTTTTGTTCGTTGCTCAGTTCTCCCCATTTGCAGTCGGTCGCATAAGGCACGATGTCAAGGTGGCAGGCTTTCATATCTTCAGAATAATAGGAGGTGCTGATCCCTGATATGATATAATCAAGTCTGCGAAACCAGCCATCATAGGGGTTCCGATGGAAATAGTCTCTGCAACTCTCCCATATTTCTTCTAGGTGGGTGTCGGTGACCTCTGCCCAATGGCCAATCTTCAATGAGTGTAACGTATGAAACCTGCGATCTTTTCCACTTAGCTCATTTCCAGCGACATCTACAAACTCGCGATTGCTAGGATTAAGGCCAATCGTTGCAACCTTGCTTTCGCTCAAGTCCCCAAACGAAGGAACAGGACTGCCCCAGTCAATCACAGCCGACCCTTTGAAGGTATTGCCGCTTAGGTTGTTTACCAATTCTTGAAGTTCTCCGATCATAGCTGTTTTCCTTTTTTCTTCTCAACCCCTTCCACTTTCCGTTGAAGGTACATTTCGTAAACCGAATCCTTGAATTCGGCGATCCAAGGTTCTGCCGCATCAAAATTCTTTGCCTTTTCTAAGGCATGTATATGTAATAGCTTTGCCAAATCCAGCCAGTAGTCAGGCAACTGCGAGGACTCCAATCTCAACACCTCTCCGGTTCTAATCGAGTGTTCAAGCTTCAGAAGTTCTCTGATTGACTGCCAGGGATCACCCAACGGCATTGATGGCATTGGGCCTTGCGTTGACATAAAGCCTTCGTCAAGGTATGACTGCGCCGCTTTCTTATCCTTTTCATAGAGGTGTAGACTACCAACGGAATGCCAATACTCCCCAACCTCCACACCCAACGCCCTTGCCATGATCTCCTGCAGCATCGTGAATGCGAAGACATCATGGGGCAATCCCAGATTGGCATCGTTGGAGCGCATGTTTACTACCAGATTCATGCGGTCGTCGCGAATCAAGAATTGCAGAGTGCAGGTACAAGGAATTTCCTTGTACTCTCCAGCAATATCCTTTGCATCAAATAGTTGTATTACAGCTCTGCGGCTTGTTGGATTTTCTCGAAGCAAAGCTATTACCTTGTCCAATTGGTTAATTTTGCCGTGCATCCTGTACAGCCGAGGGCCGTATGCACCATGTATCGTCAAGCCGTCTTCTGATTCATCAGCATATCTCGGCAGGTAGTAAGCGATGAATTCCAAGGAATTAGAGCCTGCCATGTACCAAAGATACTCACCAATTGCACTAAAGATTTTTCCCCTTCCTCTCGACTTACTGAGCCTTGACCGTGGATTGCTCAGGTGAAGCATTGCGCCAATGATCTCGCTGAATTCTCCACGCCGTGCCTTAACAGCCATTGGTCGTTTGAGCAGCTCCTCCAAGACTGAGTGCATCAGGTCATCCAAGTTCTCATTTGAAAAGTACATCGCTGAGAAAATAATTCTATATATTTTAGCAATATGTCAAAATTGCACAGGATTTTTGAGATGTTCAAGGTTACTTTCCCCCATCCAGAGAAGAGATAGTCCTCAAAAGCGCACAGCTTTTCAGCCACGTTCCCATCTCTCCAAACGTACTTCAAGGAAGTACCATTGATGTCGATCAGAATGAAAGAGATGAAATCACCCCAATTCGATACGTGTAGCGTTAAATCCGACTGATTGAAACGCCTCCAGGACCCAGCCATCGGCAAGGTCCTGAAAGGATGAATTTCGAACTACCCTACGGCTTTTTGGCCCCACCCTTTTCCACATGCTGTTGCTTCTCGCGGTTTATGCGATCCGCTTCATGGGCAGGGTTGTTGGGATTCTGGACGTTCGACCGATCATCGTTGGGCTTGGGCTTCTCATTTGCCATTTTGCCCTCCTTTCTTGGTTTCACTTTCCAAGATTTCCAACCGATTGGTAGGTCGATCTGCATACCCTCGGGATTTCCAATAGTTGGGATGTTCGGGATCGAGCTGTCGGGCGACG
>JANPHP010000042.1:0-3421 GCA_031424495.1 Bacteroidota bacterium | reverse complement strand
ATAGCAGCGACAGGATTTATGGAAAGGCGACGCTGAAATTGGAGCTTTTGCAGCCTGCGGCGCATATAGTCTTGGATTTGGTGGCGGTGGGCGATGGGGGCAAGGGAATGCAGGTGCGCGACATCCATGCCCTCGCGGGCGGAGCCTATACCTTTGTGCATCAGGGCGAATCGCTTGACATTCAGCTGGGAGGGACGCAGCCCAAGGGCAGTGTGATCGAGCTTGAGATCGCCTACGAGGGCATCCCGGCGGATGGGCTCATCATTTCGGAAAACAAGCGCGACGGTCGCAGCTTTTTTGGGGACAATTGGCCCAATCGGGCTCACCATTGGTTGCCCACGGTCGACCATCCGAGCGACAAGGCGACGGTCGACTTCACGGTGATCGCGCCCGCGCATTACGAGATTGTCGCCAATGGCAAGCTGGAAGCGCAGCGCGTAGCGCCCAATGGGCAGCAAATCAGCCATTGGCACAATGAAGAGCCGCTGCCGACCAAGGTCATGGTCTTTGGAGCAGCCGATTTTGCATTGCAAGATGTCGGTTTGGTGGGCGGAATTCCAGTAAGCACTTGGGTTTTTGCCGCCGATGAAACCGCAGGTTTTCACGACTATGCCCAAGGCAAGGAAATCTTGCAATGGTATGTCACCAATGTCGGCATCTATCCCTGGGACAAGCTCGCCAATGTGCAATCGCGCACCCGCTACGGCGGCATGGAAAATGCATCTTGCATCTTCTATGCCGACAATTCGGTCACGGGCGACGGCTCCTGCGAGGCTTTGATGGCGCATGAAATCGCCCACCAATGGTTTGGCAACTCGGCCTCAGAAGCCAATTGGTATCATATTTGGCTCAGCGAGGGTTTTGCGACCTATTGGACGCATCTGTATTTCGAGAGCAAATATGGCATCCCTGCATTCCAGAAGCGCATGGCCGCCGACCGCAGCGCAATATTGGGTTCGGGGACATTCACCAAGCTTGCAATCGTCGATCCCCGCATTCAGGACTTGAATCAGCTGCTCAATGTGAACAGCTACCAAAAAGGCGGCTGGGTATTGCATATGCTGCGCTGCAAGCTGGGCAATGACCTGTTTTTCAAAAGCATACGCGCCTATTATGCCCGCTATCAATTTGGGAATGCACTCTCCGAAGACCTGCAAGCGGTGATGGAAAGCACGAGTGGGCAGCATCTTGATTCCTTTTTCAAGCAATGGTTGTATCGGCCGGGATTTCCTGATTTGGATGTCGTTTGGGCTTGGAAGAAGGGCAAAAAGGAGATTACGCTCACGATTTCCCAAACACAAACAAGTGAGGCTTATGAATTCCCCTTGGAAATCACAGCTTTGGATGCCGATGGTAAGCCGCTAGGCGAATGGAGTGTGGACATGAAAACCAAATCACAAAAGGTGACATTCCCCCTTGCTGTATTGCCTTCAAAGGTCGTTTTGGACCCGCATGTGAAATTGTTGTTTCAGGGGAAGGCGCGGCAGAAGTAGGGGGGATCGAGTTCTTGAATTATTGATCAAATAACTCACCTCTTCAATTTATGAAGCACCTCCTCGGCGGCAATACCCTTGCCAGCCTCTAATTCCGCCATTCCTTTCCTCACCATGACTTGTTGCTGAGTGGAAAGCTCATTCCAAAAATCTTGTTTCGGTTCATTGCGACAGAGAATAGATCTCACCACTTCCAAAAGGTCTGAATTTTCGATTGCCCGAAGCCGTTCGATTAGCTCTGATCTTAGCTTTTCCTCTTGTAGTGTGAGCCTCATATTGAAAAATAATGATGATGGATTTCAATCGCAAATTAATCCGCGTGTAGGTCATCATTTTGAAGCCGCATGAATGCCTGGGGGCGGAAATTTCCAGCAACATTCGCAGAATCCTTCATCCCACCCCAGATCACGAAAATTGCCCTGCTCCCGCGTCTGCTGCATGCTCATCACCGATCATTGCTAAGTATTCATTTTCAATAGCCTCGCACAAAACCAAGAGCGGCAGTAGATTTTTTGCATGCAGGTTTTGGACGATGGGAATCGTGCGTTGGAGCAAGGCCATAAATTCATTCACCCAGCTCTCGGTGAGGCGTTTGCCCTCGAGGATCGTCGTGACGGCGCTTTGCAGCATTGGTTCTAGTGGCTTGCCTGCTTCCACGTGCACCATCGGCAGCAGCTGCACGTCTGCGGCGCGTCGCATCACGAGGAGGTAGATTTTGTGGCAGTTTTCGAGGTCGTCTTCGAGCTGTTGCGTAAATTTTTCAGAAAGGTCGGGACGCGCAGTGGCTTTCTCCACCACTTTGCTCACCTGATCGACGGCGTTGCCGAGGTTGCGAAACATCTCAGACAGCACGCCATGTTGCGCCCAACGTGCATCATATTCTTGCAGCCGCTGAGACGGTAGATTCAAGGCCATTTGACGCACCACGGCATACCAAATCTGCGCCACCTCCTCCAGCCTTTCATACTGTTTGTTGATGTCATCCATCAATCTTTTGGAGATTTCTGCGATTTCAGCTTCTTGAAATTCCCTGCCACGAAAGATGATTTTTTTCAGCCGCTTTTCGCCATTGAGCAAGGGAGCCAAGGCCTTCCATTCATCGTGTAAGCGATGGATTTTGCGTCCTTCTGGCAATGCAATGGTCTCCCAAATCGTTTCAATTTCAGATTTGCTTGGGCGAGAAGAGAGCCCTCGGTGAGGGTCTTGATTGACCTTGGTTTGGGTTGGAATGTGCAGCTCGTAGAGCAATTTGTAGCGCTCTGGCATTTGCTGCGCGTCGCGTTCCTCCTGCAAGTACACTTCGACTGCCGGTAACGCTTTCTGGCCAAGGCGCATGCCGAGCAAATTGTCGTTTAGGTGGTTGTTCAGCGTTTCCTTGATCGCGTAGGAACTTTGAAACAATTCCCAAGCCGATTGCGGATTGGATTCAGCGCTAAGTTTGTATTTCAAAATGTTTTGCTCCCGCAGGTAATTGGAGGGGTGGCTAGCATACATGAGCGGCAACTCATTGTTGTCATCTGGCTCGAAAAGCTGATCGGTGCTTGGAACCGGATTTTCTTGCAGGCGACGCGCGATCATGTTTGCATGATGCAAATAAATATCGTCCGTGAAAATGCCTTGTTGGGCCAGCAATACCAGATTTTCAAATGTGTCGTTGAATGCTGATCCGCCATACTGAACCTTGTAAAGCGTCTGCCTGATCGCATCGGCGCCTGCTACGGAGACTGCAACGAGGTCTGCATTGAACTCCATTTCACGCGAAAGTTTGGATTCAAAATGGTTGATGAGTCTGTAAAACAAGCCCAAAGACTGCCGCAAACCCCAGATCAGTGCCTGCAACAGATGCACAAAAATCCTTGCCCAAGTGAAGTTGCCATTTGTGGCCGACTCCAGGTAGTCGTCCCAACTGTCGCGCAGGTGGACGATGT
>JANPHP010000041.1:0-10248 GCA_031424495.1 Bacteroidota bacterium | reverse complement strand
CTCACGAAGCCATTCGGGCCCATCCAGTAATAGGAGCTAGCCGTCGTGTTGGCGAGCAGGTTCAATGCGCTGCCACTGCAAGCCGAGCCATTGCTGAGCGGCGTGGGCATGGGGGGCGCGCTATCGATCACCACCAGCATCCAAGTGGTGTCGCTTGGGCAGCCGTTTTCAGTGACCACGAGGCCATAGTTGCCCGCATTGGCAGTGGTGACGTTGTAAATCGTGGGAAACTGACCTTGGTAGGCAAATGCGTCGGGGCCTACCCAGTTGTAGCTGGCATTGGGTGCATTGGACGAGCCGGCGAGTGACAAGGTGTTGCCGAGGCAGTGTGGCCCGGGATTGGTGATCGACGGTGTTGCGGGGCTTTGTGTAATGCCGACCCAGACGGGGGATGAGGGAGCGGAATAACAACCATTGGCCGCGACACAGATTGCTGTCCAGTTTCCTTGCAGGTAGGCGGTGTCGCTGGCAGCGATCAGGGTGTTATTCCCAGTGGTGTATTGGCTGGGGTTGCTCAGGGTCGTACCATTGAGGCCCTGCGGGCTCACCCAGATGTTTGCGGCGCAACTGCCGCCCGTGCTCAGCGCGATCGGATCACCAGCACACAGTGCGGGTGTCGATGTATAGAGCGTGGGCGCTGCGGGCCTGCCCAGGATGGTCACGGTATCGCGAGCGATCCCTGACCTGCAGCCCAGGTATTCCACAAAAAGCTCAAACACCCCATTGTTCATCATCGCCACACCCGGTATCGCAGGTGGATTTTGGTTACCCGAGGCAAAGCCAGCGGGGCCAGACCAAGTATAGATTGCGCCTGGGAAATTGGGGGTGCTCAGCAGCAAGGTATCGCCTTCGCAGAGCGTGTCTTGATTCATGAACAGGAGGGGCAGGGTAGGCGCAGGGTGGATGTCGAGGGATACCGTACCGCTTTGCAGCGAGTTGCAGCCGCTCACATTCACCATCAATGAATAGTTGCCCGAGTCCAGCATGGTGGTGGGTTGCAGGGCCAGGCTCGGCGTACCCGTGGTCTGCACACCTGTGGGGGTAGACCAGATGAAACTCACGTTGCTGGTGCTATAGGCATTTGCTTGCAGCAGCACGTTGTCACCCTCACATACCGCTATGGGTTGCATGATAAAGGGTGTATTGGGATAGGGCAATAGGCTGTTCATGGTCACCGATGCGACCTGTGTGCAGTTGCCATTGGTCACGGTGACTTGATAGCTGCCGTTGTAAGCAGGGTCGGCATTGGGCACGAATACACGTGGACCATTGCCTGTGAAGCCATTGGGGCCCGTCCAGAGGAAGGTGTGGCTCGTGTCGCCGACGGCGCTCAACCACAGCGTATCACCTGCGCAATTCAAAGGATTCCCATAGCTGTAGCTAGGCATCGGATTCACGGGCGCAGCTTGCACGACCACCGTACTCAGCGCCGACATCAGCGTCTGACACCCGTCGATCGTGGCCACCACGGCATACAAGCCGGAGTTGCTCGTGTCGACAGATGGAAAATTGAGCGAGGGCACAGCAGTGGTGAATGGGCCATTGGGGGTCACCCAGAAATAGGAGACACTGCCGCCAGCGTAGGGCGTAGTCACCAGCGTGAGTTGGTCACCCGGGCACAATGGGCCCTGTTGCGTGATGACAGGCGTCTGCGGAGCATCTTGAATATCGACCACCGCAGTCATGGGTAGCGAGGTGCAGCCCATGGAGTCGGTCATGGTCACAATATAATTGCCTTCATGCATCTCCATCGCATTCGGAATGATCGCATCCTCCATCGTAGACGCAAATCCGCCCGGACCTGTCCAGTAAAAGGAGAACGGACCCACGCCTGAAACGGCAGTCGCATTCACCACCAAATCCACGATGCCATAAGAGCATGCCAGGGTATCGTTGAGAACGGTGACGACAGGACGGGGCAGCACTTGCAGCGTCACGGGTGCAGACCAATTGGATGTGCAGCCGCCGCCACTCACTTGCACAGTATAGTTGCCAGCCATTGCGGGCGTCACGTTTGTGAGCAGCGGATTTTGTGCATTGGAAATGTAACCATTCGGGCCATTCCAGAGGTAGTTGTAGTTACCAGCAGGCAGCGCCACCGCGCCGAGTTGTTGGTCGCCACCGGCACACAATATGCCGTTGCCCGTGGTGAATACCTGTGGGTTGGCCACGACCATTGCCAAGAAGGCATTGGACGGCTGCGACAGGCATCCACCCACGCTGACGGTTACCCCATAATATCCAGAATCTGCAGGTGTCGCTGGCGAAATGATCAATTGTGGCGAGGTCGTCGTGTCGAGACCTTGTGGCGTACTCCAGATATAGGTGACATTGCTCCCGATAAAGGGTGTGCAATTGAGCTCCAGCGGATTGCCGAGGCAGATGGGCGTATTGCCAGTGATTTGGGTGATGCCCGCAAAGGCAACACCGACGTGTAAGGTGTCCACGCTTTGCGTAACATAATTGTTCAGTTGCCCAGGGGCAGTGGCCACGCCGGTGCGCTCCACGCAATAAGGATTGAGCGGACAATTGGACAATGCAGCTTGCAGTGGATCATAGACGCTTTCCCACAAGAGCTTGGGGCGGTGCACCAAGTCGCTACAAGCAGGGTAGGCATTGTCCACAGCGACCTTGAATGTGATTTGGCAAGTGGTGCCGAGTTGCAAGCTGTCCCAGCTTGCGGTCACGACGCCACCCTGCACCGAGAATGTACTCGAGCAGGTACCTGAATTCGAATTGGCTACAAAATTCATTCCCATCGGCAAGGTATCCGTGAGCATGACATCGTAGGCATTGGCATTGGAGAGCGCTGCATGGGCGAGGGTGAGTGTGAGCAATACAGAGTCACCGGGCGCGACGCTGCTCGACAGAAATTGTTGATTCAGCGTGAGCGTCGGCTCCACCACACGCACGAGTGGGGCGGTGGCATAAACAGTTTGTGTGAGTCCATTATTCACCATCAGCCAACTCAGCGATATGTCATTGGGCAGGGTCGTGCCGCGCACGTTGCCAAGGGTATTGAGCACCCTCGCTTTGTAGTAGATCTTGATTTGCTCGGCCACCCCGTTGTCGGTGTTTTTGTTGGTGATCGAGCCCATCCTGAAAACCAATACACGATCGCGGTTCACGGCACCGAAGCCTAGGCTGTCCACGGTTGCAGTGAGATTGGCGATCGGTCCCAGGCTTCCGATCAAGTCGATGGTGGAGGCCACGATGGAGTCGATGCCTGCAAAAGCGAGGCCACTGCCCATTTGGTCGCGCAAGATGAGCGAGTCAGAGACGCCCTCGGGGACCGTGAAGGTCGCTACGTACTGTACGACCTCACCCACATGGGCCTTGCCACTTTGGTGCGCATGACCCGGGGCGATGGCACGTATCGTTTTGGTGAGGAATGGCACCCCGACGCGCACAAATGCACTGTCGCGTTTCCAATCAAACAATGAATCCTGACTCGTAGACGAGGCCCAGGCTATCGCCACCGTATTGGTGATCATCTGCCATGGGATGGCTGTTGTGGTCACCTCGCAGGTATAGTTTACAAAAGCGATGGAGTCAGGGCCGATAGCCGCCATGGAGTCGATCACCAAAGTATCATTCGGGGCTGTGAAGAGGTTGCCGGAATGGGGATAGGGATTGCCAGCGCCATTGGTCACGCTTTGCAATTGGCAGCCAGAGAAGTTCATGGGCACGGGGTCCACGACCTTCACGTTAAAAGCTTGTGCACCGCCGATATTGATGATCGTGGAGACAAAATGCACGGTATCGCTCGCATCTACATTCACGCCGTCGCTGTTGACGGGAAATGAGTTGGGGGCCGTCAATATGCTTTGTGGATTGTCGATCGCCGAGACGCCTTTGGTCACACTGAGCATCGGTGAGCCGACCCAGATTTGCGTGAGCTGCAGTGCAGCGACTGTGCTCAGGTCAGTATTGTCAGATGAAACCTGCACGAAATTGGAGTGGATGAGTCCATTCGCAAAGGGCAACGTACTCACCGGAACGGATATATAGACCTCAAGGGTTTCGGGCGACACACCAGAAGCCACATTCCCAAAGCTCAAGATCAGGGCATTGGTGGCAGAGTCGATGCTGATGATGGGCACGGGGGCCCCCATGTAATGGTTTGGCCCTGCCGTAATATTCGGCCCGCCCCACGTGAGATTCATGGCGCTGACATTGTGGATCGGGATCGGTAGGAAATCAGAGAATATGACGTTGTTGGCGTCGCCAGAGGGCAAAATCATCCGCAATCGGTAGACGATGTTTTGGCCGGGCACATAGTTTGTGCCGCCGATGACCTCTTTGGTGATGCTGTTGGGGATCACCGACACAAATGCACGGTAGCCGTAGTCACAACCTGCGGTGCCGGGGGCTTCGTCCACCAGATGGTAGTGTCCCACAGCGTCTGAAATCAATATGTCACGCGCCAGCACCTGCGCGCCGGTCGCTTGATAGGTCTGCCGCACCACGGTTTGGTAGATCAGTTTCAGGCTGTCGCCCGGCAAGATGATGCCGCCGCGCAGCGCGACCAAGTCGTAGGTCACTGTCGTCTCGCCCGTCGTGGGATAGTTGTTTTGGATACTCAAGGGCAACACCGGCACGCCGTCCAGTGTGCTATTGCCGATGAAATCGAGTCCGTCGCGCACCGTGACCACCATCAAAAAGGAGTCCATGGCCGCGATATAGTCCGAGATTTGAATTTTGATGGTATTGTCCACGATGGAGCCCGGCACAATGAAGGGGGGGAATGCATCGTGTTGAAAGGTCACATTGTAGACCTTGACAGTATCTGTGCTTTGGCGCAAGGGACCTTGGTCGGTCACGACGGTGCTCAGATTGATGATTTTGTATTCGTCGCAGGCGCCGCCGCCGATCGACTCGTCGAGCACATTGGTAGGGTAGCCTGCATACGATACCCGCATATCACTGTCTGAAAGTGTGCCGATTCCACTCGGGCAGGTCACCGAGAAATTGCCGCCTGCCACACCGGGAATGATCCCGCTCGTATTGGCTACGCAGCCCGTGGGGTAGGTGAGCGAGCCGGGCATGAACATGAGGCTATCGGGCAGGTCGTCTTGAAACACAATATTCGTGAGCGACTGCGCATTCGCAATATTGAGCGTGAGGTTGTAGATGAGTGGCCAATCCGGGCCTGGCGTTCGGTCATGGCGGGGCAGCGGACCAGAGGTTTTTTTGTAATAGTAGAGTTCGGGCGTGATAAGTCCTGTCCACAAGGGGCCCAGGGTAGGGCCTGTGGAGCCCGTCGGGGTGCCGCCATAAATATAGCCCGGTTGCAACCTTATCTCCAGTGGCTGACCGATGGTGACCTGTGCGGGATCCATCAAAAAGCACATCACAGTGACCAGAGAGACACCGCCTGCACTCACCGAACCGACGGGATAGGTAAGTATCCAAAAGGTCCAACCCGTGGGCAGGCTCACCGAGTCGGCGAGCGTGCCGCTGTTGAGATAGGGATCCTTGAGCGGCGTGCCGGCAGATGTATCGACCAGCGCGAGCGTGGATCCATTGCCAAAAGCGGCGCTGTGCAGTTGCACGCCCGGCGGGAGCATGATCCGCAAATAGGGACCAAAGCCGACATTGAGGTTTTCGGCCACGTCAAAAGTGAAGCACAATTCCTCATTGACGAGGTAGTCCCCCGGCATCTGGCAATGGAAGACTTGTGGCACTTGGGCCTGCGCTGTTGCGATCCCTAGGAGGGTACATAAAAGTGCGATCAAAAATGCTTTCATAGTGTTGATATTGAAGCACGCACAAGGTGCATGCGGTGGTGTGGCAAATGCGCGCAAGGTCTTGGGTGATGGCATGGTCGTCTCAGCCGGCAGCTTGCGGCGACCTGATCGTTGCACATCCCATTACGCTTGCGGAGCGGCAGTTTACGTCATCAGTGATTGAGTGGGTACTGACGGCGGTATCTGCGGTAAATTTTAAGTCCTGGAGCAGTAGCTCAGGCGGTGATGATGCTGCATCACCGCCTGCCAAAATGCTGCTATCGAAAATTACATGAAGAACGAGTGCCAATGGCTTCGAATCAATTGGCTTATCTAGAGCGCCTTACACGGTGTAGGCTGCTGCGTCATATTGTGGATTCGATGATGCAAAGGTGAGGATATTGTGCGAGCAATTGTTTACATCTGTTTTCGATTCGCTATTGAATTCATGAGAACCGATCAATAATTATGCATCACACAATCAAGCTGTTGTGAAGTCAAGGACCGCTGATTCCCCACCATTTCCTCAAGTGCTGCATCCGCCTGCATTTATTGTGCGCGAAGGCCGTTCACGCCCGCTTGATGAGTTGCGGCCCAGCCTTCAATGGATCGCCTTGAGGCCGAATTCCCAGGCCTTGGATGTATTTTCGTGCCTTGACCGCCACGAAAAGGGGTTGTTTTGCAGATGTAGGATGGATGTCCTCGCTTGGTGAGCAGCTGGGCTGGAAGCGATGCTGTGTAGGAACGCTGTGAAAATATCGTGATGTATTCACAAACGATGTTGCAGCACTTGGGAGCAATGCTCTGTACAAAACGACATTGCAGCCGTTGCGCATCATGATCATGCGCGGGCCAGTAATTTGCTGCCTGATTTGCTGCCATGCGCGTGCTGTACCGCCGCTTGTGGGGGTATTTTGAAGGCTTTTTATGCTGGCATTCGCCGTCAGGTGCAGCGGCTCAGTAGAGCTTGCGTCGATAGACGCAAGTTTGGAAGCCCTCGACTGCCCCATCCAATAGGAATGCAACAAAAAACCATAATATTGATAGGTAGCATTTTTCGAATTCCGCAACAGTGATCCCAAGCAGCAATGGAGAAGGCATAACATCAGGCTTTCACTGCGTGAAAACGAGGCTCCTGCTGCCGAGGCAGATTTGCCCGAATCACCTTGCGTGCTTGACCGCAAGTTAGTTGCTGACCAATCTTGATTTTCAGTGGCTTGCTGCATCTGCCGCCCGGTATTGGGTGCCGTGCTCACCAATACATAATCTGATAACCAAGGCATTCCCTGCTGGATTGGTTGATCCAATTGTGAGAGCTTGGATGGTACCATGGAAATCCCCGTCGTGGATTCATTGCCTTCCACAAGCAGTTTTTTCCATTTCCGCTCAGAAGTGTAGGCAAGTATGGCCCCATAAACGCCAATCGCCAGGAATAGGTGAATGATCCCACCTGTCTTCAAGGTGAGCATTCCGATCAACCAAAAGAGCAGGATCAGCAGGACAGCATATTTGAAAATCTTGGGCATATTGCATTCATTTTAGGCGTTGAAAATATTCATTCAGCGAGTTGAGATTCCTTTCCTGCGCTGCAGGAAAGTTGCACGTGCGCGCCGTTGACCATGGTATTTGAGGCCTGAAATTTAATCTTGCAAGACCATTTTGTGCGTAAACCTCGTTTCTTGGTCTTGGATGCACAAAATGTAGATCCCACTTTTCAAGGATTTGTAATCCATCAGGCGCAGCATAAGATGGCCATCCCGGACCTGCTCATTGTCAGCAGACAATGCCAAATTTCCCTGCGTGTCGATCAGTTGCCAATCGACCGTCTCCCCAGTCAAGTAATTGACTTCGACGATGGCTTGCGCCTGTGATCCCGGATTGGAATATTGTTTGACATAGGGCGCGACATCCAACTGCGATTCTACCGCTCCCATGCATTTTTTCTTGCCGGTATCGTCCATTGCATAGAGACAATAAAATACATTTCCATTGATCGGGGATGCATCAACGAGTGAATAGTTATTTGCAGCGGCAGGCGACCCACTTGCGGCGACGCTGCCGATCGGCGTGAACAGATTCCCGTCGACCGTGCGCTCGACCATGAAACGTAGGATGCTTGTTTCATCCGTCGATTTCCAGCTAACCGTAACCTTTTCGCGGTTGGCTTTTGCATGCAAGTCTTCGACTTCCCCAGACAAGGTGCGGTCTGTCGTGGTGCTAGCTTCATGATCGTCCAGCAGCGCAGCGGCCTGCGCCTGCTCGATCTGAGGCAGCATGCCTGCGTGATTCGATGAGATACGCAATGGTTCCGCCTGCCTACGCTTAGGTATTCCGCTGAAGGATTGGGCGAATGTAATATTGCAAGCAGCGAGGGCAAATAAAATGAACAAAAATCGGCTGGGTAGAATTTGTGATCGATACATGATTTTAAGTGATAAGTGACTTTGTGAAAAAAATAGGGTTCAATATGCTGATCTTCAATGACAGAGAGCGAAGATTCAGAATGGTATTCCCCCGCTCTCCAAGTCAGGATCATCATCCCCCATAGATTTTTTTCTGGATGATTTTCCTGCCTTGCGGTGGAAGGTAACCTTGGATGAATGAGCAATTATATGTACCATATCTATACAGTGTCTCGTGATATTATGGTAAATGTAGGGGCCGCCTCGACCGGATTGATTATACGTTTTTCTCGTTTCCTTATAGGAAGTTCAGATCGTGTTGTTGGCAGACGAATGCACCTTGTTGGAAATGGCAGCGTCTTGAGGGTGAGGGCTATTTAGTTTTTGGGTATTTGATATACCCAAATTGGATTTGTACCATTTCATGCAATTCTTGGCATTTGCTTGTACTTCAGTGATCATCCAACCACATGTCAGCAATATCAGTGTTTTGAAGAGAATTGAAAGCTGAAATCAAGCGCCTTTTGGAAAATATTTTGATCGATGGGTCTTGTTTGAATCAAAACTGCATTCAAAAGGCGCCAAGCCATTGTGAATGATCAATGTAGCAACCCTGCGATTGCCCTCGATGGACTAGTCTTTTGTGTCAAGCCGCTTGTGGTGGCCACGACGGCCCGACTAGCAATCGTAGCTTGCTATTTACTCCCCGCATTCTCATTGAGTGAAATTGCAATCATATTTCCAAGCCATGCAAGGGTACACTACCTTGACCCCCTCCAAAGTTTGGGAGAAAATTGAGGATCAACACAATCACAAATTGTGGTGGATTGTAGAATGCGTAAAGGAGGGAGGTCATTGATGGGAAAGTCAGGGGGCAGCGCAGCAGCTCACTCACAGACCATCGTTGCCTTCAGCCAAGTTTCGCGCTTGCCAGCCGTCGCTGGACCAAAGGCGAAGTCATAGAGCGCAGATGTGCAAGCAAGACGCAGGTCCTGTTGCGCGGCTGTGAGGCGAGGTGCACGCACATATTTCACGAGGCCCTCGGCATCGACCAAAATTTCGAAGGTAAGGCTTACGGGTTCAGGCGAATAAAACGATGCAGTCGTTTGGCGCACGATCGCGCGGTCCAGGCTGTCAAATTTGAAACTTGCTACTTGGCTTGTTGCTTGAAGGCTGCCATAAGCTACCGGATGCTGGGCATGGCTATCAAGGCTCGTCAAACACGCAGCTAAAGTTAAGAAGAAGATGAAGAGTGGTGCGCGCATCGCGGTTACGAGTCTCATAGTCAATACATCAGCAAATGTAAGGCGGAAAACCTGATTGTTTTCCACCAAAGGCGGCTTTGTCGGCAGATCAATCGACTACCATCACCTGCTCCAATGAAAACGCTTGTGGTCGACCTGTAAAAAGCACTTTGGTGCGGCTCCAGACCGATTCAAACAAGGGACTCACGCGGTAGGCTTCCAGAGAAGCCTCGTTGTCCCAGACCGAATACGTAAAGAATACATTGTGGTTACTGGGATCGCGGTGCAGCTCCAAGTGTTGCACGCCGGGGAAGTGCCTGATCTGCGATTTGGTTGCATTGAACAGCTCCAAAAAGGTATCCACCTTGTCGGGCGCAAACTCCATTCTGACGACGCGCTTGATCATCCGTAAAACTCTATGGTTATCATGTCTTGTACTTTGAGGCCGAGCAGTTTGGCCGCCGAACCTTCTCTTATGGCGATTTCCAAGTGGCCGTTGTCGCTGAAGAGGGCGAGCGAGTCGCCCTTGCTGGCATCGCCATAAGAGCCCACGATGCGCTGTATGCGCAGGTTGCGCACGAAGATCTGAAAGGAGCGTTCCCCTTTGATCTGCATGAACGCATCCTTTTGCACGTTGGTGATGGCATTGCCAAAATGGTCCACGTGCACGATCACGCCACGCAACGAGCTGTCGTTGTAGCTGGGTTCGCCCCACCTGAAGTCCTTGATCGGTGCAGCAGTGCCGAGGCTCTCCATCGATTGGCCGCCTGCCAGTGCAGCTGCGATTTGGGCCATGCGGTTTTGCACGAGGAATGCGCGGCCTTGGCTGGGCAGGCTCATCGCCTCCATGTCCACGTGTACACATTCGGCAGC
>JANPHP010000040.1:0-2248 GCA_031424495.1 Bacteroidota bacterium | reverse complement strand
CAATTCCGCTGTACTCCGCTCGCCGTGACATGGCGGTGCTGTCATTCGATCAAAAGGTCCCGCAGCAGCTGCGGGATGGACACTCGAAATGACAAACCTTATGCGTCCTTACTGGCAAAGTAGCCGATAAGCATATAAAATACGCCCCTCACGGGCCCACGATTCCGTGTCCCTAAGCTGCGAAGCGAAGCCGCTGATTCCGATCCTCATTCAGCCCGCACTTTAGACATTCCCGTTCCCAAGGTTGGCCTTGCTTGCTCCATGATGCGCGGCATCTCCATCTGGTGACGTTTGATCTAGCGATGGAGCTGGATTTAGGAAGCTTGTGGTGCAATAGAGATTCAGGTGGTTGGGCTTGTTGGGATTCGGAAATTTTGTAGATTGGCTGGAGATATGAAGGATGCGATTCATCAATCAGCTGGATTTGGAAGGTTTTGTGAAACGCGTTGCGGGAAGCAGGGTGGAGAATGCCACCAAAAAGAAATTATATGATGAAAAATAAAATAGCTATCGTTCTCGCAATTTTCTTCATTCTCATCGGGAAGGCATACAGTCAGTATTGCACCAATGACGCGCGTTATACCGAAGTGCAATTCTTTGATTCGACAGACATTACGATTGCTGCCAATGTGCAATACGGCATTGCCTTGGACTTTCAGGGAAATCCGGATACTTTGCTGATGGACCTCTACTATCCCAAGTTGGTCGTGGACACGTCTCCACAGCGTCCATTGATGCTTTTGTTTCATGGTGGCGGCTTTTCGTCGGGCGACAAACAACTGGGGGATATTCGGGATTTGTGCATTCACATGGCATTGAGGGGTTTCGTTTGCGCCTCGGTCAATTATCGACTCGGGTTTGACTTTACGGAGTATGGTCAGTACAAAGCAAGATACAGGGCGATTCAGGATGGAAATGCTGCCTTGAGATATTTGGTCAACAATGCCAATGCCGTGAGAATGGACACCAATTGGCTGTTTGTGGGCGGACAAAGCGCCGGATCCTTGCTGGCCCTGGGCATGGTTTATGCCGATCCCTCTGAACTGGACAGCATCTCTTTGTTGTACAACGCCACGGCCGTTACTGCTGAATTGGGGAATCTCTACACCTCCGGCAATAACCTCACGAATACCTATTCCATCAAAGGTATTTTTAACAATTGGGGAGGTGTCACTGCAAGCGAAGTCGATCCCGACGAAATGCTTCCCACGGTTGCCTTTCATGGGGAACTGGATTCGACGGTATTGATCGATGCCGACAATTCCTTCGCCCAATATACGCTGAATGGATCCCGCGCCATCCACAATGAGTTGGTAGCCAATAGTATTTGCAGTGAACTTACAGTGGATACCACAGGAGGACACGGGATATTCCGGAATGCGAGCAGCAAATTCAGGGCGCAACGGGCAAGCTGCTTCTTCAAGAGTGTTTTTTGCAGCAATTGTTCCAGCTTTTACACGACCGACTCCGTTCCAACGACTTGCTCAATTCCACTCAGCATGGCCGAAAATGGCCTCGGATCCCAGATCAAAGTCTATCCGAATCCCTTTGAAAATGCATTCAAAATTGAAGGGATTGAGGGTGCGTTGGACCTATCCGTTTACAATTGCTTCGGGCAATTGGTTTATCAGGAAAAGATCGTCAATGGAAATGTTGGGGTGGATTTGCCGGCTGGGATTTATATGGTCAATGTCAAGCAGGTGGAGGCGAATTTGTCGTTTACGGGGAGGGTGATTAGGAGGTAGGTGGACTTCGCTGCATCAAATTGGTGTACTAATTTGAAAAAGCCTATTCACAAATTGCTGTGGCAGCAATGATTACCACCTTTTGCTATCTTTGAAAGGTGCAGCCCGAGGTTTGATTCACGCCGTTTGAATTCTCATCGCCAAAGTCCGGAAAGTTCTATCAATGCCTGCGTGTCAACTTTGCTCTCGTTCTTGCCGGGGTAGTTCCTTAGGGCAATCGCATGAAAGCAATTTGCGGCCCGCGGCCTCTGGCCGCAGGGCTATCCGACGCGAGCCTCTGGCGAGAGAAGCTAATTTCGTAGGTTAATGCGTACTATTTTCCCATTTCAATTCTCGCCGGAGGCTCGTGTCGGATCAGCTTACGGCCAGAGGCCGCCGCTCGCAATTTTCATGCGATTGCCCTGCGCCATCTCTCGACAGCGGTCCATTCTTGATTTCTAGTCCCTCAGATCCCCAGCAAAAGCCGCGATGGATCCTTGAGGAATTCTTTGACTTTGCAGAGG
>JANPHP010000039.1:0-25622 GCA_031424495.1 Bacteroidota bacterium | reverse complement strand
AGCCCTGCCCACAGCAATCATTCTCCAAAATGCTCGGGATTTCACCGATCGACGAGCCCTTTCTACCATATTGAACAAATATAGGAAGAATGCGCAGCGTCGGTACAAAGATTCGCTAAACCTGATTGTCAGCAAGAGCTTTTCCTATCGCAAATAGGTTCTGTGCGCGCTAGCCACGCCCAATCGGGTGCCTTTATGCCCGCGGAGTGCATTGATTCCTGCCAAAACTCACATCTCGCGCACTTCAGAAAGCAACCTTTCCGTCTTCGCCTCCGAGATTCTGTTCACCAATTTGCGCTGCTCATGCTGATCCCGCAGTGTTTTTGCAAGGCTGAAGCAGGAAACGGTGATGAAGAGGATGCCCAAACCCAAAAAGGCCTTAGCCCAGATCATCAAGGGCGCGACGACTAGTCCGACGATCGTCGCTCCCAAAGAGATCACAAATCCGGCCCAAACAAGAAAATTCCAGCTATTTGTGTGTGAGTCAAAACTTCCTGGTTGCATAATTTCTGATGTTTAGTGAAACAATGAGCAGGTTTACGAATGGATTCAAATTTTGTTATGCATGCATACCATTTGGTGGCTGTGCCTGAGGGGAATGATTGAAATTGAATCCTGAGAGTGATTCTTGGCGAGTTCTGTGCGTCAAATTGCTAGGAGGAAGCAGCCCCGCTATCACCAAGGCCCTTCCTTCATGATATTGACAAAGGTGATCCCTTCCAAACGAAAAAGTCCGCCCGATGTGCCAAACCAAAGCTTGCCATTTTTGTCTTGAAATATGCTTTGTACATGGCGGTTGGACAAGCCATCTACTGCTGAAAAACTAGCAAAGGTTTTGCCATCGTACATGCAAGCGCCACCGCCAGCGGTGCCGATCCAAATATTCCCCGCCACGTCCTGTATCAAAGTCCACACAAAATTGTAACACAGACCGTCCTCTTGCGTGAATGTCTTCCAGGTATGCCCATCGTACCGACTCAGTCCTGCTTCTCGCGTGCCAAACCACATATTGCCCGCATGATCCTCAAGTATGCAGCCGACATTGTTGCCAGCCAAGCCATCCTTTTCCGTAATTGTCGTGAACGTCTTACCATCATATTTCCGCACACCCACACCATCGGTGCCAAACCAGATATTGCCCTGTCTATCCTCGGCTATCGCCCAAACCAAATCCTTTGTGAATCGGGAATCTGGTTGCGCAATATCGGCTGCCGGCAAGGGGATGGCACTGAACATTTTGGCACCAGGAATCGCTGCGGCCACTGGGTTGTAACAACAGAGGCCACCCATGGTCCCCACCCAAATATTGCCTTTTCGGTCTCGGCAAATACTCCACGTATCATTATCGCTCAACCCATCATTTGTTGCATAATTTGTGAAAGACGTACCGTCGTAGCGGGAAACACCACCGTCGGTGGCAAACCAAACGTCACCCTTGTCATCCTCCAAGATACCTCGCACACAGCAACCCGCGAAACCTTCATTGATCGAAAAAAACGTAATCGAATTCTGATTCTTGAGGCATACGCCTTCGCCATTGGTTCCAAACCAAAAATTGCCCTTGCTGTCTTCAAACACGCGGCGGATGTATTGACTGATTTGCCCTTTTGCGTCGGTCGGTGTCTGAAGGCCTGTCCACGGTGTACTTGTCAACGACTGCCTCAAAGGTAGGTTTTGTGATTCATTACTAGTCCCTTCAGGCAGCTGTGTCGACGCGGGCGCATCGCATGCCGTGAGCACAATCAACGCGCACAATAAGCAGTAGACGTAGTTCATTTCCTTTTTCTTGATTATCGGAGTTGCAGCTCCTTGAAATAAGAAAGGCGCAATATGTGCAACTCCTAGAGAGACCTTGCGCATATTGCACCTTTTCACCGGGCGATCCTTGAGCGACAATTCCTCAGCACCCGTCGGGCCCGGGTATGCCAAACGAGAAGGGCATGATCACCCACCATTCTGAGGGCTCGCCTTTTTCCAAGCCGGGTTGGAAAAGCAATTCCTTGACGTGCTCCTGCACGGCGTCGCGCAGCAGGGCATTGTTTTCACCGATGAATTGGTAGCGTGCCACGTGGCCTGTCTCGTCGACGAGGATTTTCACGACGACTTTGCCTTTGATTTTTTGTTTTTGGGCTTCCTCGGGGTAGCCGATGAGCTTCATGATGCGGTCACGGTTCAGCAATTTGGGCTGATTTTCATTGACGACGAGGCCTTTAAAGGGGACGATCGTGTCGAGGTTGAGCACCTGCGGTTGGCGGCCGAGGCAGACGATGCCCTTGGCTTTACGATCTGCTGAAACCGGGGGCAATTGGTTGCGGATGAGCATGTCGTCCAAGTCAAAAAATTGCGCGGGCTGCTGCGAAACCGTCCTCGACGCTGCGCCTACAAATACTGAATCGCTGGCATCAGCAGCAGCCACCGTTGCCGGGCTGTCGACTGAGAATGGGCTTGGCTGCCCCTCGGTGGGATGCGCAAGGCTCGTGCAGGCCGCCATCAAAGCGGCCAATGGCAGGATGCAGACATACTGCAAAATGGTTTTCCTTTTGGAGTTTTCGGTGAGTACCATGATACGCGCTTTTATGTGTGAGTAAAATGAATTCAAGATGGAAAATTCGCGGGAGCCGAGTTGCTGCGCGAGCAGCAGCCGCTTGATGCCATTGACGCCTGCGACTTGCAGCGCGGCTTGGTCGGCAAGGTATTCGTGGGTTTGGCGCAGGTCGGTGCGCAGGATGTAGACGGCAGGATTGATCCAACAAAAGGCCTTCAAAAGCTCGACTGCGAGCAGGTCGAGCGTGTGCAATTGCTGGCTGTGGCAGCGCTCGTGGGCCAATGCCACAGCTGCACTTTGGCTATCCAAGTCGTTGCCTATATTCCAAAAAATATACCTCATAAACGATGATGGGCCGATGTCCTCGGTCGTCGCGACCAAGGTATAGCCTTCAAGGCGCGTCCGCTTGCCCTTAGCGATGAGGCGCATGATCACGAGGTTACGCGTGATCAATGCCCCTAAAGCGATGGCCGTCCCCGTCAAATAGATGCCCAAAGCGAGCTCCCAAGCCGACCATGTCGGGGAGGCGATTTCAGGGCTCGCAGCAGTGGCGAGGGTGGCAGGAATCTCAGGTGCGGCCGCCTCAATCACGATTTCGGGCAGCGTAGCGATGAAATTGGGGCTGGGCATCGTGGGTGGCACCACTTGCCACTGCACGAGCGGCAACATCAATGCAACGGCCATTGCGCCCAAAAGATAGACGCGATTCCATTGAAACCGTCGCTGCCGGGCCAGAAACAGCCGATAGTAAGCCACTTGCAGCAAAAGCAAAATGTTCAGGCTGATGAAATACTTGACAAATGCTTCCATGGCTATTTCTCAGGTAGGATTGCAGCGTGCTCTTGCATCAATTCATCGAGGGTTTTCAGGTCGAGATCGTCCGCTTCCATGAAAAAATGGAGCATCTTTTTGAAGGATCCACCAAAATAGCTGTTCAAATATTGCCCGAAGTAGGCCTTGGAATAATCGGCGCGCGACACGACAGGGAAGTATTCAAAGCTTTTTCCATAGGCCTTGTGGTCTACGAAACCTTTGGTTTCCATGATCTTGAGCAGGGTGGCGACTGTGCTCTGCGCAGGTCGCGGCTCGGGCATGGCCTCGATGATGTCCTTGAGAAAAGCCCTTTCCAAGTCCCAAAGCTTCTGCATCAATTCTTCCTCGGCACGTGTGAGTTTTTGCATCTTGACTGTTGCTTTGCACAAATCTATTCTAAGTTTTTAGAATATGAACTAAGTATACCGAACAGTATCTAATCTTTTAGAATTATTAACAAATGCAGGCTGATGGTTGCAGCGCTTGCGCGTGGCACGCCCCAATCGCAACAGCGATGCCGAGCCCTCTGCTGCGGGCAGAGCGAGGAGCAAGCCTACAGCAACCTTGCTCGGCGAGCCCCTATTGACTAAATTCGCACTGAAACGCCACCTGAATCACGGAGTCATCGGTCATGAAGCCCTTCTTTACGTTCTGTCTGTTTTGCTTTTGTGTGAACTTGGGCTTCGCCCAAAATGGTAACTGGTCCATCAGGCCCTACCACGATCGCTTGTTTGTCGAGAATATCGGGCAATGGGAACACATCTCAAGCCTTGATATTGGGCAGGATGCCGCGCCGGTGATTGCTGGCGTCGAAGACGAGGGTACTGAGATCATGTTTACCATGTCAGGATTCAACTACCGCCATCGGCAGCAGCGCGCCGTGCCGGTTTATCATTTGCCTGAAGCCGCAATGGATGAAGATGAACCCGACAACGAAGGCGAAGACCACACCCGCATGATCTGGGATACCCTAGCGATCAGCGCGCATTGGGTGAATGCTACTGGAATTACCTATCAGCTTCAAGAACTGCAGTCACCGCTGTTTCACTACGCTGTCGATGCTGGACAATTGGTTGGAGCCAAAAGCTATTCCAAACTCTCCTACGCCGAACTGTATCCCGGCGTCGATGTCGATTTTACCTTTCATGCCACCGAAGGCATCAAATATGCCCTCACTGTGGCTCCCGGCGGAGCCATCGATCGTGTCGCACTTGCATTTTCAGGCATGGAGCAGGCATTTTTGGACGCCGATGGCAACCTGCACCTCACCCTCGGCGACGCGGAGCTGATCGACCATGCACCAACGGCTTATTTGGTTGAGAGCGGCACAACCGTGCCCATACACTTTGTGCTCACGGGCTCGACCCTGCGGTTTGAGCTTGCGGCATACGACCATTCGCAGACGCTCATCATCGACCCTTGGCTCATCAACCCAGGTTTCACCACGCAAGGCAAAGTGTTTGATGTCGGCTGGGATTGCTCGGGCAATGTCTATGCGTTTGGCGGCAGCGGGCCTTGGAAGGTGAAGAAATTCAACTCGGCGGGTGTATTGCAATGGACCTACAATACGAGCCACACCGCTTGGTATGGCGATTTGATCTCAGACGACCTCGGCAATACCTATATCATCGAGGGTTGCTGCAATGGCAATCGGCAAAAGCTCAATCCGGCGGGCGTGGTGCAATGGACCGTAAGCAATGGCGTCTATGAATTTTGGCGGCTTGCATTCTCCTGCGACTTTTCCAAGCTCACCCTCGCCAATGCCTACAGCGGTGGCGGCATCGCTCCTACACAATCGCTGAATGCGGTCAACCTCACTACAGGCGCGCTCTCGGGCGGCACGACGATCTCCGCATCTGAGCCGAGGTCACTCACGGGCTCACTCTCAGGCAATTTCTACGCGATCACGAGCGTCGGCAACGAGGTCATCGCCCGCACATCCACCTACGCACCGATCTACACAACGGCAAGCAGCTACGCGATGCTCTACAATGGCCCCCTCTACTCCAATGGCACCAATACCACCCAGGGTCAAAATGGGATTGCCATCTATTCCACGTTCATCTATACCAGCAACGGCGCAACCTTGATCAAGCGCGATATCGCCACCGGCGCTTTGCTCACAAGTGCAGCCATCCCGGGTGGCGTTGCGGAGCAAAATTCAGGCGTAACGGTAGACAATTGCGGCAATGTTTTCGCTGGCAGCAGCAATGGAAACGTCTATCAATATGATGTGAACCTCAACCCCGTGTCCTCGTTTGCGGCAGGTGCGGCCGTCTATGATGTCTCGGTCAATGGAACGGGCCAAGTATTGTCAGCAGGAAATGGTTTTCTGGCCTCACAGGTTTCGCCCTGCGTGGCCGTGTGCCCGACTTGCGTGATCTTGCCCGCAGGGCTTACGACTTGGGATGCAATGGCACAAGAGACATCCGTTGCACTGCATTGGGCGGTGGCGCAGGGCGATGCCTACGAGACTTATACCGTAGATCGCAGCCCAGATGGCAGCCATTTTGTATCGTTGCAAACGGTGAATGCCGGCGCACTAAACTATGACTGGCTCGACGGGAGTCCATTGATTGGCGACAGTTGGTACCGTTTGAGCATGCGCGACCGCGCAGGGCTGCTCTCCTACGGGCCCGCTAGGCATGTTTATCGGGGGGAAGGCGAGGCGCAAGCCTTAATGGTTTATCCCAATCCGGCGGGCGATCTTTTGCACGTGCAGTTTCCAGCCGGCAAGCAAGCAATTGGCAAACTGGAAATCTACGATGCACAGGGCAAATTGCTGTACACGCAAGCCTTGGACGCAACCGCATGGCTGACGGCATTGACGCTAGACGTAAAAGACTTGCCGACGGGCATCTACACCTTGCGTGTCACTGGTAACGGACTGGGAATGACGCGCTTTGTGAAACAATAGACGATTGCGCAGCAACAACAGAATCTGCGACAAGTTCCATTGAAATTTGCCAAGCAAGGCGACACCTACCATTTGGCGGATGAATGCCAATGATCACCCAGCGTGTTGTTTTGTTTGTAAGGCACTTTTTCTATCTTTGGCATATACCTAAACCCTTGGAATGTTATGGCTGATACAGCAAAAGATAAGCTACAAGAATTGTGGAATGGAATCAAAGACGTCGTGGGAGACCTCACGACTTTGGAAGTAACGACCTTGTCGGGAAACATCCATAAGATTTTGGAAAACCAAGCACCAACGGGCAAGCCTGTCTCTTTGGGTTTCAAGAAACCTGATGCGATGCTGGAGATCATCAACGGGCAAGACGACAAAGTAAAAGGCGACATCTATGTGCTCGCTTACTCACGGATCGATTTTGACCAAGACACCGTCAATTTTGTGGCCAATGACCTGACAGAGGGCGACAAAGCCGTCTATCAATTGCATTTGGACTCCGTCAAGGCTTCTTTGGAGGCGCGCGCTGCATTTATCAATATGTTGGCGGGCATTTTTGGCAAATAAGGCCATGGCCGCCCCTAATTCTGATGAAATCCTGCGGCTTTTGTTCTTGGACGAAGAGGGCGCGCAGGCGCTTGAAGATGATGATGCAGCTGATGAATATTTACAGCCGCTGATCAATCTTGGCTATCTGCGGCTCATCGACCTACAAAATGGTCAAATGGACCCCATTTTGCTCGACAAGGCATTGCATCAGTTTGTGGACGAGGCCCAATTTGCGGGATTCAGCGCTCGTTTGGAGCCTGTAGGCGATATTTGGTTGCCCGATGCGGCGACAGTCACCTGGATGCAAGACTTGGTCGCTGTCGAGGGCGAAATTGTCATGGAGACGGTTCCAGAGATAGGGACTCAAACTTTATGGACGCGTATATTGTCCTATCGTTTGTGGGTCTTTGGCATGCTACCCGATCCTGCATCAGCAGCCTCGCCTTGGACCGCTGTAGGTGCAACTGCATTGGAAGTGTTTGGGAAATTGCTAGCCGTTCAGACGTTAACGGCATTGCGCCTACTCGGTGATCTTGCAAAACTCATCGATGAGGTGCTCGACAACCCCAAATTCTTTGAAAACAAATTGCACATAGCAGTTTACCAACACGACGCCAATCCGCCAGCAAAATTTTGGGGCAACCACAGCGGCGCATTTCTCGATGGTCTCAAGGAAGACGGCATCCATGGCAGCGAATTTAATCAGTTAGCGGCACAGATTGAGCATCCTGATGGAGCATGGCTGCAGACCGTTTTTCAATCGCAGCACAATACGTTCATGTTGCGAGTGGTGCGAGTCTTTCAGTGGGTAAATGGCTATTATTATGGAGAACTCGGCCCGACATTTGGTACCAATTCATTCCAATCACTGCTCGACTTGACCGAATTGGATACCCGGGCGGAATTCAAGCATTTGACCATGCGCTTGAATGGGACAGGCTTTTGGGTGCTCAATATTGTGTTTTTATTGCGGCGCATGGATCGCTTAGCAGATGAGCCTGAAACTACAGAAGCGACCAAACCTATAAAAATCATGCGTGGAGGCAAGGCCAAAACGCGTTTGGGACAGCAACCGCCGCGACAAGGCTCGACCGCGCGCCGCAGCCCACCTACCCTTGCAGAACTTGGGGATCTTTTGGAAGCCGCGAGGCCCAAATTGCCTACTCTCAAATTTCGTGGAAAAGAGCGCATCGGCCCACCCGACAAGGATGGTAAAATTCCAAGAGGAATTGCCGAAGGCATCACCCGCACCATGCGGTCTGCTCGGGAGCAGCAGAAGGTAGACCTGCAGCAAGGCACCCAAGTCTACAGAGGTTCCAAGAGTTTGCGCAGGATGGTCGCACGGTATGCAGGAAAAGTTTGGGAATGGTTGAAGGGCTTTTGGAACAAATTGGTGGGGCTTGCCAAAAACATCGCAAGCTTTATCTTTCGCACATTGCGCAAAGCCTACCGATGCCTGGCCGACGGCCTCTCGTTGCTGCTCGGCAATCGTCAGGTGTCGACAGATGCAGCCGTCTATTCCGATTTTGACTTTGACTTTGACGTGGTCTCCGCCGCTGCGGCAGCGGCCACGCCTGCACAACTTGCCAACCATGGCAAAACCCTCATCGGCAAGGCTCAGGCCATGCACACCTCGCTCGGCGTCGTGGGCGAGGCCATCGCCCTCGGCTTTGACCTGGTGACCGGCAACCCGATCGGCTGGCTCAAGCTCGGCATGAAACTAGCGGCATTCCTGAAGGAAACCGCTAGTAAACGCTTTTTGCGCGAGGAGGCTTTGACTCCTGCATAATATTCCCTACACCTATATTGCAGCGCCAAAGCAATAGCTATTGGCAGACAGCATCACCCTTCACCGCCCGTGCCGGTCTATCATTTTCCAATAATACCTGCCTGTCGGCGTGAGTCGGCAGCGGCCATAGTCCATTGCGGCTGTGTAGAGGTGTACGTGCGGAGCGACGACGGCCACCAAACGCGCATCACGCAGCCTTTGCAAGAATGCGAAATCCCGTTCCTTTTCGGTATGCCCTGATTCTGAACTCTTTTCATACGCTGGATCCAAGCGTATTTCATGTTCAATCGTTGGAAATAACTTGGTAATGCGGGAAAGTTCACTGGGCCGAAATTGCGGATCGACCGTGCGGATGGGGAGCATCTGCGAAATATGCGCTTTGTACAAAGGTCGCTGATCCCAAGCTGTCAGCAGCCCGTCGATGTGGTGGTAAATGCCAGCCAAGGTGATTTTTCCGGTGATATCTGCCGCCTCACCGCTCAAAGCATCGACCAAAAGTGAGGTAAATAAGCCGCCACCGCTTGTTTCCCGCGCCAATTCCGTTGGTTGACAGGCAGCGATGATCGTGACGCCTTCGCGCAATTCGACGGTTGTATTGCGGCTCAAATCTTCATTGCCCAGTTCGCCAGCATGGCAGCAATCCAGGACGATCGTGATTTCACGAATCTTACTGTTCAAAACCAAGGTCTGAAGGTCCCGGAAGGCAAATCCTTGTTGGGCCCTAGTGGCCTCCTGCGTGACCAAATATCCACCAAAGATATTGTGGCTTCCATGCCCTGAGAAATAAAAAAGCGCAGCATCAGCATCTTGCATGAACAATTGCTCCAACTGCATTTCCAACAAGTCCCGAGAGACAAGGCCATGATTGTCAGAGGTGAGCAACCTTGCATCAAAGTTGACCGAACCGTCTTCATTGAGCGACAACAAATGATGAATGCGTTCTGCGTCGCTCACGCATCCGTGTAGTGGCGCGGTCGGGTAGGCATTGATGCCAACGACAAGTGCTCTTTTCATAATTATGTAGCTATTTGGATATCAGACCACTGCGTTTTTCTATTTCAACAACAAACATATTGCGATCGGTATTGATGCAAGAATTCGAGACCACCATTTGCGTCAGCTTTCATTTCGATCGACCATCCGCCAATAGAACCGACCTTGCGGCGTGAGTCGACACTTTCCACTCTGAATGGCAGTGAAATACATATGGATATGTGGCAGTACAGGTTCCACGAGATTGGCAGACCTGAAGCGCTGCAACATCGTAAAGTCGGCTTCCTTTTCCAGGTCTCGTGGCTCCGCAGATGGTTCATGATCGGGGCTGAGCCTGAGATGGTAATCCAAGGTCGGGAAGAGCTTGTGCAGGTGGCTCAATTCATTGTAGTGCAAATTGGATTGCACGGTGCGCAGCGGCTGCATCTGTGAGATATGTGCCTTGAAGAGTGGTCGTTGATCCCAGGCTGTGAGCAAGCCGTCGGCGTGATTGTAAATGCTCGCGAGTGTCACACGCCCAGTAATATCTGCGGCCTCCCCTTCTAAAGCATTTACAATCAGTGATGTAAAAACACCTCCTTGATCATTTTCCTTGGAGAACTGCACGGGTTGGCAGGCGGCCATGATCGTAACACCTTCTCTCAATTCCACCGTTACGTTCCCGACGGACTCCTCATTTCCAAAGCTACCGGCATAGCAGCAGTCGAGGATGATGGTGATTTCCTTGATCGGCGATTTCATGATCAAGGTGTGCAGGTCGTGGAATGCATAACCTTGAGATGCCTTCGTGGCATCTTGGGTGACGAGGTGTCCGCCCAATATATTGCGACTGCCGTGCCCAGAGAAATAGAAGATTGCCGAGTCGGTTTCGGGGATCAATAGCTGCTCCAGCCGTTCCTCCAATATGGACCGGGATACTACGCGATTTTCGTCTGAAATCAAAAGTTTACAATGGTAGTTGGGAGATCCGTCGCCGTTTTTGGACAACAGTTCAAACATTTTGGTGGCATCTTTGACGCTACCGTGTAACGGGGAGGTTGGGTAGTCATTGATACCGACGATCAGGGCTCTTTTCATTTTGACGTGCAGATAATAGTAGGTGGATTCCCTACAAACATCTCCTTATTTTCCCTGATGAATATCCCCCAAAACAGGCGCATACCTTCCTGTTTTGGGGGATCATTGGGCCTATTTCAGTTCGCCTTTGCGGCCATAGCCTTTGTCGATGGCGTATTTCACGAGCGACCTCGCGCTGCCGAGCCCCGTTTTGGCACGGATGCTCTTCATGTGCGTTTCCACCGTGCTGATTTCCACGGTCATGGCATCGGCAATCTTCTGATTTTCCCACCCTTCGGCCAGGCCATGCATTACCTCTGTCTCACGCTTGGTGAAATTGATTTTCTCTTCAGAATCTAGCGCGGGCCTGGGCGATCTCGAGATCTCGACGACTTTGCGACTGAAATATTCCCTGCCGCATGCAAGCGCCTTGATGGCAGCTTCCAATTCAGATTTGTCTTCCTCCTTGAGGAGGTATCCATGCACGCCCAGGTCGCGCAGGTTGCGCACATAGGCGTGCTCGCCGTGCATGGACAGGATGAGGATGGCCACATCGGGGAAATTCTTCAGGATTTCCTTGGTGGTTTCGACGCCATCCTTGCCCGGCATACCGATGTCGAGCACGACGACTTGCGCGTCGACGGTGCGCAATAAGGACAACACCTGATCGCCATGTGTGGCTCTACCGACGACCTCAATATCCGGATTGATTTTGAACACCGCTTCTAGGCCTTCTAAAAATACGAGGTGGTCGTCGGCGAGAATAATGCGAATCTTTTTCATATCATTTCTTGTTGGAGGGGGATTTCTATTGTCACAATGGTGCCCCTACCGATCGCGGAGTCGATTTTGAGGCTCCCATTCATATATTGTACACGGTTTTTAATGGATTGCAGACCTAGCCCTGCATTGATGCGCGGTGATTGCGGATCGAATCCGAGGCCATTGTCTTCGACGACTACTGTAAGTTGCCGCTCGACTTTGAGCAATTGGATGCTGAATGCTGTGGGATTTGCATACTTGAGTGCATTGTTGAACAGCTCTTTCAGGATGAGGTAAATATGATGCTCAGTGCGGGCATTGAGGCGCTTTTCAAGCCCATGCACGTCCAATTCAAAATCGAGTCCTGGCGTACGGGCAAACATGTCCTTAAAACCGCCGAGCGCGGCGACCAAACCAAATGTTTTCAAAGTTGGCGACTCCAAGTCGTGTGACACTGCGCGTACGTCTGCCATGAGCTCTTCCAATTCGCCATTGAGCTTTTCAAAGGATTGCTTGAATGAGGGTGATGCTGCGGCAAAATCATCGCGTAATTGCCCAAAGAGGTGCTTGAAAGCGCCAATCTGAGCGCCCACGCGGTCGTGCAGGTCCTGCGCGATGCGGCTGCGCTCGCTGTCTTGCACTTCGAGCGAGATTTTGAGAAATTCATTCTCTTTGCTCTTTTCCAAATTCTCGACCTCGCGCTCTTTTAGTTCCAGTTTGTACTGATGCTCGATGGCATTGCGTCTGTTTTTGAGCAGTTGAATGCGTTGGAGGCCGTACAATATGATGAGTACCAAGACGATTACTAAAGAAAAAATACCCAACCACAACATTCTCCCGCGCTCCTTCTGCAGCTGCAACTCCTGTTGTGTCAACTTCAAATCCAAGTTTTCCATCTTGACAGTGATATAGTCGTCCAGTTGATACAGACTTGCGTTGGATTCAATATCCATTGCATGCCTGAGTTGCTGCGCGGCTAAATGCCAATAATGGCTAGAGTCCATGTCTTTGGTGCCTGCCATTGCCAAGCTCAACATTTCGCGAAAATAAATGCGTTGTGAAGTTTCTGCTAGGGTATCCAAGCTGGGAATCAGCTTCGTAAGCATTTGGATCGCAATCTCGGGCTTGCCTTGCCAGATATAGAGTTCTGCAAGATCGGCGCTGATCAATGTCGCCTGCACAACCTCCTGTGTCGGGGCTAGCAGTGATAATGCTGCTTCAAAATTGCGCTTTGCTTCAGGAAACTGACGAAGTGCAATATGAATACGTGCAATATTTCGCAGTGTTTTTGCTGACTCTAAAGGTTCATTCAACCCACTACGAAGCGTATAACTTTGCTTATAATAACCAAGAGCCTCTTCATAGTTGGAGTTATATTCTTGCACATTACCCAAATTGTTGAGTACACTGCACAACTCCCGATGCTCATGCGACGTTTCAAAACACCTCTTTGCGATCTTATAGGTTGAGTCCGCGCGTTCATTTTCGCCCTTGTATTCAAATGTGCTGCCGATTGCCATAAGCGTCTTTCCGATCTCGGAGGAATCAGGCTGCGGCTGCCCCTCGCGAATGTGCAAGGAACGAAAGCCATTGTCCAAACTCTGTTTGAAATTTCCTAGAATACGATAGACGATGCACAGCTGATTACAAACTTTGGCGACATCGCTGGAATCGCCGAGCGATTCATATTGTAACAAAGCATAGTGATAATTGATCAGCGCACTTGCATAATCCCCTTGCTTGCGCTTGAGCGTTGCGAGATTGTTGTATACACTAGCGATGTCTGGTAAGTAACCGATTTCTCTGCGAATCTCAAGTCCCTTTGTGAATGCAATCTCGGCCTCGTCATAGGCCCCATGCATTTGATAATAAACGCCATATTGCCCCCAAGCAAAGCCTTGGCCCTTCTTAAATTGTTTGTCGATGGAAATTTGTAGTGCTTCCTTCAAATAGGGCCGTGGATCCTCGCCTCCACTACGATTGAGCTGAAATGCCAGCTCACAAAGTGCCATGGCCTTGGTCGTGTCTTGCGGATGGTTTCGAATGACAGACCGCAGGGAATCAAGGGTGCCCTCGCCTGCATAAGCAGCATGTGGACAAAAGCCCATTCCCAACATGACCAACAAGGGGACTATGAATCGCAAATACCTCATCTTATGCTTAGTGGTTATGATAAATGTAACAAAAAAAGTTATCCGGATACATGAATGAGGCAATGTCATTGAGATTTGAGGCCAAAAGCCCCAGGGCAAGGCCCCGGGTGCTTCATTGGAATGCAAGCGAGGACAGGGTTCAGGGAAATGGCCTCGTGATTTCCTCGGCGTCTGAGGTGCTGCCGACAGTCCCGCCACCTTTCAGGCGTGCGCTATCCAGCTCACGCCCATCGCCTTGCAGCAGCCGCACAATCAGGTAATCGCTCGATGTCGGCACGGGATTGTCGTCGCCCAACGGCACACTGTAGCCCAACGCTGCACCCGAGGCTGCGTTGGTTTCCTTGGCAAACAGGGTCACGATGCGATCACCTGTCGCCGCATCGACCTCGGGTCCAGCAAAACCGTCGTTGACGTAGACTCTGGGATCCAAGGTCGTGGAGACTTCCAGCCGAAAAGCGATTGTCCCGTTGTCCCGAGTGTGCCTCATCAATTTCAAACTCAACATAGATTCCATGATTTTAATCGTTTTCTCAAAGATCGCGGCTTGCTGAATAGCTTTTTTCACCCCGCACAGGGAGTGCAGGCTACCTATTTTGGGGGAATTGCTAGCCCATCGAATGGGCAACTGCATTGGTTTTGCGCACTTTGAGCAATCGCATCACCCTAGTTGTGCGACACATTTCCTACCTTCGTATTACCAATGAAAGCGGTTTGCATCTTTTTAGGGTTCTTGATGGTCTTGTGCGGGCGAATGCAGGCACAGGTGACATCGCCCGACAGCCTGCCGGTGGCGGCCAAATCCCTGCACATACAAAAGGCTACTGGGGCGATCGTCTTGGACGGTGACGTCTCCGAGCCAGCTTGGCAAGCGGCTGAGATCGCGACCGATTTTGTGCAACAATTCCCCTATGACACGGCCGCTGCCCTCTCCCGCACCGACGTGCGCGTCACCTACAATGACCAATACCTGTTCATCAGTGCGGTGTGTTGGGACGACAAGGCGGGCGATTACATCGTGCAGTCGCTCAAGCGGGATTTTTCCTATCCGGTTACCGATGCTTTTGCCATCTACATCGACCCCTTCAATGACAAGACCAATGGCTTCAACTTTACCGTGTCGCCCTTGGGCGTGCAGCGTGAGGGGCTTCTTGAAAATGGCGGCTCATTTGGCGTCACGACCAATTGGGACAACAAATGGTTTTCTGAGGTCAAAAAGTACCCTGACAAGTGGGTCGTCGAGATCGGCATTCCTTTCAAGACGCTGCGGTTTAATGAAGGCATCGACCACTGGCGCATCAATTTCAGCCGCAACAACCTCAAGTGCAATGAAAACTCCTGCTGGTTTCCAGTGCCCCGGGCCTTCAACATTGCAACGCTGGCTTTCACCGGCGAGATGATCTGGGACGCCCCACCCCGTAAGTCGGGCACCAATGTCTCACTCATTCCCTACCTGCTGGGCCGCTACACGGGCGACTACCAAGCTGGAAAGGAAAATTTCAAACCCAATGCGGGCTTGGATGCCAAAATCGCCATTACCTCGTCCCTCAACTTGGACCTGACCGCCAATCCGGACTTTTCGCAGGTGGAGGTCGACCGACAGGTAACCAACTTGAGCCGCTTCAGCTTGTTTTTCCCGGAGAGACGACAATTTTTCATCGAAAACAGCGACCTGTTTTCCCAGAATGGATTTTCGCAGATCAGGCCCTTTTTCTCGCGGCGCATCGGCTTGGCAGATGGTCGAGAGGTCAGAATCTTGGGCGGGGCTCGCCTAAGCGGCAAAATCAACCAAAACTGGCGCATCGCGGTCATGGACATGCAGACCGCAGGGTTGGATGTGATCAACCTGCAAGCCCAAAACTACACCGTCGCCTCGGTTCAGCGTAAGGTTTTGGAGCGCAGCAGCGTCGGGGCCATGCTGGTAAGCCGCCAAGGATTTGACGGCAGCAAGCCCCAATGGCAAGATTACAACCGCGTGCTGGGCTTTGATTATTTCTACAACTCCAAAAACAACAAACTGAGGGGCAAGGGCTTTTACCATCGCTCATTCGGCCCGGGAAGCAACAGCAAAGAGAGCGCCAATGGGGTGTGGATGAACTACAATGATCAAAATTTCTCGCTGCACTACAACCATGAATGGGTGGATCGCAACTACAATGCCGAGGTGGGCTTTGTGCCGCGCCACCAATACTTCAGGCTGGAACCGATCGCGAATGTGAAGCTGTATCCCAAAAAGACGCAGATTTTGAGCCACGGCCCTGAGGGTTATGCAAGCTGGTATTGGGACAATGAAAGCTGGCAAAGCATCGAGCGGCAGACCAGCCTCGGTTACCGCACGGTGCTGCGCAACCGCAGCGAATTTGCGTTGACGGCTCGGCAATGGTATATTTATTTGCAGCGGGCATTTGACCCGAGCAACACAGGCGCTGCTCCCTTGGCTGACTCGACAGGCTACGCCTGGCGCGAAATCGCTGGCACCTACACCTCCAACTTTCGCAAGAAGCTCACATTCAATGTAGGGGCGACTTTTGGCGGATACTACACTGGCCAAAAAGGAAGCTTCAATGGCACGGTGAGCTACCGTGCCCAGCCTTGGGGCATTTTCTCAGTCGATTTTGACCAAAACTATATCGTTTTGCCAGACACCACCGTGTTTCTGAACCTGATCAGCCCTAAGGTCGAGCTGTCGTTTACCCGCAGCCTGTTCTTCACGACCTTCTTTCAATTCAATACCCAGACTCAAAACTTCAATATCAATGCGCGCTTGCAATGGCGCTTCAAGCCGATGAGCGACCTTTTCTTGGTCCTGACTGACAACTATGCTACACCAGGCTTTGGCGTCAAGAACCGCGCGATTGTGCTGAAATTGAACTATTGGTTCAGCTTGTAGCTTGAAATATCGATTTTCGGCGCTCCAATCTTGCACCTTGCCTAAATCGATGCAACAGCCAGTATTTGCACTTTCCAATTACCCTTTATATCTTCACCCAACGATTGGTTAACGGTAGGCCCCTGGGAAGGCTGCCGAGGTTTGGACTTCAAAAGATTTGGGAAAAGAGCTTATGTCACGCAGTCTTGCTTGTGCGTTGATTTTCAATTTATTTGGTTTTTTTGCTTTCGCCACTGGCTATCCTCCAACCATCGAGGAATCTCCAGAAGACGACAGTTTTGTCGTGCCCGGCTCCAAAGCAAAATTTGAATCGCTCTATCAGCAGGGCAAGGGAATGGGCTACTTCTACTATGAAGAGCTCACGCACAAGCTGTTGCCTAGTTTCAAGGGCATACCCTATGGCTCAGGCGGCGCAGGCTGCCCTGCCAACAAAACCATGGTCAATTTCACCAGTTTTGACTGCGTCACATTTGTCGAGACTTGGTGGGCACTTTCCTATACACTGTTTGAAGTCCAAAGCGGCAAGGCACCCAAAAAGGAGCCTGTTTTCGATGTATTCTGCAAAAACCTGAACCGCATCCGCTATTTCGGGGGAGAAAACTGCGGCATGGACTTTCGCATCCACTACTTCACGCAGGCACTTGAGGAGCTGGACCGCAGCGGGCTAGCCTTCAACGTTGCGATGGCCAATGGTTACCCCTTCAAGAAAAAGATCGACTACATCTCCAAAAACGAAGATCGATATGGCGAATTGGCGACGAGCACGCAACAGAAGAGCTTTGAGAGCGTGCTGAACAAGACTCCGCGCCACTTTTATCCGGTCGATCACCGCGAGATGTATTATCCGATGGCCAAAGATGGCGACATCATCGCCTTTGCCTCGACCGAGCCCGGCCTCGATGTCTCGCATTGCGGCATCGTGACCGTCGAGGATGGCGAACCCAAGCTGAACCATGCATCGCAATTGTATGGCCGCGTGACCATCGGCCAAGATTTGGAAACGTATATGCGCAGCCGCATGGGCAAGGTGAATGGCTTTTTTGTCTACCGCCCCAAGCACGGCTGATCCTGCGAGATCAAGATTTTAGGAGAGGCGCTGATTGGCATGCGCGCCCCAAAAGAATCGCTCCATCAATCCCGGTTTTTGCGTGACAGAGTGATCGAGCTTCACGCGTCCTGAGAGGCGCACCGTGCCGTCAAAAACTTGCCCTGCCTGCGGCAATTGTGGAATCGAGCGCGTGCTGGCAACGACATCCACGAGACCCACAACAGTTTTGAGTTCCAAGTGAAAAAAGGCCCGCCCAGAAAATTCATTCTGTAGCTTTTTGGCATTCAAGACGATCCCATCCATCCGCACCAAAGACGACAGTACCGCATCCGATGCGAGATCGACCTCGATGGCTTGTATGTTTTGCAAAGGCGTATGGGGATTGGCTTTGCGAAAATCTTCGACATTTTCATAGCAATGCACTTCACGCGCGAAGCCCACAAGCTGCACGTGCGCCAATGCTGGCAAGACGACGCTGGGCACGAGGTGGGCGTCGGGCAACTCAAATGCAAATGTCGGAGGCACGGTGTCCTTGGCGCGCCCCGCATCGACGCGCGACGACCGCGCTTCAAAGGTGCCGTCCAATGGCCGGTCATCATAAGCTTGGGCACGCACCAAAGTCACCTCTACCGATGCATTTCCGTGGAAATGCGCATTCATTCCCGAAATATCGTCGTTTTCATCGACCTGCGCCCAAAGCTCGGCACCCGAGGGATCCGTAAAACAATAATATTGATTGCGCCCTGCACGGTGGGACTTGCCTTTGGCGCAGACCATTGCTGCTAAGGCTTGGAAGTCTTCCAGGTCTAGGATTTCAAAACCGATATGAGCTAGGTTGCGCATCGCATTTGCAGAAGTACTATCACCAAACTGGGTATAAATATCGCAAATTGGGGCGGAATAGTGACATACTTTTTCCCACAAGTGCTGTTAGCTGCCTGTGACTGCGCATGCAAAAATGAACAACTTGTGTTTTGACGCGCTTCTCCGCAATTTTGGCAAAAATCAAATGGCTATGTACCGGGACTTCATCAAACGTAAATTTCCGCACAACGAAGATCTGGGCCTTTTTGTGGCGCCTCGGCTACCTGCAACCAAACTGGGAAAGATTTTGATGCAAGAAACGCGGGTAAAACAGCCTAGCGACGTGGTGGCAATGTATTTGGATTCAGGTTTCTTTTCCAGCACCTACCTCATCCTCACCGATACCACTTGCTATTACCAAGGCGGCACCTTTGATTTGGAGACCCTGCGCAGCTGTACCGCGAGTGGCAAGCAGATCGAGTTTTTGATCTCGGGCATCGGCTCCACGACGGGGCAGCGCATCACCATCGGCAGTCAAGAGGCCGCGACCACGCTTGCCAAGGTTTTGGACGACCTCGCCTATTGGGACAAAGACAAAGCAGATGAAACCGCGCCCGATCCTGATAAATACATCCAATTTGAAGGCCAAGCCGTGGATTGGTTGTTGCTGAGAGACGAGGTCATGCGCACGATCGATATGCTGTACGACCGCTTTCAAGACGGCAAGCTCTCCTTGCTCGAGTATGAATCCAAAAAAGCTGAACTGCTAGCACGCCTCTGATGTTGATGATCGATACACATTCTCACCTCTATTCTCGCAAGTTTCAGGAGGATATCGCCTCCGTGGTCTCTCGGGCACAAGAAGTGCTGAGCCATGTATTCCTGCCCAATATCGACCTGCCATCGATCGTGGAGATGAATCGCCTCGCCGACCGCGACCGCGAGTTTTTCTATCCGATGATGGGGCTGCACCCCTGCTCCGTCGACGAAAACTGGCAATCAGTGTTGGCGACCATGGAGCTGGAGTGGGATCGCGGTAGCTATTTTGGTGTAGGCGAATGCGGGCTGGACTATCACTGGGACATGACGCATGTAGCGGCTCAAAAAGAAGCGCTGCGCCTGCAGATAGAATGGGCCAAGGCCAAGAACCTCCCCTTGATCTTGCATTGCCGCGAGTCGATGGACGATGTGATTGCACTGGTTACGGAGGCCCAAGATGGACGGCTGCGGGGCATCTTCCACTGCTTCACGGGAACAGCTGAGCAAGCACAGCAGGTCCAAGACCTCGGATTTGTGCTCGGCATCGGTGGCGTGCTCACCTACAAGACGAGCGACCTGCCACAGGTGCTGGCGTCGGTGCCTCTATCGGCACTCGTGCTAGAAACCGATGCCCCCTACCTGCCGCCTGTGCCGCATCGCGGCAAGCGCAATGAAAGCAGCTACATTCCCCTCATCGCCCGCCGGCTCGCCGAGATCAAGGAAGTCACCATCGCTGAGGTCGCCCAAATCACATCCGCCAACGCCTTACAAATGTTTGGATTGTCGGTGACTGCATAATTTTGGCCCTGTTTTTGTACTGTGAGCTTGCTTTTGGTAATTTTAGAATTCAACACACTGAAATAATTCTTTAGAAAAAATGAAACTGATCATCCGCACCATTCTGTTATTGTTTGCGCTCAGCTTTGCCCTCACGGCAGTCGCGCAGACCTCTGCCCAGGCAGACAAAGCCCACAAAGCGCCCAAAGCCGCCAAGGCTCGCAAGCACAAAAAATCAGACGCAGCAGTCGCTCCCGTGGCCCCTGTCGCACCTGCTAACAATGGCGGCGCGAGCGTCACGCCTGCGCCCGCTCCTGCCGTTGCACCCGTGGCCCCCGCGCCCGGCGGCGCTGCCGATGGCACAACTGTGATCGATCCTGTGACAGGCCAAGCAGTTCCTGCTGTTTTGACCACCATCGCATTTGAAGAAGTCTCCTATGACTTCGGCAAAATCAAGGAAGGCGAAGTCGTCAAGCACAAATTCAAATTCACCAATACCGGCACCAACAACTTGATTCTGGAGAATGTAAAGCCTTCCTGTGGCTGCACCGCGCTCGACTGGCCCAAGGAGCCGATTGCTCCCGGCAAAAGCAGCGAAATCGAGGCTCAGTTCAATTCGAGTGGCAAGTCTGGTCCGCAGACCAAATACATCACGATCACCCTCAACAGTGCTGAGCGCTTGGAGCGCATCACCTTTACAGGCGATGTGATCCCCAAGCCAGTGGATCCTGCGAATCCCGTTCCTGCTGCAGAGCATTGAGACTGCACACTGGCTCGGCCTTTGCGCTACTGCACAAAAAAAGCTGCCATGTGATCATGGCAGCTTTTTTTGTGCGTGGTCAGTGCGCCTTATTGCCGCGACCGCAACCAGCCTTCCAGCAAGGCTGTCTGCGCTTCTGAAACCTTCTTCATTGGTGCCAATGTGTAGGTCTTGGGGGCCCAGGTTCCTGTCCAAGTCAGCGCGATATCCAGCATCCCAGCTTCGCTTGCGACCTCCAATTTTAAGGTCTTGGGCTTCTTGAATTTCTCAAAAAAGCCTGCTGCGTCAAAATCAACGAAGGGTTTGCCATCTACCTTGGTGATCAGCATGTTGTCGCCGAGGCCGGCTTGCGCGGCGTCGGTGCCTGGGCGCACGGTCTCGATGAATAGGCCATCATTCTCTGCGCTTACTTTCTCCAACCCGACCAGGTCCCATGTCAATCCATCCGCGACTTTGGCCTCCAACTCCAAACCAAACGGCTCCAAAAAGCTCGCATAATCGATGGCTGCGGTGCCGTGGACGTGGTTTTGGAAAAATTGCTGATAAGCTTGGCCTGTCACCGCCTCGACCATGGTTTGGACCGCACTTTCCTCCAAACCCTTGTTTTTGAGGAAATAGTCTTGGTAGAGCCGCTTGAAGACATCGTCGAGGCTCACCTTGCCTTGGCTTTGTGCCCGCATTTTCATGTCGAGCAACATGCCCACGCGGGTGCCGAGCGTGTAATATGAAATGTGGGCGTAAGGCGGAAAATAATCGGAGCGCTCCAGCCAAGAATCCATGCTGCTTTGGCTGGAGGAGGTCATTTGGCTGGCATAATTGCCTTCCAAAGCTTGTATCGTCCGGGCCAAAATCGAGAAATAGGTCTCACGGGAATATTGACCGGTACGGGCGAGGCAGAGCGAGGTGTAATAGTCGGTCACGCCCTCGGTGAACCACTGCAAAGTGGTGAAATTCTCTTTTTGGTAGTCATAAGGCCACATCGATGCTGGGCGGATGCGCTTGACATTCCAGAGGTGAAAAAATTCATGGGCGGAGATGCTGTTGAGGCGGGCAATGGCTTGTGGCGTCTGCGCAACAGTGTTGGGCATCGCGAAGCAAGCTGAGTTTTTGTGCTCGACGGCGTGGCCCATGTTGTAGGGCAACAATTGGTAGATGAAGTGGTATTCCTTCATCGGAAACTCGCCAAAAATGGCCTTTTCCTCGGCGATGACCTTGCCGATATTTCCTTGGAATGCATCCTCGGTTTCTTTGCCGCCTTTGAATTCGCCCTGAAAATGGAAATAAAAATCGGTGCCGTCGATGCGGCTGTGCAGGGTCTTGATGCTGGGCGAAAGCACCGTGGGGCAGTCCACAAACTCATGGTAATCAGGCGCTACGAATACATTCGGTGCGCCTTCAACCCGTTGCAGGGCCGTAGCGGCCTTCCAGTCTTGTGGCATGCTGGCGACTGTGAGCTTGCATGGCCGCGCATAGGTATCCCGCAGGTGCATGAAAAAATTGACGGGATTGAAGTAGGCCTGGGCGACATTCAGCACGCTGGATCCTGCATCCATCGTGTTGGCGTAGTACTGGTAGCGGATTTCAATGGTGCCAGCCTGCGCCGGATTGTCGACACGCCAGGTGTTGTTGTCAATCTTGCGCCAATTGAGGGATTTTCCGCTACCATCCATGGCTTGGAAACCCGAGATGCCAGCGGCATAGTCTTGAATGTAATACCGTCCAGGCCGCCAAGCTGCAATTTGAAAGTCGGATGAAGGCCCTGCAAGCGGAGCAGTTTTCAAACTGACCTCATACAGGTGAGAGGCGGCGTGGCTCCAACTGAGCGTGTAGTCATAGCTCTGCGCCTGCGCCATACTTGCTGAAAAAATGAGGGTGATGGCCGCCAATAGCGACCAATTGCGGATCGGTTTCATGCGATCAATTTACGCAATTCTGTGCAAGCGCCATGCGGTGCTTTCAATTTCTACTCGGTCGATAAACTCGCCTTTGCGCTTAAATATGATGCGCCGCAAAAGCCTTGAAGCGCTTGCGCAAATCCAGCATCGATGTCTCAAAGTGAGCCATTTGCTCGGTGAGGTGGTCGTGGTTGTGGTTTCTGTCAAAACTCTCGCGGCCTTCGCGCTTGATCATCATCTCATGGCGCAAAATCTCATGGCGGATGTCGTCGATGCGCTTCAGCGTCAAGAAAAAGAGTTCGCGGTACTCCGTGACATGCTCCTCATTGATCAGGGAATGGTCTTTTTCCAACAAAGCCGAGAAGAGCTTATTCTGGAAAAACTTGATCTCGTCTTGGAAGAAATCTAAATCTCCCAGCCAAGTCGTGTGTTCTTGGTGCAATCTATTCAGTGTAGACATCGGGTTTTCTATTTTAGTGTAACCAAAGGTCAGGCTGGATGGGTAGCTGAATGATGACCTTCGTCATGCTATTTGCTGATTCATGAGCAGAATTTACAGAATTGATTGAATTCAAGAGAGTGTTGAATTCGGTGCGCTGAGCTTGGGTTTTCCCTTGGGTTTCAGGGTGGCCGTGATTTGTTTTCACTCCACAGTATGCGCAGGGGCGCATTGCCTTCAGCTCATTCGCTTTTCCGTTGCCAAATCGCCCATCCGTTGCTATTTTTACACCCCTAGAAGCTTTGTTATGCTCACAAAAGTCAGAATTTCGCTGGATGTGTTGATCGACGCTTACCGGCTTATGTGTACGGCCAAGGAATTGACCTTGCTTTACGAGACACATAAAGACGTGACCTCCAAGTATGTGCACGCGACTTCGCGTGGTCACGAGGCGATCCAACTGGCCTTGGGCATGCAATTGCTGCCCCAAGACTATGTCGCACCTTACTACCGCGACGACTCGATTTTGTTGGGCATCGGCATGACGCCTTTTCAGCTGATGCTGCAACTGCTGGCCCGCAAGACCGATCCATTTTCTGCCGGACGCACCTACTATGGGCATCCGAGCTTGCGCGATGCCGACAAGCCCAAGATTCCGCACCAATCATCGAGCACCGGCATGCAGGCCATCCCCATGACCGGTGTGGCACACGGCTTCAAATACAAGGAAAAAACAGGCTTGGCCGATTGGTCCATCATGGACTTTGACAACCTGCCACCTGTGGCGGTTTGCTCATTGGGCGACGCCGCGATCACCGAGGGCGAGGTCTCAGAGGCCCTGCAAGAGGCTGTCCTCAATTCGCTGCCGATTCTCTACCTCATTCAGGACAATGAGTGGGACATCTCGGCGCATTCCTCGGAAACACGCGCCCAAAACGCCTTCGAATTCGCCCAAGGTTTCAAGGGATTGGAGGCCATCAGCATCGACGGCAGTGATTTTATCGAGAGCTACGACACGGTACAGCGGGTGCTCGACACCATCAGACGCGAACGCAGACCCTTTTTGATTCATGCCGAAGTGCCGCTGCTGAACCACCACACGAGCGGAGTGCGCAAGGAGTGGTATCGCCCCAAAGAGGAGTTGGAGGCTGCTGCCCTCAACGATCCATGGCCCAAACTGCGCAATGAGTTGCTCAAAATCGGCATCTCGGAGGACAATTTGCTCGAGATCGAGGGCACAGCCCGCGCCCTCGTGGCCGCAGATTACGAGCGCGCGCTGCGCGAACCCGAGCCGACAGCCGCAGACCTGTTCACGCACATCTTCGCGCCCACCCCCGTGACCGAGGAGCGCGGCGTGCGCGAGCCTGCAGGTGCTCAAGAAATCCCCATGGTCGATGCGGCCCTGCATGCCCTCGATCAGATCATGACCCAATACCCCGAGGCCCTGCTCTACGGCCAAGACGTCGGCGGCGAACTCGGCGGTGTGTTTCGCGAAGCGGCCACCCTGGCCAAAAAATACGGGGACGCACGCGTCTTCAACACCCCGATCCAAGAAGCCTATATCGTCGGCTCCACGGTGGGCATGAGCGCCGTGGGCCTCAAGCCTGTAGTCGAGGTGCAATTTGCCGACTACATCTGGCCGGGCGTGAATCAATTGTATGCCGAGGTGAGCCGCTCCTGCTACCTGAGCAATGGCAAGTGGCCCGTGCAAATGGTGTTGCGCGTGCCGATCGGTGCCTACGGCAGCGGTGGACCTTTTCACAGCTCGAGCGTGGAGTCTGCGATCGTCACGATCAAGGGCATCAAGGTGATCTATCCCTCGAATGCGGCAGACATGAAGGGCCTCTTCAAGGCAGCCTTTTTGGATCCCAATCCGGTGGTGATTTTTGAGCACAAGGGCCTCTATTGGGGCAAGGTGCCGGGTTCCAAAGAGGCGCGCTGTGCCGAGCCCGACGACGATTACATCGTGCCGATCGGCAAGGCGCGTGTGTACCTCGCCGCAACCGATGAAGCGATCGAAAATGGGGAAAGTTGCGTCGTGATCACCTACGGCATGGGCGTGCATTGGGCCAAAAATGCTGCCAAGGCTGCATTCCCGGGCCGTGTGGAGGTCCTAGACCTTCGTAGCCTGCAACCTTATGATTGGGAAATGATCTGCGAACGCGTGAAGCTCCATGGCAAAGCCATCGTGCTTACCGAGGAGGTCATTGAGAATTCATTTGCACAGTCCTTGGCGGGTCGGATCTCCGAAGAAATGTTTACCTACCTCGATGCGCCTGTGAAGGCGATCGGCTCCGAGATATTGCCCTGCATTTCACTCAACTCGACGATGGAGGGTTTGATGCTGCCGAATGCGGACAAGGTTGCGGTGCAATTGGAGTGGTTGCTGGGGTATTGAGTTTAGGGGGGGGATGCGCTTTCTGATTGCAATTTATGTGTTGCAATGAAGCCATTTTCTGAAAAGCACACTGGTCAATTTTGAACCGCAGAGTTCGGTAGAGCACGCAAAGGGTACTACTGACTTTGCGTGTTTTGCGGACTACTATATAACTAACTCCATAGCTACTGAAAATGAGCGCCTTACTAGTAGCGCTTTTTCGCCCCAGAGGGGCCGACTTTCGGTAGCCGGATGCGGCAGCGCAATGTCATCAAGTTAAGGTCTCAATAGTTGTCCTTGGCATA
>JANPHP010000038.1:0-2978 GCA_031424495.1 Bacteroidota bacterium | reverse complement strand
ATTGAATTCCCTATCTTCGTATTCATCCTTTGTTTGAATATCTCGATAAAATGGGAAAAGTACTCGCAATCAAGAATGAGCTCATTTATGAAATCCAATGGGTTGAGGACACATCTTTTTTGGAGGGGATCCTTGCTTTGGTGAAACAAAGGTCGGCAAAGTCTCCGCATCCAGTATATCAGCTAACCCGTGAGCAGAACGATGCGTTGGAATCTGCGATGCGGTCCATGGATGAAGGCAATTTTGTGACGCACGAAGATGCAAATGCCGAGATCGAAAAATGGTTAGAAGAGTAACGTGGTCTTTGGAGGCCAAAGCAGACCGAAAAAACATTCTTGCCTATTGGGACAAACGAAATGGCTCGAAGGCCTATAGCAAGAAGCTGTATCTAGAAATCAACGAATTGATCAAGGTTTTACAAGCCTTTCCTGCGGTCGGAATGCAGACAAGTAACCCCAAAGTACGGTATTTCATCGTGGACAAATATTTGCTTTTCTACACGAGCCTTCCGACTGAATTGCGGATACTGCGGTTGTGGGACGGTAGGCAAGCACTTGATCGACAGCCTTTTTTGAGGTAGATGTGAATGAAGAATGTTGCATTTGGGCGATACTCGCAAGGCGATTGCGGACTTTGATTGATGTGGCGGGCGCTTGGATCAGCAGTAGCATTTGACGAATCCAGATTTTCCCTCACCGCAAAAATTGACATTTCCCCCCAACTCCCTATCTTCACCTTTCAAAAATAAAAAAGATGAAATCCTCCATCCCCGCAGCGGATAAAGACAAGATTTTTGGGAGCCTGAGTGTTGCCAATCGTGCATTTCAGAAGTTGTATCCGGGCGATACCGGGCACAGGCAGCCCGTACACACCGTTTATGGCGGCGCCAATCTCTTCAGCCACGACATCGCTGAGAAGATGGGCAAGGCAGCGCTCGCCCATGCCGCGCTTTACGCACCCAATTTTTGTGTTTTGGCCAAAGCGCTCGGCCTCGAAGGGCATGCTGCACTGCCGACTGCTGCCGACGAGGTCGCAGCGCTGGAAAAGCGCCTCGCCACGATGAATGTCGAGGACGGAAAAAGCGATCCCGCTTGGCAGAGTTTCACGATTTACAACAAAATGATTGCCAAGCTGCAGCGCGAACCGCTGGAGGATTTTCGCATCGATTTTGAAGATGGATTCGGCAATCGCAGCGACGAGGAGGAAGACCAATTCGCAGAAAAAGCGGCCCTCGAATGCGCCAAAGGCATGCAAGCGGGCACATTGTCGCCCTTCATCGGCATCCGCATCAAGCCCTTCACCGAGGACCTCAAGGACCGCGGATTGCGCACGCTCGACATTTTTGTCTCGACCCTCGTCGCAGAAACCGGCGGCAGATTGCCCGACAATTTTGTCGTGATGCTGCCCAAGGTCACCATCCCCGAGCAAATCACCGCGCTCATCGACCTGTTTGAGGTCATCGAGGCCAATTCTGCCTTGGAATCCGGCGCTTTGAAAATGGAAATCATGGTCGAGCAGACGCAGGCCGTGATGTCGAGCGAAGGCAAAAATCCATTGCGCAGCTTTATGGACGCCGCGCGTGGACGCATGGTCGCCGCTGCATTTGGCACTTATGACTACACCGCGAGCTGCAATATCACCGCCAAATACCAGGCGATGGCCCACCCCGTCTGCGACTTTGCGCACCACATGACACGCGTCGCGCTCGGCCACACGGGCCTCATGCTCGCAGATGGTGCGACCAATGTGATGCCCGTGGGCCCGCACAGGGGCGACGCACTTACGCCTGTGCAAATCCTCGAAAATATGGACGTCGTACACCGTGCCTGGAAACTCGGCTACGACCACGTGCGCCATTCGCTTTATAACGGCTTTTACCAAGGCTGGGACTTGCATCCCGCCCAATTCACCGTGCGTTATGCGGCAGTTTATGCTTTCTTTTTGGAGAGTTATGAAGATGCCGCCTCCCGCCTGCGCAATTTCATGCAAGCCGCCGCAAGGGTCACGCTCTCGGGCGATATTTTTGACGATGCAGCAACAGGGCAGGGCCTGCTCAACTACTTTATTGCGGCGCTCAATTGCGGTGCCATCACTGAGGCCGAGGCATTGGCTACAGGCCTGAGCATGGATGAATTGCGGGGCCGCTCCTTTGTAAAAATATTGCGTGATCGCCGCGCAGCGGCTGAGCGGGGTTGACGCATAAAGCAATGAGGCACAGAACAAACAGCTTGCGGATGATTTGCATATTGCTCACCCTGAGCTGTTTGGTTTCTTGTGGATCCGCTCCACCTCCATCTCCCTATCCCGATGACGGGACATTTTTGCGTTTGGTGGCACACCTACGACGGAGTGACCGATTTGATATTGTGCCCGAGCCTTCGCGCAGCCATGTGGTCAGCGCGGTCATCGAACGCCCCGGAATGATACGGGACTACGATTCTATCTATCATCAGGCCGTTCAAGGGTTGGATTTTTGCCGTAGTCGTAGGGTGGTGATCCAAGATCGGAAATTGACGCGTAGCACGACGATGACCGAGCATTGTTTTCGCACTACTGAGGAGGCAAAAAAATATATGGCTGGCAAGGAAGTGCTCGCGGAAGGTGGATTTTTCACGATGAATGTTGACAAGCAAGGCAACAGGATTTATGTTTTCCAGCATGAGAACAAAGTCTACGAATTTTGGAACTCTTATGTTGATGGAGCGAATTGTAGCGACGCTTTGATCAGATACACGAAGGCTTTTTTGGGATGTGAGGCGCCAGGGTGTTTATCGATTGAGTGATGGGAAATTCAGAAAACAAACGAATCGGAAGGCCTGGAATGCTCAACTATTTGTTGACTATCCTGATCGCGGTGCTTCTTGTTGGCTGCTCGCGCCCATTTACCAGTGATCACTCCTGTCCTAAACGATTTCATATTAGGTTCAAAAGTATTGAATTCTTTAAACTGAGGCCGTTTCCTCTTGAGCTTTGTTGAC
>JANPHP010000037.1:0-4660 GCA_031424495.1 Bacteroidota bacterium | reverse complement strand
GTATTGACGGTATGCACACTGATGCAGAGCATCGCTGAGATTTCTTTGCTGAGATGGCCGAGCTGAATGAGCGCCAGAATCTCACGTTCGCGATCGCTCAAGACGCTGCGGTCTTGCACAGTCGCTGGCTCGACCAGTTGCTCCAATGCCACGGCCTCGCCGGTGCGAAAGTTGAAAATGGTGCCCTTGACGCCAAGATCGACATCTTGGCGCGGCGAGACATCGATGATGCTCATCGAGAGCCAAACATTGCCGATCGCGTCACTTTCCAGCAATTGGTGCTGCTCGATGATGCGCACGTAGCGGTCGTCCCGCCCGCGCACCCGGTACTCGTTGACCATTTTATAGTCGCCGCGCCGTTCGGCTGGCGTTTCATAGGAAAATTCGAGCATCTGTATGCCAATGCCCAGCAGCCCGATGAAGTCCTCGGGATGCACACGCGAATCAAAATAGGCATTGCCCTCGGCAGCCATCTGATCGTGGTCATAGCCCAGCAATTCCCCAAAATTGTAGGAGGCAAAAGCATGCTCGCCACGGTACATGTCAAAAACCGTCACCGCGCTATTGCTCACTTGGGCGAGTTGATGCAGCAGGCCCTTGTGTTGCTCGAGCTTGCTGTAGTCGAGCATGGCCGGGTCAAATTGCTGGCGATGCCGCAACGCATGGTAGCGATCCATGATGGGATTGATTTCCTGCATCCCCAAAATTACTGATTTATCAGTATTGAACGTCGGTAGGCGAATCCTGTGGTTTGCAATGCTGCTTTCTCAGCCATCAAAAACCAGATTTCCCATGAAAAAAATCGCATTAGGATTACTTGCCGCTACGCTCGTATGCTCGCTACACGCACAGCAGGTTATGGCCGACTTGCATTGCCATTCTCTCTTGAAGCCATTCTATTCCGGCATCGATGATCCTTGGGCCTTTTGGGAGCACAAATGCGCCCCCGACGCTTATGATGTAGTGCTGGAAAAGGCGGCCGACATCCCAAAGTTCACGCAAGGCAATTTCGAGTCGATGCACCTCGGCAATGTGCGCCTCGTCTATGCCTGCCTTTCGCCGTTGGAGTATGAAATGCGCCATCCCAAAGTATTCAGAGACTTGGGAAAACTGCGTAACACCTACGCTTGCATGGCCGGTGTGAGTCCAGATTGGGAATTTTTTATGGACAAGAAAGTGGACTATTTTCAAGAATTGATGGGGCACATGCGCCTGCTCATGAAGGGTGATCAGCAGCGGTATGTCGTCGGCAATGACACCTTGCGCTATGATGTGATCGGCTCGGCAAACGAACTGCGGGCGGTTTTGGCGGATCCCAAAAGGCTGGGCGTGATTGTGAGCATCGAGGGGGCGCATGCGCTGGGCGAGGGTCCGCTCACGCCCGAATTGCTCGATTCGCCAGACTATCAGTTGCAGGTACTGGAGCACCTCGACATCCTCAAAGGGATACGCCCCATGGATCGTGCGGGCAACTTCCTCCCCTTTCCTGTGACCGTAATGAGCCTGAACCATTTTATGTGGAATGGCTTGGGTGGCCATGCAAAGACCTTTGGACAAGCCTTTGGCCTGCTGCTTTCACAGACAGAAGGCATCAATACCGGCCCGACGCCGCTGGGCGAGCGCGTCGTAAAAAGCATGCTCGACCGCGAGGTAGGCCGCCGGATCTTGGTGGATGTCAAACACATGTCCATCGCATCACGCACTTGGTACTATGGTTATCTGGACAGCTTGCGGTTGCTCGGCGACACCGTGCCGGTAGTGGCCACCCACGTGGGCATCGCTGGCGCGAGCTGGACCACGATCGACAACCCCAAGGCGCAACAGCTGATCAAGACGAGCGAATGGCTCAATCAAAATGACATTTCCCTCTTTGACGAGGATATTCACGAGATCGCCAAGAGCAATGGCATCCTCGGCATCATGCTCGACAAATACCGTGTGGGCGGCACCCTCGGCAATGCCGCCGTGGACGATAGCCGCATCGGTTCGCAGGAACGCCGCAAGACTTATCTCCATTTGCTGGTCCTGAACATGATGGAAGTAGTCGATGCCTTGCAAAACGAAAAAGCCTGGGACATCATCGCCATTGGCAGTGATTTTGATGGAATGATCAGTGCGATGGAGACCTATGAGCAAGGCATGGATATGCCCAGTTTGCGCGATGACCTCGTGACTTATTTTGAAGATCCGCAGGATTTGTGGGAATTGTATCCGCGACGCAAGGTGCAACGCTATATGTTTGGGCTCAGCGCCACGCAAATTGTGGACAAGGTCATGGGCGGCAACTTGATACGATTCACAGAGCGCATTCTGGAGGATCGAGCACTTGGCGGCAATGCGAGCATGGGCGAAGGCGCGCGGTAACGACGCGCAGCGGGCCACAGCCACAAGAAAACCGCGCAATTCAGCATCTCAATGCCTAAATTGCTGGCATGATGTTGTCTTATTCCCAAGCCCGCGAGCTCGTGCATGCCAGCACCCAACAGGGGGACACGGAACTCCTCCCGCTCAACCTAGCCCATGGCCGCATCCTTGCCCAGGAAGTGCTGGCTCCTATGGACCATCCCTTTTTTGACCAAACTGCCGTGGATGGCTATGCGTTTTGCTTTGCGGACCTGCAAGCAGGCAGCGCTCTGCGAGTGGTAGACTCGATCCGAGCAGGTGACGCGGGCGAGCGCAGGCTCGTTACAGGCGAATGCAGCCGCATATTCACGGGTGCCCCCCTGCCGCCTGGCGCAGATACGACCGTGATGCAGGAGCATACGCGGCGCGAGGGCGACACATTGTATATACTGGACCAAGGGCTGCGCCTAGGCGGCAATGTGCGCCGAGCTGGCGAACAGATCAAAGCTGGCGAATTGGCGCTGGCGCAAGGAAGCCTACTCAAACCAGCTGCGATCGGTTTCCTGGCCTCCTTGGGAATTTCGGACGTCGCAGTATATGTACTTCCCCGCGTCAAGATCATCGTGACCGGCGACGAATTTGCAACGGATCCGCAAGATTTTGGACGGGGAAAGATTTTTGAATCGAATGGGCAGATGCTCGTGGCAGCCTTTGCTGCGCATGGCATCGATGCCACATTTCGCACCTGCAAAGACGAACTCGCCACCTTGGAAACCATGGTGGCGCAGGAGTCAATAGAATGTGACGTTTTGATCCTGACAGGAGGTGTTTCTGTGGGTGACTATGACTTCAGCCGAGCAGCACTGGAATCACAGGCATACGAAGTCGTGTTTCATCAAGTAGCGCAAAAGCCCGGCAAGCCCTTGCTATTTTGCAAGCGCGGCACGCAATTGGCGTTTGGGCTGCCGGGGAATCCACGGGCGTCGCTCATGTGTTTCTATATATATGTGTTGCCCGCCTTGCTGCAAATGCAGGGTGCCCATGACGGTGGGCTGCGCAGCATGCGTCTCCCCTTGGCACATGATTTCAACTACAAGCAGGATCACAAAACGCATTTCCTCACAGGGCGGCGTACTGCTACGGGAGTGAGCCTGCTTGAAGGGCAGCAAAGCCATATGTTGAAAAGCTTTGCGGAGGCGGATGTCATCGTCGTGATAGAGTCAGCAACCGCACAGGTAACCGCAGGCACGATGGTGCCCTGCTTTTGGCTGTGATTCTTGGACTTCATTCAAGCACATCCACGACGATCGGGACTTTTCCACATTTACGTTGGAGCGCTACCATCACCATTCCCAAAGGGGTAAATTCGCAACTCAATAATTATTGAATCCAAAAGCAAAGTCTATGCAAGGAGAAAAAATCAGCATCCGCGACGGCGTTCTTCAGGTTCCCGACCAACCGACCATTCCTTTTATTGAGGGAGATGGCACGGGTCCCGATATCTGGGCAGCTTCTGTACGTGTGATTGATGCCGCGGTGGAGATCGCCTACGGTGGCAAGCGCAAGATCGTGTGGAAAAAGGTTTTGGCTGGCCAAGAGGCATTTGACCAGACAGGCAGCTGGCTACCAGAGGAAACGATGGCAGCGTTTCGTGAATATCTCGTGGGCATCAAAGGTCCGCTGACCACGCCAGTCGGCGGTGGCATTCGGTCGTTGAATGTGGCCCTGCGCCAAGAACTCGACCTCTATGTCTGCCTGCGCCCTGTGGAGTATTTCACTGGCACGCCTAGCCCTGTAAAAGAGCCCGAAAAGGTGGACATGGTGATCTTCCGCGAAAACTCGGAAGACATCTATGCTGGCATCGAGTTCCAGCAAGGCACCCCTGATGCAGACAAGTTTCTGGGCCTGCTCAAGGAGCATTTTCCTGCAAAATTCGGGAAAATTCGTTTTCCCGAATCGACGGGCATCGGCATCAAGCCAGCATCAAAAGAAGGCACCCGCCGCCTTTTCAAGGCTGCAATGGACTATGCCATCCGTCACAAACGCAAGAATGTGACGATTGTGCACAAAGGCAACATCATGAAATACACCGAGGGTGCATTCATGGAGTGGGCCTACGAAATGGCGCGCGCCGACTACGGTGGCACGCTGATCGACGGCGGTCCATGGACCAAAGTCGTGACCAAAGACGGCCACGAGATCATCGTCAAAGACGTGATTGCTGATGCATTTTTGCAGCAAATCCTCTTGCGTCCAGCCGAGTATGATGTGATCGCATGTATGAACCTCAACGGCGACTACATCAGCGACGCCCTCG
>JANPHP010000036.1:0-3097 GCA_031424495.1 Bacteroidota bacterium | reverse complement strand
GGGTCGGCACCAAACACATCGTCGCCCACCTCGGCAGCCATCATCGCTGCTTTCATTTCTGTGGTCGGCCGCGTCACTGTGTCGCTACGCAGGTCTATTGGCTTTTGCATATTGATTAATCGGGTAGTTTGTCCCACCAATCTTTGTCACCTTCAGGCTTGAACGCTACAAATAATTTGCTGTCAAAAACGCCATTGTCGGCGGTGAGTTGCAGTCCTCCGTGCGGGAAGCAGGTGAGGTAACGACGGTTTTTTAAGATGTCGCTCGTGGTCTCAGCATCGGCAAATGTGGGAAGGAATGGGTAGATCTGAGGCCCGCTCAGGTAGGCAAAGTAGTTGGAATTGGTCTCAAAGCGCTGGAAAAACTGCCTGAAACCAGGGCTCATTGGCAAGTTGGAACGGCTGCCGTGCGCGACTTCGATCACGCGGTGAATTGCGGTGGTGTCGTTGCTAAACACCACAAAATCATCCAAGATCACATATTTGGGCTTGTCAAACTTGTTGAACATCTTCCCGAAGAAGAGCTTGAAAAAACCCTTCATTTCCAAGTAACTCACCTCATGGCCCAAGTATTCATATTGTTGAAACTTGACTGGGGTGCGGTTTTTGATCTTTTTTTCAATCGCCTTGAGGTCGTGGATCGTGTTTTCTTTGTCGGGAGAATGAAACATGGCAACATAAGCTTGCTGCGTTCCCGTCTCATTTACCGGAATCAGACTCATGGCGATCTCTTGGCCGATCCAATCAAAATAATCGACATCCTTGCCTCTCTTTTTCTTGCGATCAACTTTGCGATCGTTTTTGTCTACCCCGAGCAGGTCGCTGATGAGTTTCTTGTCCTTTTCATAGTCATCGTAGCCTTCGTCCTCCTTGAGCATCAACGAGATTTGCTCATAAAACTGATCAAAGTCGGCAAAGTCGATGGAGCAGAAAAAGGAGGTCGTCGCCGGCAAGATGTTCACGCAGCGAATTTCGCTATCCGGAATGGTACTCAGCACATTCGGCAAGGATGGCCTTTTCAGGTCCACAGTCGTATTGCCCGACATTTCGGCATACTCGTCGTGCATTTTGAGGTCAAACGAGGAGAAATTGAGGTTGTCGCTGAGGCTTTTCACCGTACCGGTCACTTCGCCCATCATGGTCGCGAGGTACTCGTCGAGTTGGTCAAAGTTCAGATGGACCATCGTGAGGCTCTCCCCATTTTTGGTACGTTTGGCCCGTTTCCAACCGGCCTGAAATTCTTCCTCTGTGCTGTAGTAGGGATCCTTAGCTTGGTTGATGGCATTGTTCATCAACTTTTCAGAGTAGCTCGCCACGAGGATATTGCCTTGGAAGACAAGGAAGATCTCCTCGGAACCCTCACCGATGCTGTACCCATTTTGGCCAGCAATGTCTTTTTTCACCATTTTCTGCCCAAAAGCCTTGAGCACCCGCTTGAAAATATCCATGAACTCTGAAATCTTGCCGCCTTCTTTGAGGTCCATCAAGTAAACAAAGTCATAGTCATCTGCCTGTGTCATTTGGGCTACGACCAGCAGACGCTTCCCAGACACCAGGTTAAAAATGCGCTCGTTGTCCCGCAAGAGCGTGTCCAAGTAATCGCAATCCTTGCCAATTTCTGAAAAAAGGTCATTTTTCTTCATGTGGCGCCAGATCTTCGTCTTGCTCAGCGCCTTCCAATTTTCAATCGGATCGTCTGCCTCCACGATGAATATGGCATCTTTGGGCACATATTCAAAGATATCGTGCTGATCGAGTTGCAAGAAATACAGATAGCCTGCAAGGCCCAAAACCGCAATCAGCGGCAAATTGATCATCCACCTGATGAAACGCGGCAACCGACCCCAAATCGCTGCAATGAACAACGCACCTCCAGCGATAGCACCCTGAATCGGGTAGGTGATATCAATTTTCAGCAGGAATATGGCGATCGCCAAAAGGCCCAGTGAAAGCCCTAGGAATAGCCATCGGGAAAAACCGCCCGATCGGCGTTTTTTTTCAGTAGGCGGATTCGTGCTCATGTTGAGGGAGGGGAGGGTGAAAGACGCTTTCCAGTCGCAAAATTGAATATCTTAGATTTCATGATGCCCCATTTGCAAAAACGGTAAGTCATCGATACCCGCAACACACCAAATCCATATTTGGTGCTGCGGCTGAAGTTGATCGAGGAGGCATCTTCAAAATACTTGGTCGGGCAGGTGACCTCCCCGATGATGTAGCCGGCATAGGTGATTTGCGCAAGCATCTCGTTGTCAAAGACAAAGTCGTCTGAGTTCTCGCCCAGCGGCAACTTCTCAAGGATTTCTTTGGAGAATGCACGATAGCCTGTATGGTACTCAGCGAGTTTCTGACCCATCCATACATTTTGAAATGCAGTGAGAAATCGATTGGCGATGTACTTGTACATCGGCATGCCACCCTTCAGTGCGCCTTTGCCGAGAATGCGCGAGCCAAGCATCACTGGAAACAGTCCATGTGCGATGGGAAATACCATCGCCTCGATGAGCTTGGGCGTGTATTGGTAGTCGGGATGGAGCATCACGACGATGTCGGCACCGTTTTCCAAAGCCGCTGTATAGCAGGTCTTTTGGTTGCCGCCATAGCCCTTGTTCACATCATGGATGATCACATGGTCGATGCCCAATGCCTTTGCGAGTGTAGAAGTATTGTCTCTGCTGCGGTCATCGACGAGGATCACCTCATCGACGATGTTGCGGGGCACCTCATCAAAGGTCTGCTTGAGGGTCAGCTCCGCGTTGTAGGCGGGCATGACTACCGTGACTTTTTTGCCTAGGATCACTGTGAATCAGATTTAGCGCAAAAGTAAGCTTATCCATGGACAATGGACAATTACCGAAGTACAATTGCCAATTGTGATGCTTTTTTTTCATGTTCAGGCTTGGCATTCAGTATTTGCTGCGTCAGGATCAATAGGAATGCGGGAAGACTTTCAGTGCGCTGCACCTTCCAATTCGCCCGCATTGATCCCGATTTCCAGACAATACCTGATCAGCGACTCGGGATAACCATGCCAGAAACGCACTTCTTTGGGCCTGATCTGCGCCACATAATTTTGCAATTCGCTTTGGCTTGCATGG
>JANPHP010000035.1:0-20147 GCA_031424495.1 Bacteroidota bacterium | reverse complement strand
AATCTACCTTCTACCTTCTACCTTCTACCTTCTACCTTCTACCTTCCACCTTCTTCTTTCGCTCAGTGTTGAGTATCCACCGATTTTTCACGCATCAAATCTGCCAAGTCGGAGCGACCATTTTGCAGGGCCAATTGTATCGGACTTGGACCATTTCCTTTACCGTGGATGCTGTGGGAGTGTAAATCTGGATCTGCGCCATTTGCGAGCAAATAGGTGACAATCGCCAATCGATCGTATTTATCCTTGGCATCCTCTGCTGCATAGTGCAGCAATGTACAGCCATTCATGTCTTGTTGGTTGATGCCGAGGCCGTTTGCCAAGGCAGCAGTGATTTCGGCGACGGAGAGCTTCAAGCCATATTTACGGATGTTGTAGCTGCGGCCCATCGTGGCAAATGTCGGGGGATTATTTACCTGCCGGCTTCTTCTTGCGGGGCGATTTGTCAGGGCGACTCTTGCCAATGCGTGGTCCTGTTGCTGTTTTTGAGCTTTTGTGACCCTTGGCAACATTTTTGTCTACGGCAATGCCTTTGACAGCAGTTTTCTCCTGCGGTTTTTGCTTTTCGCCAAGTAACCGATCTGCAAGATCCTCACGACCTTCCTTACGAAGGGTGTTTTTGATCCAATCGCGGTTTTCGGGTTTGTACCAAAAGAAGAATCTGTGTTGCAAGTCGCGCTCGTCCTTGGATTTGGGCGTGTAGATCGGCTCCAAGGTATAGGGATGCAATCCGGTATAATAAATAACGGTCGCCACGGTCATGGGCGTGGGTGTGAAGCTTTGGACTTGCTCCAATTGGAAGCCCATTTCCTTCGTTTCGGCGGCGAGATTGGCCATATCCTCTGACTTACTGCCAGGGTGATTGGAGATGAAATAGGGGATCAGCTGCTGCTTGAGGCCGTATTTCTTATCGATCTCGTCAAATTTTTTCTTGAATTCATGGAAATGTTTGAACGATGGCTTGCGCATGATTTTGAGCGTGCCATCACTCGTGTGTTCGGGGGCGACTTTGAGACGTCCGGAAACATGGCGCCGCAGTATCTGCTCCATGTATTCGTCTAGACTGTCATCGCCTTTCTTGTTGTAGCTTTTTACGAGCAGGTCATAGCGGATGCCACTCCCAACAAAAACCTTTTTGACCAGCGGATGCGCGTCTACTTTGCGCAGCAGCTCCGTCATCGGGCGGTGATTGGTGTCGAGGTTGTCGCAAATGACCGGGTGAATGCAGCTCGGAGCCACGCATTTCTTGCAAATGCCTTCGTCCTTGCCCTTGAGCTTGTACATGTTTGCGCTCGGGCCACCCAAGTCGCTGATATAGCCCTTAAAATCAGGCATTTTGGTCACTTGCTCGACCTCGCGCAAGATGCTTTTTTCACTTCGGCTGGCGATGAACTTGCCTTGGTGGGCAGAAATCGTGCAAAAGCTACATCCTCCAAAACAACCGCGGTGCATGTTGATGGAGAATTTGATCATCTCAAAAGCTGGGATCGTACTCTTCTTGTCGTATTTGGGGTGAGGCAAGCGGGTGTAGGGCAGGTCAAATGTTGCATCCATCTGCTCCTCGGTCATCACATCGCATGGCGGATTCACAATCAAAACCTGATCGCCCACATCTTGCAGAATGCGGCGGGCTTGCAATTTGTTGCTTTCCTGCTCGACGGTCTTGAAATTGGTTGCATAGTTGCGCTTTTCAGCGATGCATTCCTCATGCGAGGCAAGCCGCACGTCTTTCCAGACTTTGCTTTTGGGCACACCAGCCTCGATCGGCCGCAAGACAGCGGTCTGATGGATGTTGTGCATCGAGGAGATGGGCACGCCACGTTTCACCAAGCGCACGATCTCACGCAGTGGCAATTCTCCCATGCCATAAACCAAGATGTCGGCGCCGCTACTCACCAAGATGCTGGGTTGCAAGCGATCTTGCCAATAATCATAATGGCTCACACGCCGCAAAGATGCCTCTATGCCTCCGATGACGACAGGTGTGTCGGGATAGAGCTCCTTCAAAATCTGGGTGTAGACGCTGGTCGCGTAATCGGGCCTGAATCCAGCCTGTCCGCCAGGTGAATACGCATCGGTTGTGCGGCGACGTTTGTTGGCGGTGTAGTGGTTGATCATGGGGTCCATGCATCCGCCGGTCACGCCAAAAAAGAGCTTTGGTTTTCCAAATTTTTTGAAGTCCCGCAGGTCGTCGCGCCAATTGGGCTGCGGCACGACTGCTACTTTCAGGCCTTCGCTCTCGATAATACGGCCGATCACCGCAGTGCCAAACGTCGGGTGATCGACATAGGCGTCGCCGCTGATCAGGACGACATCGACCTCATCCCAGCCACGAAGCTCGATTTCCTTGCGGGTAATGGGTAGCCAATCTGTGATCGGCCGATTTACTGTGATCGACATTGCGCAAACTTAAGGATAATTTGGCTTGCGCAGATGGTTGATCAGTTCGGGAAAGTGGATATTGCTGCGAAGCGAGGATCAAAGACCGCCGTCAGTCGCCGATTCCTCCTTAGAATCCCAACCTTCCTCAATCGGTTCGGTCGATTCTTCCTCAGCTGGAGCTTCGGTAGGCTCGGGTTCCACTTCGGTATTGTCGGCTGGCGTTTTGAGATTTTCAGTGGGCGCTACGGTATTTTCAGTAGGCGCTACGGTATTTTCAACAGGTTCACCATCGTCTTCGGTTTCTTCGGGAGCAATAACAGGCTGGTCTTCTGCAGGGGCGGCCTCCTCGATTTCAGGCGTAGGCTCTGGCATCGTTTCGGCTGGGCTGGGCAGTGTGGTGGTACCTGCGAGAATGATGTCATCGACATACAGAAAACAGCAATTGCTGGCACCATGGATATTGCAATGGCCCGATGGCTCGATGCGCATGGTCATGAATTCTGGTTCGCCGCTGCCCACAGCTGCGACCGAAAGGTCAAATTTTTTGAACTCCTTGCTCAATTTGAGCTCGGTATCGCCGAAGGCGAGCGTGTCGATGCCGCCTGTTTCAGATTTTGCCCCAAGCAGATAGCTTACTTTGGCTTTGTCGCATTCATTTTTGTCGCCGGTGTATTTATAATAGCCTGTGACCTGCGATGCATTGGCGTCGGCGAGGCTGGAGGTGCTGATCCACGCGCCTGCTTCATAATTTTTGTAAACCCAAGCCTTTACTGAGCGCTTGCCGAGATGAGATTCGGTGGAGATCGCTGCGCCGCTTGGATCGGAAATGCTCCATCCACTAGGAATTCCGTTGGGTTGCAGGGCTTCAAAGGTGCCGTTGAAGGCCTGCGAAAAACCTAAAATGGGAAGGGAGAAAACCAATACAAGGATTTTATGAGCTCTCATTTCTAAAGTAAAGCGTTTCATGGATCTAAATCAGCGCATAAAAAAGCAGAAATTCCTGCACATTTCATCGCCTCGATCAGGTAATTCCTGAAATTTTTGATTCTTCTAGCCGATCACAAGCGCGGATTTGCCGATCGGAATAGATTATTCGCAGTTGGGGTCTTTTTCGACGAGTTGAATTCCTGTAAATTGGACCACCAAGTGTGAATGAGTAACTTCATAGCCTTAAATCTGTCATCAATTGCATCGATTATGAGAAAAATCCTCTACCTGGTCTTGTGTCTTTTGCCATTTGCTGCCATTCAGGCTCAAAATGGCTATACAGTCCTGTCGATCCCATTCAACCCTGATCCATACACAGTCGGCACTTCGGCAGCGATTACAGCCGACGACATGTATGGCGCGGTGGTTCCGCTCCCTTTCAGTTTCTGTTTCTATGACCAAAGCTACTCGGCATTGGTCATCGGCTCCAACGGCATCGTGACCTTTGATACCTCCAAGGCAAATGGCTTTTGTCAATGGACTTTCAGCGCGCCCATTCCGAACAACTACTATGCCGATCGCTCGATCATGGCGCCGATTCAGGACCTCAATCCAGCGATGGGTGGAACGATCAAATATGATGTACATGGCGTCGCGCCTTATCGCCGATTCATCATCTCTTATTACCAGGTACCGTTATTCTCTTGTAGCACGGTGCTGTTTTCTGAGCAGGTAATCCTTTATGAGACGACCAATGTGATTGAGATCCATATTCTCGACAAGCCTTTGTGCGGAACTTGGAACAATGGCAATGCGATCCAAGGTATTCAGGTCGACAGCCTCACGGCCTTTGCTGTACCTGGACGCAACTATCCATCGCAGTGGATCGTGAGCAACGATGGCTACCGCTTCAGGCCAGAAGGCGCTTGCGCGGGCCCACCACAAATGGATTCCGTCAATGGCAAGGTGTATGCCGACTACAACAGCAACTGCGTGCAAGATGTCGGGGATTACCCGCTTGCAAATCGTGCCGTGATCGCAAACGGCGGCCAATTTTATGGCTGGACCGACAATACAGGTCACTACAGCATCGGTATGGCCGCTGGTTCATACGCCATAACAGAATTTTTGACTTCGCCATTCTATGCCAGCAGCTGCCAGCCTGGTGGCGTTTACAACGTCACGTTGAGCGGTACAGTCGTCAACAATATCGACTTTGCCGACTCGGCAGCCAGCATCTGCAGCGATCTCACAGTGGGTATAGGCGCGGGCGCATTCCGCCGCTGCCGCGAATCACTGCTGAGCGTCACCTACTGCAACAACGGCACCTACCCAGACTCCAATGTCGTCGTGACCGTGACCCTGCTCGACTCAATTAGCTTGGATTCATCGAGCATGGCCTATACGAGCTTGGGGAGCAACAACTATTCATTTTCAGTCGGCACGCTCATGCCTGGGCAGTGTGGCAATATCTCCCTTTACGTCGGAATCGGCTGCGACACAGCAGGCACAGTTTATTGCGTCTCTGCCAGCATCGACGGCGACTACCCCGTCGATTGCAACAACTACAACAACACCGATACTGACTGCCATTCGCTGCTCGCACCTTGTGATCCCAATGAAAAACTGGTGGCATCGCAAAATTTTGCACAAAATGGCTTTGTCGCCACCGACGATATCGACAACAACGATGAGCTAGTGTACATGATCCACTTCCAAAATGTCGGCACCGACATGGCCCAAAACGTCGAATTGCGTGATACCCTCGATGGCGCTTTGCTTCCTGAGAGCCTGGAGCCGATCGCAGGTAGTGCGCCTTTCAACTATGCGGTGGTTGGCAATCGGGTTTGGTTCCGTTTTGAGAATATCAATTTGCCCGATAGCAATAACAATGAGCCTGGCAGCCATGGTTTTGTGAAATTCAGGATTCAGCAGCGTCCGGGCAATCTTTTGGGTACGGTGATCCACAACCAGGCTTCGATCTATTTTGACTTTGAGCTGCCTGTCGTCACCAATCAGACCACAAATACGATCCCACTTGCCTCGGCAGTGCATGCCGGAATGAAGGATGTCATCTCGGTCTATCCCAATCCGGGCCACGACCAACTGATCGTGCAGCGCAGCGTGGAGCAAGACATGACGTTTGTTTTGTATGACATTGCAGGCAAGGAAATGCGTCGCGTTGAATTGTCTGGATTGCGTACAGTAGTTTCGACATCCGATTTGGGTGCCGGTGTATATCTTTATCGCTTGGTTTCCAATGGCCAAATGTTGGAAGCTGGCAAGTGGATGAAGCAATAATCGCTATGCAAAGCTAGAAACGGATGTGGCAGATGGGAAACCATCTGCCACATCCGTTTCTGCAAATACCTCATTTGCTCAGCATCTCCAGTAGGCCAGGGAGCATGAGTTGCACCCAAGCCGCGTACTGCATTCCAGATGGATGCAGGCCATCTCCACAAACCCATTCGGGTTTTTCGATGCCTTTGCGGGAGAGCGGCGTGATGTCAAAGTAGCGAATGCCGGCTGCCAGCGTGATCTTTCGATTGAGCGCATTGAACTTATCGATGTCTTTGCTCACGGTGCCCTTTTGTGAAATGAAGTGTGGCGTATAGCTATAGTCTGGAATTGAGACGACAAATACACGGTCCTTGCGACCGCCGGCATGCGCAACGGCGACCTCCAGCAATTGCTGAAACCGCGTTTTATACTCCTCCACGCTGCGACCTTGGAAGTAGTCGTTGACACCGATCAGCAGGCTCACAAGATTGTAATCGGTATCGGGCTGTATCTGCGCGATTGCCTCACGTAGGTCACGTGTCTTCCAGCCAGTGTGGGCGATGACTTTGTACCACTCCACCTCATGCCCATGTGCCATGAGGCTGTCGCGCAACTGCATCGGCCATCGTTCCGACTCTGCAACCGACTCGCCGATGGTGTAGGAATCCCCAAGTGCCAAGTAACGAATGGATGCGGCTGGTGAATTGCGATTGCTGCCTTGTTGCGCAGCGACGATGCCCAGCAGGAGTATCCCAAAAAATCCCAAAGCGATGCTTTTGTGCATTTTGAAGAAGGTAAGCGTTCAGAAGCCCAAAGTAATTTGGGAAAGATCGGCGCATTCGGGCACAAAAAAAAGCCCCCGTTTGGGGGCTTGCGATAGCCTCGCGAAGCTCAACCCTCCTTGAAAGAGGCCTTGAAAAGCGTGAGGTATTCCTGCAAAGGCAACATGGCGTTGCTTGTGCCAAGGTGTACATTCACACTGCCATCGGCGACATTGTATTGAAATTTTCCAATCGGGCGGTCCCAGCAACCTTCATCACCCAAGAGCCATCCTTCATTGGTGACTTTGTCATCAACAGATGCAAGCGTGATCGAATAGCCTGACGGGCAGCGGCTAAAGGAGCGCTCAACATTGATCGCCATCGGATTTGATTTTTGGAGTGGTGACAAGACATGGTTGGTGAGCCATTTGTAAAGCTCTTGGTCCAGATTGTCTTGATAAAATGAAGCGAGCCGATCATTGGTTTGCTCCTCGGTGTACGCGATTTGCATATCTTCCATTGACTGGACCATCATTGCCTTTTTCTCAGCAGTTGTGAGCACTGCATGGCTACCATCAGCAGGGGAGGTCGATGTAATGCTGATCGGCCCATTTTGGGTTTGGGTTTGAATCAATGGTTCTTCACTTGCTTGGGCCTGTGTCACTTCAGGCACCGAAGGATTGGATTCTGTTGGACTCGGCGTGATGGAAGTGGTTTTGCTAGTCCTTTTGTCCTTGCCGCCACCATCAGCGACGTTGGAGGCTGTGAGGCGATCAGCAGCAAAGACAGCTACCGGAAGGATGAGCAGGAAGGCAAATATTTTTCGATTCATGGTGCTGGAAATCATTGGGGTATGTCGGTATAACGAGAGATGGCCCAAAAAGGTACAAATCGATCAAAATTTTTTGGCGAGAAAACGAATGAGCAATTCGGCTACAATGAGGTTGGGAATCCAGCTCACCCAAGCTGAACTCTCGATGACCCAATCGGCAGGAATATGCAGGTAATAAGAGGCTGCGGGCACCCAGATGCGCAAAGTGACCGCAGCAAGTGTGAGGGCAAAGCTGCGCACCATCCAGTCGCGGTGGGCAGCGATGTCACGCACACGAATGCTCGTATAGGCGCGCCAGGTCGTGAACAACCAAAGCAAGGCCATCACCAAAAATCCAAGGGTAGACACCCAGCTTCCTTCCGCATAAAAAGCCATGAACTGCCCCGATGGGCCTGCCAGGACCAAAATGCTCGCCAAATAGATTTTGCCCAACATGCGATGGGCCTTGAGGTAGCGCTTGCGAAATGCTTTCACAAATTGAAGCGGACCCGTAGCCAAGGCCAGCATTCCGCCAGTGATGTGGATGTAAAAGGCGGTGCGCCAAAAGGGATTGAAGACCACTTCTGGCTTTTTGAGCAGAAAATTGCAATCGCTGCAAAAGGAGAAATAGCTCGCAGTGATCGCAAACAAAAATATCGATGCCAGTGTGAGTACAGCCCATCCTGATTTCATCAACACGCTTTGCAAATTCCCAGAGTTCATACCATCGATTGGGTTCATGACTTGAACGAAACCCGCTGCGGAAAGATACAGCCTCTTTGGGCATAGCCAGAGCTTGCACAAAAAAAGGAAAGCCGATCCACGGTGGATCGGCTTCTGGCCAGCGGGAGGCCGCTGGTTTAGTTGGTAGAGTAAGGGTCGACTATAAGCACGCCGTCGACAAGCGAAAGGGTATTCAATACATTCAAATGCGTAACATCGAGCGTGTTCCACTGCCAGCGCAAGTCCAAGCGTTGACAAAGTGCCGACAAGATCACACAGTGATCTGCTGTCGTCAAAAGGTAGCTGCCTTGTGGCAAAAAACCTTCACGCCCCATGTCCCCATCTACATTCACCAAATGCCCGTCTTCATTGGCAATATTGGTTTCCTCAAGGTGGGTGAGGTCGATACTTGCAGGAATCACGTTGCCGTTGCGTTTGAGCGCATTGCAATACAGCGTTGTGCGAACGTTGCGTGCGTACAGCTTATAGCTTCCTGCTGGTACAAAATCTCTCATTTCAAATCTGCGCGTTCGGCCTACTCTGGCCTGGGATTTTCGGCGCCTTCCCTGTTAATGATGCTAAGTTGCGGCGATATTTTGAGCAAATCCAATACATTTTTGGGCCTTTGGATAAATCGTAAAGTGATGAATTTTGGAAACAATAGCTAAATGGATAGAATTTTGATGGTTTTTAATTGATGGAAAAGTGTATTTTGGATAGATCGACCATTCTATGGTTTTCGAAATTTTTGTCCAACTTTGAGCATCAACAGGATTTTGATGGCAAAAGAGGAAGGAAAATTGGGCAGCGTGATCTCACTGCTTGATTTGGATGCTAGAGATCGCTTGCGCATTTTCTTGCGTTCGCCTTGGTTCAACCGCAGTTTACCAGTGCGAGCCTTGGCCGATCATTATTTACAACAGATCGCCGATCCCAATGCCGCGGTTTCGGAGCAAGAGCTTTTTCAAGTTTTGTTTCCTGATGAAGAATTTGAAGCCTTCAAACTCAAAAACCTGCGTGCAGCCCTGCAAAGAAAACTCGATGATTTTCTGGTGCAGGAATCATTGGCAAGGGATATCGGTGGGCAACAACGGCTCTTGCTTGCCGAGCTCAATGTCTTGAACGAAAGCCAGCATTTTCACAAATATTACCAGCGTGCATCCGACCGCATCAACGCCGCTCCGCTGGTGGAGGAACAACGACAGTTGGCGTTGTTTGGCATATCGGAGGAAAGGGAAGAGGCAGAGATCAGGTTGCACGACCGCAGCCAAGGCGAAGCCGACACGAGTGCCTACTTTCACGCATGGCAATTTTTTCAATTGCAGACCCTCAAATTTCTAGTGCGCCAGGCGAATGTAGGAGCGATGACAGGCCCATCCGTCGATACCTCGCGCGCCGAGTCGATCCTGCCCATGATCGATGATGGAGAGCAGGCGATGCCGGCCTTGCAGCTGTATCGATCGCTGCTGGATGTCTTCCGCAGCCCGCTCGATCCCGCACCATTCGAAAAATTGAGGAGGCGCATGCTTCAATATGGGGCTACCGTTTCTGCGCCCGATGCCAGCGATGTGTACACGGGAGCCATCAACCATTGCATCCGCCGCATCAATGGTGGAGCAGCCGATTTTGCGCCCATCATGTTCTCGATGTACCGAGAAATGCATGAAATGGACATTCTGCAATCCAATGGCCGTTTGCGTGCGCCACAGTTCAAAAACATGATCGCGCTAGCATTGAGGTTTCAGGCTTTTGAATGGGCTCAAATGATCATTGACAGTTATGGCCATCGCCTCGACCAGGATCCGCACGGCAATGCTGCTGCATTCAACCAAGGCATGTTGTATTTTTCACAGGGTAATTATGCAGGTGCCGAGCGCTGCTTTCACCAAGTGTTGCAGGCTTTTGAAGATGTGTTTCTCGGGCTCGATGCACGCAGTTACCTGCTGCGCATCTATTATGAAGAAGAAAATTGGACGGGACTAGAATCGCTCGCAGAGTCGTTCAAGATGTACCTCAAGCGCAACAAGCGCATCCCCAAGGCCCATCGCGACAGTTATCTATACACGGCGCGTTTTTTTGGAAAATTGGCCAAGGCTAGTGCTTGGAGCCAAAAACGCTTGATTGCGCTGCGTGCGGAGGTCGAGCATGCCACTTTTGGTACGATCAGCAAGGTTTGGCTCTTGCAAAAATTGGATGCGCGCATCAAAAAGACCTGACGATGCATTTGCCCTCGGCGCCTAGTACGATCAACGAAAAGCCCGCCCAGGGTAGGGCGGGCCGATCGGCGGGAAAGTGAATTGAATCAAAATAGGTTTTGACGGCGGTAGTAGGTCTGACCCGATGGGTCTGTGATTTGGAGCAAATAGGTACCAGCAGGGTAGGCGCTCATGTCGAGTGCAGAGACAGCGGTAGCGTTCGCTAGCACGCGGCCTTCCAGATTCATGATCGCTACATCAGCGACTTGATGGTTGGCGATTTGCAGGTGAATCGCCGATTTGGCATCGCCTGTGGCAGGATTGGGCCACACTTTAAGCTCCTGATCGCCATGATTAGCGGCATCAAATTGCTCCGGCCCGGCTTGCTTCAGATCTAGATTGTCGATCTGCATCACCCCGGCTGCATTGCGTATCAATTCTGTGCTGTGCACATAGTCCAAGTCGGCAACGATCGTCACCCGCATGAGCATCCCTCCATTGACGACTGCGTTCGCGCGTTTGAATGCGTATTGATAGCGCTGCGGAGTATCCAGATTGCGCGATTCTGAGACTGTTTTGTTGGGTTCGGCAAGCCAAGAACCGTTCATTGATGGCGCTAGGCTCGATGCAAATCGAGCACCGGGCGCAAGTTCAATGGCAAGATCAAACCCAACCGCATTCCGCACGGGATTGCCCGCATTTCCCACAATCAGGGTCGCTTCTACCGTTTCGCCCTTCATGAGCGTGACATCGGGCACTTGGAGGGAAAAGCCATACAACTTGATATCGACCTTCGTATAGCTCTGCCCAATCATCGTATTGCAAATGAGAAGCAATGCTCCGAACACAAAGGCAAGCCGTGCAATACATTTGATACCTAAAAATGTGAGCGAATCTTGGCGAGGGGAGTTCTTGTGATTTTCCATTTTCAAAAAGTTGGTTGGGGAGAGGTGTGGAATCAAGGAATATTTCGGCTCAGGAAGATGACCGTTGGACATAGCTCACCCGAGCGGCAGGGTACTGGCGCTATAAGGCATGAGAATCCCGTCTCCCTTTTGGGAGGCTAAATTTTGACTTGGAATTTGTACTAGCGCAGCGTCAGGGGAGCAACTGCCGATGAGCTAGTTTTAGAAATCGATGCCGTCGTCGAGGATGCCGACGATGATCACGTTGCCGTCGGCGTTGGTTGCCAAAAAGGTAACGCCCCCGACATTGCTATTGGTAACCGCATCTCCAGGCACATCCACTGCCGCGACAGGTGTGCCATGAGCATATCCTGTGGAGAGATCAGTCGTCTCATACAGCACATAAGTACTGCTCGTGATCTGCTTGAAAAACAAGTACAGTGGGGAGGTCGAATCGTAATAGAGCTGGGCAAAATTGTTGTTCAAGTCATTTTGACTGGCCACCAATGGGACATAGCAACCGTAGTTGGTAACGCCCGAGTTGGTAGTCACATAGGTTTTCTGAGCACCTAGCGGCGTGCAAGGGGTGGTGTTGCTTTGGAGGCACTTGAGACTGCTTGGGTTGCCATACGAATAGGCGTACGTCAAGCTGGAATCACTGTCGTTTTTGAGGGCCTTGGGTTGGATAAAAGTAAGCGGCATAAAAAGTTGATTAAGTATGAACAAGATATCTTCCTTTCAGTGGGCCATCTGCAGCGGATCAAGTTGGCGTTGACCTGCTGTTGATGATTCAAAAGTACAATCTTAAAAATATTCGCACAATCCAAGTTTTGTTCATATTTTCACTTCAAAAATTGATCTTTTCTCAAAAATGTATTCTTTTGTCGCATTTGAGATCGATTTGATGGTCTTAGTTTTTACACTTTAAAATCACTTTTGCTTGAAAGTACAAGAACTCCATCAGCTTATTCTCACGCTGGACGACCGCGAAAAGCGCCTGTACAGGCGGCAATGTGGTCAACAACTCCGCGGAGGCAAGAACAATTACTTGGTGCTTTTCAATGCGATGGAGTCAATGGAGGCTTTTGATGCAGCTACACTTGCAAAAAAGGTGGATGACGAACTGTTCATGAATCATTTGCCGACGCACATCAGCCGATTGTTTCTGCACATCGTCGAGTTCTTGCGACAAAATGAAGCATTTCCTGCCCTCGAAGTGGTTCTCAACAACATGGGAGAGCGTGCTTCGATCATGTATGAGCGCGGGTTGTTTGCCAGTGCCCGCAAAGAGCTCAAAAAAGCACAGACGCTGGCCAAAAAGCATGCAAATTATCATCAACTGCTCAGGTTGGCCGATTTGGAACGCTCCTTCTTTTTCTTAGAAAATGTTAAGTCAAAGGAAAGCAGCAAAGACGCCTGCAAATTTCGTGACTTGGACTTTGTGGCTTCACTCGTCCAGCAATTGGAGATCAAACAGATCCATTTCGACCTCAAATTCTACTCGCAGACCCGCATCGGTGACCCTGAGCCGATCAAGCAAAAGCTGATCGAAATCTTGGGAGAGTCCTTGAAACAGCACATTCACATTGCCCAGACCTCCTCCACCAATCTTTTGGTGCTCGATGCGATCGGCATGGCAGCACAATTGGATGGCAATTTTGACAAGGCTTATGAAGCCTATACCCGCATGGACGCATTGTGGGTGAGCAACCCAGATTACATCGTGGAGAATGCGATGCTGTACATCAGTTTTATCACAAAATTCCTGAATGCCTGCTTGGTGAGAGGGCGCCATGAAGAATTCAGAAGCCTGTTGGCAAATCTCAAAACCGTCCGATTTTCAAATGAAATGCACGCGCTCTTGCTGCGCGAGGCACTCTTGTACCTAGAGCTGATCTTTTGCCTCAATCGATTCGACTACGACCGTGGTCTCGCCCTAGGGCCCGAAATCGACGAAATGATCAGGGCCTCCAAGGGTCGCATTTCCGGTAGCCGCACCATTACCCTTTACTTCAACCTAGGCTCTTTGCACTTTCTCAAAGCCGACTACCGCAAAGCCAATCGCTACTTTACACAGATCCTCAACCTCCCATTCCAGGGAATTCGGCGAGACGTGATTGAGTTTTTGCCATTTTTTCAATTACTGCTTTTCATTGCAATGGACGACCATCAGTTAGTCGCTGCCCGCCTGCGCGCCCGCACGCGGGCAGACAGCAGTGATCGTCAACAGGTGCATCCGTTGGAGCCTGCAATTACGAGCTTGGCCAAATCCTTTTTGCGGGAAACGCCCAAAGAATTCAAGGGCTCGATCGCGCTCTTTCGCGATACGATCCAAAGTCTAGGGGACATCGGGGCTACCGTTGGGATCGGGGAATGCACATTCTGGGCTGAAGGTACACTGCGTGGAAAATCACCAGGAGAGTACTTCAAGGATTATTCGATGGGGCATCGGCAGGAGGCTGCGCAGAGCATGGAGGGTCCAAAAGCTGTATGATCACGGGCATTGGATCGACTAGCTTTCAGAATGCGGCACTCATCAGATTTTCCAGATTTTGCGAGAAAGCACCTTCCCCTGTGTTTCGAGTCGCAAGATGTACATGCCGGCCTGCAATTGCGACAAATCCAAGCGTTGGCCACTTGCAGTTCCAGAAGCGCTGACATCAAAGGACATTCCGAGGTGATTGTAGAGTTTCAGTGAGCTCGCGTCTGCTACACCGATCACATTCACCATACCATTGCTCATCGTTGGAAAGACTTTGATGTAATCATCAACAAAAACCGACTGGACACCGCTTTGGGTGTGGCTGCCATCGACATCATAGGCAAGGAGTCTGTACATACTTTTGCCGCTGATCGGCAAGCCATCACTTAAATGATAAGGAGTTGGGCGGTCGCTATTGCCTGCGGCCTTCACTTCGCCCACCGATTCCCACTCATTGCCATCAGCAGACCGCTCGACTACAAAATGGCTTGAATTGCTTTCCTGGGTGGTTTGCCAATCGAGTAGCACAGCACCTTCGCCGTCATATTTAGCCGCAAGGTAATCCAGATCGGTCGCCAAAATCACGTTTACTGGGCAGTCGCATACCCAGCCAGATGAGGCTCCTGTATTCTGCAAGTTCAGCATTGTGAAAGGAATCGTAGACGAAACATTGTAGGCCGTGGTGCCATAGCCAAAGGAGCCACCTCCGGTATAGGGGCCGACGATTACTCCGCTCACGGGCGAGCAGCCATTTATTGGAGTGATAGTAAGCGCACCACCCGAGTTGGTGGTGATCGTCGCATAGTCGTCGGTATTCACAGAGTGAAACTCGATGCGCACCGATGATATCGCGGAAACCCAATTGAATCGAATAAAGCCAGATCCCTGACCACCATCCCATCCGCCGTTGATCAGAGACAGGTTGATTGCCGCACAGTCAGGCATCGTGGTCATCGGCGAGCTCGTCGTCGCAGTGATTGTCACCCCTGGACAAAGGTTCGTAGTAAATTGGCCAAAGGAATAGCCTAAGGAAAGACAGATGAATAGAGCTGCAAGGGCAAATTTGCGTAGAGAAAGTACCATACCTGACGATTTATTGATAGACAAAGAGCAAATTAGTGAAAAAAAAGCATTGCTGTACTGAATGGGCAAAAATAAACCTTGCTCCAAAACCAATTTGCTTGTCGGGAGTTGAGTAGGCTTGATGTTTTCATTCTCACAACGCTAGTATTTTTTCAAATGGAATATAGAAGACTCGGAAAATCTGGACTGAAAGTAAGCGTACTTTCCTTTGGTTCATGGCTCACTTTTGGCAAGCAAATCGAAGATGGGACCGCCAAATCCTTGATGCACAAGGCTTATGATGAAGGCGTCAATTTTTTTGACAATGCTGAAATTTACTCCAAGGGCCAAAGCGAGGTCGTGATGGGAGAGATCTTGCACGACTCGGGCTGGCGGCGAGACAGCTACTCGGTTTCGAGCAAGGTGTATTGGGGTGGCGACAAGCCTACGCAGTTTGGTTTGAGCCGCAAGCACGTGACCGAGGCCTGCCATGCCGCCCTCAAGCGCCTGCAAGTCGACTATTTGGACCTGTATTTCTGCCACAGGCCAGATAAAAGCACGCCAGTCGAGGAAACCGTTTGGGCGATGCACAACCTGATTTTGCAAGGCAAGGTGCTCTATTGGGGTACCTCGGAATGGAGCGCCCAAGAATTGCAAGAAGCCTACGGCATCGCAAGGCAGTACAATTTGATCCCGCCCACGATGGAGCAGCCCCAATACAATATGTTCAATCGGGCGCGGGTAGAGGTCGAATACAAAAAGCTGTATGAAGGCATGGGGCTTGGGACGACGATCTTCTCACCTTTGGCGAGCGGTTTGCTCACAGGCAAGTACAATCAGCCTTTGGAAGACAAAACACGGCTAGACATCGAAGGGATGGATTGGCTCAAGAATCGTGTTTTGGTGGAGCAAAACCTTGCCAAGGTTGCAAAGTTGGTTACGCTTGCAGGTGATATCGGCACCACGATGCCACGGCTTGCCCTTGCTTGGACAATCAAAAATCCTAACGTGAGCACTGCCATCATGGGTGCTTCGAAAATGTCGCAATTGGAAGAGAATTTCAAATCGCTGGAGGTCGTGCCACTCCTCACCACCGAGGTGATGGCACAAATCGATACGATCTTGGAAAATAAGCCGGTTCAGCCGGAGTTTTGAAGCTAGATTCAAGCACCAAAACATGGGCGCAATCGGTAATCGATTGCGCCCATGTCTTTTGGTGCGCTAAGGATGGCTAGCTAGCTGTCATCATCCGCGATGGCAAGCTGCCGATTGGGAATCTTCAGCGTTTTGCGTCTGGACCGTACTGAGATGGATTCACGATGGGCAAGATCGCATGGTGCAAAAACGTGCCTCTGAAATCAGAACACATCATCCCACGCACCGTTGATATGGCGATGCTGTTCCAAGTTGCAGTCAGTTTTGAACGGTGGGGTGCGCTGTCTTCTGCATGCCAATCGACCTTATCCAAATCCCCGACTTCCAATTTTAGCCGGACTTTATAGGTCCCTAGTTGCCTTTCGATTTGGTCACAAACAGTGATGTCGACCAGGACCTCAACGGTCTCATCAGACTCATCCATTCGATTGTCGAGCGCAATGATGTAATCAAACTCAGTAATTTCCTCGCTACCATCTGGGGACTTGAAGCTGCATTCAAGCACCTCAATGTTGAGAAAGTCAAGATAAACAAAGCGCTTGGGCGCATATTGGATTTTCATATCAGCCGAAGTTGATTACCGGTGAGTAAGAGTGGTCCCGAAGCGGTGGGCGATGAGACCTTATTTTTGAGCTGTTTCCGCCAAAACCGCCCGAAACCATTGGCCTTTTGCGGGAAGCATAAATTGTAAAGGATAGCAATTCGGGCAAGGGCGGTTCTTTGGACTGAAATAAATGCTCGATCTTGATATCCAATGCCGCACAAATTTCTACAAGGGTGGCGACCGTAAAATTGTGCGTTCCGCTGAGCCATTTGGTGACTTCAGAAGGTTGTTTGGCGACTTTGGTGGCCAGTCCAGACTTGCTCATCTCCCTTTCGCCCATGCATTCAGCGATGCGAGCTGCAATCTCCATGGAGACGCGCGTCTTCTCTTTTTCCAGAGGCGTGATGGTGCCCAGGATTTCCTCTAACAATGGATCGCTTACTTGGCGAGCCTTATTCATCTTCTTCATCGTCGTAATTTTTAAGTTCTCCCATCAATTCAGTTCGATCGCTCGACCAAAAGAGGTCGTAGCCTTCCCGCAATCTGCGGTTGATATCGCGAGCGTAAGCGATCATGCGCTCGGCCTCTCGCTTGAGTGTAGGATCATCTTGCCATGCCCGCACGTTCTTTGGGCCGCCATTCCCTAAGATTACTGTAACTGCTCCGTACCGAACGCAAAACAGGCGCAAGTGCGCATTTGGGCGATCATACAGCGCACATACACCGTCTCCCGGCTTTCCTTCGTCGTGCCTGAAGAAGCTCTCCCGGGCTCCTACGCGACTTCCCATGAGAGCAAGACGCCCCAAAATCTCCTTGACTTCATCGGGATATACCTGATGCCATTTGCGTACAAATTTCGTAAACAAGTCTTCCTTATCACCTCTGGGCACCACCGAGTACAATCTCGCTTCCTCCCCACTTAATCCTGCCAGCTCCACGATTTCGTATTTCACTTTGATTGCACTTCAAGTTCATTCTATGCTTATAACTATAATTTAACCCCTCAAAGGTACTCATTTTTTTTCAAATTTCAACAAAATTTTATTTATAACTAAATTTTTGTCATTTTTTTTGAACCGTGCAAAGGCTCATGATGGTGAGCTGGAGGCCTTGATGGTCCTGTGACTATGGAGGTGGTGGGTGGCGGGGTTTGATGCCGAAAAGATGGACTACGGTAAACGAGGTCTTTTTGCCAGCAATGGCTGGACATCTAGGGCAGGGCAAATAAGGTAGCTGCCAAAAGAAAGTTGCGACCTGCATTTTGGACGAGGACCGAGTGCGGCGGAACGTGTACCAATCGCCAGCTCGTCTTGAAGGCTTACCGCTTATTCATTCTCAATCACTTTGAGGTCCTTGAACAGAGGCACTTGTGCGCGTTCCATCGCACTGCGATAGATGAGCCAATCGTTTTGGAGGAAATGATTGATCCGTTTCAGCGCAGCTTTCACAGATTGCTCAAATTGCTGCATTGCAAGGTCAGCCGTACCGCCTTCTACCAAGCGCATGGGGTCAAGGTAGGATTCCGTTGCATAATACAAATCGCCCAACTGCTGGGTCACATGCTCCAATCCTTTCAAGTCTTCAGGATCGAGGTAGATTTCCATCAATACCTTGATGCTGTCGCGCACGGGTTTCGAAAACTTCCTCAGCGAGTCTCGTTGCCCATCCGGCAGATTGTCCAGCAGTTTTTCATAGCGTTCGATCATTGCACGCGCCTCCCGCAATTGGTCAAAACCTTGGCTGCCGCGCCTAGCGACTTCGATAAAACGATTGATCTTGACTTCCCGTTGTACGACGTCCTTGGCGTCGACGGTGCTACGCGGATCTGCCTTCACTTCAAAATTGCTGCTATCTTTGTAAGATAAGTATCTGATTATCACCTTGTATTTTCCAGGTGCGACTTTCGGGCCACCCGGGATCTCTTTGCCTGGCTTCGCATACTGCGGATAGTTCACACCGTCGCGATCAAAATTCCACCTAATCACCTGAAAGCCAGTGTCTGGTTTCGTAGTAAATGTACGCGCAGTGTCACCCATGGCATTGAGTATGATGACTTTGATGTCGGTTTCCTTCGAATCAGACTTAGCGGTTGCCGTGGTCGCTACACTGTCGATTCCTGTTTCCTTCGCTTTTGCCTTTTTTTCTTTTTCTTCGGCGGTTTCCTTCACGCTTTTGGAGCCGCCACCGCTCTTGCCCGGTTGCCGAATGTAAAGGACAAACTCAGCGCCACGGCCTGGATTTCGTCCCGCAAAATCGGCAGCACCGTTGAAGCGGATGCCGTCCACAGACCGGTAGTTAGCAGCAATCGCATTTTCTACGGGCAGCAAAAACATGTCTTTTTCCAAGCCCGATTTGCCCTGCGCTGCGAGCAGGCGCAGAGGCCTGATGTCGTCCATAATCCAAAGTGCTCGCCCAAATGTCGCGACGATCAAGTCATGGTCTCTGGGATGGATTTTGAGGTCTTGAACAGGCACTGCTGGAAAGTCTTTCTTCCATTGAGTCCAATCTTGCCCTGCATTTACGCTCACCCACAATCCCCGATCGGTGCCTAAAAACAGGAGGTTTTCCTGTTGTGGATCCTGAACAATGGCCAAGCAATGGCCATCTACTGATTTGGCATCCGCGATGCGTCGCCACGTGTTGCCAAAGTCCCGCGTGTGATATGCATACGGAGCCCAATCGTTGCGGCGGTAGTTGTTCAGTACCACAAATGCCTCCCCAGGATTGATGGTGCTCACATGGATTTGGGGGATCCAAGCCGTCTGCGGAGCCCCAGGCAGCTTTGCGGTAAGATTTTCCCACTTTTGCCCGGCATCACGGCTGATTTGCAAATTTCCATCATCCGTACCGACCCAAATCAGCCCTTTTTCTATTGGACTAGGCGCGATTGCGAGGATCGTTGTATAGTTTTCTGCAGCTGTAGCATCCAATGTAATGCCGCCGCTCTTGGCTTGCTTTTGTTTCGTGGTATCGTTGCTCGTGAGGTCTGGCGAAATCAGCTTCCATGTATAGCCGCCATTGGTGCTGTGGTGGACATATTGGCTACCGAAATAGAGCCCATTGTCATCAAAAGGATCCATGGCAAGCGCAGCATTCCAATTGAATCGCAGGGGCTTACCTTCTGGATGCAATGGTTTGAGGCCGATCGTCTCGCCGGTCTCTTTGTCGATGCGATTCAACTCTCCGCCTTGCGACATTGCATACACTACGCTAGGTTCGTTGCGCTTTGCGGCCATGTCAAATCCGTCTCCATACAGGACCTCTCGCCAATGGTAGTTGCGGATGCCACCCATCGCCCAGACCTCCGACGGCCCGACCCAACTGCCATTGTCTTGCAAGCCGCCCATGACATTGTAGGGGGTAGCCATGTCGTAATCCACATGGTAAAACTGCCCAACAGGTAGGTTCACGACCGTGGACCATGTCTTGCCGTGGTCGCGGGTGATTGCCATGCCGCCATCGTTGCCGTCGATCATGAAATCAGGATTGCGGGGATCGATCCACCAAGCATGATGATCAGGGTGCACCGTATTGTATCCCAATAAGGTAGAAAATGTCCGTCCGCCGTCTTCACTCATCGTCACCGCACTCCAAAGGTTGTAGATGCGGTTTTCATTGGAGGGGTCGACATAAAATTCGGCATAATAAAAAGGGCGATTGCCAATGTCATTGTCTGCACGTTTTTTCCAGCTGAATCCGCCGTCGTCTGATCGGAAGAGCGTGGTGGGCTTGGCCTCCACGAGTGCATAGACGACATTGGGTTTGGAGGCAGAAATTCCTAGGCCTATGCGTCCCAATTGCCCAGATGGCAGTCCGTTTTTGTCATCTTGGCGCTGCCAAGTCTTGCCCGCATCCAAGGTCATGTAAAGGCCAGAACCCCGGCCACCAGAGGTGAAAAACCAAGGTTCGCGATGGTATTC
>JANPHP010000034.1:0-92803 GCA_031424495.1 Bacteroidota bacterium | reverse complement strand
CAGCGTCCGGCTAGGATGCCGAAAGAAACACGCGCGCCGTAGGTGCCGCCTTTACAGCGTCATCACATGTCCAAAATATTGATAGGAGTTCCAGTCAGGTATTATTCTACAGCCGCCCGATCAAAGACGGTACGCCTATGGGGCGTGAGCCGAACGTCGACCCAACACAAGCCGATTGTGCAAGATGATCAAGATTTCTAGCATCCGGCGGCCAGAGGCCGCAAGGTCGATAGCCCTGCGGCAGGATGCCGCGGGCTCCCCAAATCGTTAAGAATCCCCAAAAATCGGCCCACATAGATAAAAGTGTTCCACAATCCGCTCAAAACGGCGAAGTTTGTCTTCAATATCATTTCCGCGCATTGGGAGTCATCATTCGTCAAAGCATACAGTCCTCTGTGCTCCAATACGCTGGAGCCGTGATCGGCTTTGTAAACAAGATCCTGCTGTTTACCAACTACCTCTCTGAAGAGGAGGTGGGCCTCGCCAACATCCTCGTGACCAATGCCATGCTCTGGGCCAATCTCTCGGCAATGGGATTCAGCACGATGACCTTGCGTTTCTTTCCCTACTTTCAAGACAAGGACCGCAAGCACCACAACTTCCTCTTTTGGCTGCTCGCCGTGCCGACCATCGGGTTTCTCGTCGTGAGTTTCCTCGTCCTCGTGTTTCAGATCCAGATCTTTGACTATTTCCAGGATAAGTCGCCGCTGATGGTCGAGTATTTCTGGTATTTGATCCCGCTGGCGCTGGCCACGCTGTACTTTGACCTGTTTGATGCCTACCTGCGGTCGCTCATGAAGACCGTGGTGCCCGTGCTCTTTCGCGAAATCATACAGCGCATCTTCGTCGCCTTGAGCATCCTTTTGTATGCCTTGGACCTGATCACCTTTCCGCAGTTTGTCTTGATTTATGTAGCCTTGCTCAGCAGCGTGACCCTGCTCATGGTGCTCTACACGTGGTGGCTCGGGCACCTGCACCTGCAGCCGCAGCGCACTTGGCGCGTGAATCAGCTCGCCCGCAAGGTGCTCGTCTTCGGCGGATTCACCCTCATGGGCAATATCTCGGCCATCATCCTCTACAACATCGACAGCCTCATGCTCGCCCGCTACCTCGGCATGGATGCGGTAGGCATCTACACCACCTGTTTTTATGTCACGGCATTGATCATGATCCCCTGGCGGGCGATCCAGAAAGTCTCAGCCCCCAAAGTTGCCGCCTTTTGGAAAAACAACGACATGCTCGGCATGCAGGCGCTCTATCGGCGCACCTCGCTGATGAACCTCGGCGTGGGGCTATTCCTCTTTTTCTCGATGGTCTGCCTCAACGAATTCATGTTTCTCGTCATGCCCAAGGGCTACCGCGAGGGCATCGTCGTCTTGTGGATCGTGGGAGCGACGCGTGTCTTAGACATGCTCACCGGCCTGAACGGCTACATCATGCTCACCTCCAAATATTACCGCTTGGACCTGCTCATGAATGCCGCGATGGTGATCCTCGCCACCATCCTCAACGTCGTCATGATCCCCGTCTATGGCATCGAGGGCGCAGCCTGGGCCACCGCGATCGCGCTGGCATTGAGCAACCTTTTCCGCATCGGCTTCCTCTGGGTACGGCTGGGCCTCCATCCCTTTTCCAACGGCATGATCAACATCACCCTCGTGACAGCGGTCTCCTACGCCGTCTTTTACCTGCTCTACAGCATCGTCCCCGGCATCTGGGGCACCGTAGTCGGCTACGGCGCCTTTTTGTTGCTGTTTTTGCCGCTGACTTGGGCACTGAAGGTGATCCCGGATGCGAATGGGTTTGTGAAGGATGTGTGGGGGAGGTTGAGGGCTAAGTTGTGAGGGGGCTTGAACTTCCTGGTCCAAGCCTCAGATTGTTGTGCCCCGATAGCCCATCGATCCATCTTCGATCTTCCTATTTTCCTCCAGCTGTTCTATATTTGCATACAAAACCTTGTCTATGAATACAGTATTGACGATGGCTCAAATCCGTGAGGCTTATCCCGACCAGTGGGTGCTGGTGGGCAATCCCGAATTGGACGATCCCAACACATTGGGTAGCATCGTGAGTAAGCTGCTGCGCGGGGTGGTATTGCTGGCAAGCAAAGACAAACGAGAGATCGGCTACCGTGCGAAGGATGTCAAGGCTGGCTTTGAACGGACGGCATGTGTCTACACGGGAGAGATTCCGCAAAATCGGCTGTTTTTGTTATGAGGCAGCAACCGTTTAGGCGGCAGACGAATGAGAGCTTGATCATAGTCAACTCCGAACTCGACGGCCACGACATTGCCTTGGGGCTGGATACTGGCGCGTCACATACCGTGATCGACCTGACACCATTGCTCATCGCGGGCTATGAAATCAGCCAATCAAAAGGAATCGTACAGCTGGAAACCGCAAGTGGCGTCATTGATACCTACATTTTTGAAGTCGGAGAGTTGCGGGCCATTGGCATTCACCGCAAAAACTTCGAGGTCTGTGCTTATGACTTCCTCTCTTACCACCTGATCACAGATTTTGATGGTTTGTTGGGGTTGGATTTTTTTGAGGATCACAAGCTTTGTATTGATTTCAGAAGCAGTATGCTCAGCATTCAGTGAGTGTTTTTGGCCGATTTTGCTGATGGCCTGAGGGGAGGTTGAGGGCTAAGTTGTGAGGGGGCATCTATTCCAAAAGTTCAACTGCCGAATCAATTTGGGGCCTTTTAGAAAACTGCTATGCGCCTGCAATCATAGGAGTATTTGTGGCACTTGGCAAGGCGTGGTGATTCGTTTCATATGGGTGCTGCGATTATCCTCAAACCCGCCTGCATGGAATAATTAAAGAAAATGCCTAGCATGATCGCCGCCGCTCCTCATGCAACTCACCATTCGCCTCCGCGATCAGCCACTTGAGCACCGCACGAGTGACCATCTCCAAGGTAGGTTTGCTGCCAGGTGCTCAGCAATCCACTCTCAAAAACGCATCTAAAGTTTGCCCGACCCGTGCCCCACGCTGAATTTGTCGCACCTCACGAAAGGAGTTCTTGAGCTTGTTTTTCCGGGATTCCCCCGTCAAAAACCCCCGCCCCTACAACCCCTCTTCCCCCACCTCAAAATCCATCAGTCTACTCAGCGACATTTCAAACACCTTGGCCAATCCGTAGGCCATTTGGAGGGATGTGTTGATCTTTCCGTCTTCGATCAAAATCAATTGGATGCGTTCGATGTTGAGGCGACTGGCTAGTTCCTGCCTGTTGAGTCCCATAGCAGTTCTGATCTCCTTTACCCGATTGCCAAATGCGACGGGTAGTTTGTCACTTTTTTCCAAAGCCATGCACCGATTTAGAAATACTTCCGTAGATTGGTCGTACTATATATAGAACGCCAATAGAATTTGATATGGTAGCACTACAAGAAAATCAGATCGTCATCACCATCGCGACCCCTACGCCGGGTGCGACTTTGGGTGCCATGCAGGCGGGTATCATCGAGGCGCTACAAGCGGTGTTTGTGGCGGTGCCCGAGGGCGATGCCTTGGAACTGGACGGCAAAGCCGCGAGCGGTTTTTATTACTTGCTGGAATTGCTCAAGGAATCGCTCTTTGATGGGGCCACTATCGAGGCCGCCCAAGCGATGGCCACTGCGGTCACCGAGCGGGCGATGCAGCCTGGGAATTGAAAAGGTGGGGGATCAGCATCATGTCCGGCCCCCGTTTCCTCAACGCTGCCCCGACCTTGCCCTTTCCCCAAAAAATCCCTATCTTCGATCAAGCAATAGATTTTGTATGTCTACAATCGAGATGAAAGACAGGCTTCATGCCATCATCGACCGCCACGCAGAAAACGAGGCTTGGCTCACTCGGATATTTGAGATCTTGGAAAGTGCCGAGCCAGTTTCCAACGACAATTGGTGGGCTGCTCTCTCAGATGAGCAAAAAAAGCGCATCGATGAGAGTATTCTGGCTGCAGATAGAGGTGAATTTATCTCCAATGAAGACGTATTGGATAGCCTCTGATGTATATTTCAAAAGTCGTTTGGACCAATGCTGCACGCGAAGATATTCAAGCGATGAAGCTTCAGGTCATGGGCAGGGACGGAAGGCGTGGCGTTGATCAGCTGAAGAAGAGGTTGGCAGACCAATTGTCATTGATACAGCACTTTCCACTGATTGGGATGGCAAACCCAGATCGCAAAAGGATAAGAAGATTTCTCCTCAATGACTACTACGATATCGTCTATGAACCACGTCTAGACTCAATCGTGATCCATGCTATCCTACCCAAGTGGAAGCAGCAATGGACGATCATTTGAAGTCATTCTTCCTATTTTTACAATCGTTTTCGGCACCCATAAAACACCAAAAATCATGGGACAATATCTCGCAATCGGCCTCGTGACCGTGGCCAATGTCTCCAAAAAGGAGTTGGGACAAGGGAATATCACCGCTCCTGAATTGCTCGCCGAGATGGAAAGGCAGTTGCATTTCCATCCTCAACTGTATGAGATGCAGGAAACGGCCAATGGATTGATATTCAATTTGAAGCAGGATGTCTTGCAGGCACAATTGCTCCCGTTTCTGGAGGAATTCTATCCATTCGTTTATGACGAGGATAGCGAAGACGGCTATGGGAAGGTGCTGACCCGATTGAGAACGACTGAGCCCTCCACATGGCTCGCATTGGCTGAGGGAAAATACTTCTATTCCTTGCAAGAAGATCGGTACGGCCACGGCGACACGCTTTATTTCAAGAAGGATTTCAGGCCCAAAGTGAGAATTTCATACAAACACATCATGCTTTCCATGGAAGGGAAGATCATCATGGAGGAGTATGGCCGGCAATTCCACTTTTTCAAACACTGCATGGTGCAGGCTTTTGCAAAGCACCCCTTGGCGGGGGCGCTGCGGGTTTATATCACTGGGTGAATTGGGTGGGTCAATGTGCTGCTGAGTAGCTATTGCAATGGAGGCAAACACATCGGCCTCCGCCCGCTACCAACCTCCGACGCCAGAGGCGTCACCTCGATCAGCGTGTGGCCGGAGGCCACCGCTTCACTACCCCTCAATTCCGCCCCACCGCTTCGCCAATTTCTAATTTCTAATTTCTAATCCCTCATCCCTCCTCAATTCCGCCCCACGGCTATCACCGTCCTGCCACCAAACACGACCTCCTCAAGCTTCACATTAATCTCCACATCCAGCGGGATCAACAAATCCACCCGTGAGCCAAATTTGATGAAGCCCATCTCGGCGGATTGTTTGACGGTGTCGCCCTCCTTGATGTACCAGCAAATGCGCCTTGCGACTGCGCCGGCGATTTGTTTGAAGCCGACTGTCCAGCGCTCATTTTCCAAAACGGTGAAGGTCATCTCGTTGTCGGTGGAGCTTTTGGGATGCCAGGCGACGAGGAAGAGGCCGGGCATGTATTTGAAAAATTTCACGCGTCCGCTGATCGGGTTGCGGTTTACGTGCACATTGAGCGGGCTCATGAAGATGCTCACTTGGCGCACTTTGGCTTTGAAATAGACGGGGTCGTAAATCTCCTCGATCACGACGACCTTGCCGTCGCAGGGACTCACGATCGCATTTTCTTGGATCGTAGCCTGGATAGGCGGATTGCGGAAAAAGTTGAGCACCAAGCCGATCATGACCAGCGCGGGAATCGCTAAAACGATGCCCAGCCAGCAAACCGCCGTGCCATGCAACAAGGGAAAATAAATGGCCGACCAGATGCCACCCATGAGGATGATGGTGATCGGAATGAGAAAACGACCTTCTTTGTGCAAACGCATGCGCAAAGAAAACGATTTTGGGGCGGCTTACCAAAGACAGACAATTGTGGCAGCGGTCTGCCCGGCTTTCAATCGATCAACGCTTCAAAAATTTGCCGCGTTGCAATTCGCCCAGATCTGACCGAACCTCGAAGAAATACATCCCCGGAGCCAAGTTTTGCAGATTCATGCGGAAGGTGCCGTTTTCAAAAGCTGTCTCCACCAGAACGAACTTTCCATGCACATCGACGATGCGTAAAGCGGGATGGTCATCGTTTGTGAGGCCATTCACGGTGATCGATACCCAATCGTTTGCAGGATTGGGAGACACCACCACTTTGGAAATGGGCTGCTGCGCGACGACAGCCGTCGGCGGATTTACAATATCACAATCCAAGACCGCAGAGCCACCGAGATGGATTCTGAATCCAGAAGAGGAGACGTTGAAGTTGTTGAGCATGAGATAATAATACTCGCCAGCTACGGCATTGATCAGCGGGCAATAGGGATTTCCAGGTCCTGCGGGCACGCTATTGCTTGTACCCGTGGCGTTCAGGCCAGTGGCCCCATAAGGACCTGCCGATGAACTGCCGTTGCAGGCAAAGGGCTGATTGCCGCCCACGAAATGCGTGCAGAAGATGGAATCTGTGGTCTGGTACAAAAGCCAGTCCCAGTCAGGCCAGTTTGCTGGGCCGATCGAGTCGGGCAAAATTGTGAACGAGAGCGTGCCCGATGTCAAAATCTTCCATTTGAACCATTGGGACTGGTATTCATAGATATCGCACTGCGTGCCATTCGCGTCGAGGTGGGAGCCAGGCCCGTAGGCGTGGGTGTAATAATACCTTTCCTGGCAGAGCGGCGTGGCGACGACACAGTCAGAGTTGGACTCTACGAAACAAATCCTGAATGTGCCGGTCGTGTTGGGGTGCCAGCCATACCAAACGCGCACCAGCATCGTGTCGCCGGGCGTGAGGTCTGAACGATCGATGACAGGCATCATGTTCACGCCATTGTCGTCCTCGCATTGTACAAATTGTGGGGCCGAGCAGGGACCGCTGTACAAGGCCATGCCGCCGTCGGTAATCGTGCCTTCCAAGGTGGTGATAGCAACCGCACCGCTCGGCGGCACGATGAAACGGTACCAAACATCGGCTGCGCCTGGTGAAGCACAGGCCGGGCTCAGGCCATTGGCGGTGTCATTTTGGTATTGCGCCCCGACCGTAGTGCCCCAGGCATAGTGGCAACTGTCGGCGCTCACGGTCATGATCGGCGCATTGCAAGGTGTATCCGACTGCGCAAAAAGGCGAAAGCCAGTCAGGCAGAAAAGTAGCAGCAGAAGGAAAGTGATTTTCATCGGGATACTATTCAATTTCTCATCTGTAAGTTAGTGAGATATTGACTGAATCAAGGCTAATCACTCAAAAAATGCCCGCACAGTCTTGATCACAAAAGCCAGATCATCGTCGCTCAGCCCCGTCGACGACGGCAGGCAGAGCGACTCCTCATACCATCGGTGGCTGTGGTCATCGTGCTGCAAGTACAGGCATTGCGCATACATCGGCAGGCGATTCATGGGCACCCAAAGTTTGCGGGTCTGGATCTCGTTGGCTTCGAGGTAGGCTTCGAGTTGGCGGGCTTCGGATGTGAAAACGCAGTTGAGCCAGTAGCCGCAGTGGCGCTTGAGGTCGCCATGCGGCGCGAGCGTGAGGGCACGAATGTCGATGAAGCCGGCTTCGTATTCGGTGCGGATGGCTTGTTTCGCGATCCAGAACTCGGGTAGGCGGGCGAGCTGCCCGAGGCCGAATGCCGCGTTGAGGTTGGGCATGCCGTAATTGAATGCGGCGGCATCGTGGATGTATTCCAAGGGGAATGACTTGGCTTGGTGCGCCAGGTGGCGCACGTGGTCGGCTAATCGGGCGTCGTTGGTGAGCACGGCGCCGCCGCCGCCGGTGGTCATGATTTTGTTGCCGTTGAAGCTCAGCGTGCCCATGAGGCCCATGCTGCCTGCGGGCTTGCCGTCATAGCTCGCGCCGACTGCTGCCGCTGCATCCTCCAAGACAGCGATGCCGCGACTCCGAGCCAGCTCCAGCAGGCGGTCCATGTCGCAAAAGTCGCCCAGCACATGCACGGCAACGATCGCGCGGATGGGCCGGTGCGTGCCTTTGAAAAAGCATTGCCCATCGGTAAATTCCGTTTGGTCGCGCAGGAATTCCTCGAGCAAGTCCAGGTCGAGCTGCAGGTTGTCGCGCGCTGTGTCGATCAGGATCGGCTCTGCGCCCGCATGCAGCACGGCATTGGCGGTGGCGACAAAACTCAGGTTGGGGCAGATGACGAAGTCGTTTTTTTGGACGCCAAGTGCAAGCAGGGCCAGGTGCAGGGCCGCACTGCCGCTGTTGAGGGCGATCGCGAAGCGCACGCCCGAAAGTGCGGCAATCTTGCGCTCAAAGTCGCCGATGTCGGGTCCGGCGGTGGAGACCCAGCCCGACTCAATGGCACGCGCCACCGACATTTGCTCGGTCTCGGAGATGTTGGGGATGGAGAGCTGTATCACAGATCAGAATTCTCAGAATTTACAGAATCACTTTTGGGGTTGAATTTTGGGTGGCCATTTTTGCTTTGGCCGCCAGAAAACGATTTTGGGTTCCATTTTTTCAGCAGTTTTCGTGGGTTTTGGCGAATGGGTCTTTCCATTTTTGGGCGGCTAGTGCTGCTTGGATTTCATGGATGCCGTCTGGGACGCGGTGGGTGATTTGGAAGCCTAGCTGCTGGGCGGCTTTGGCGAAGTCTACGCGGTAGTTGCGGGTATCGGTGTCGGCTTGGTTGCCGTAGGCGACCTTGCCGGCGGGCACTTGTCGCAACACTTCGTCGACGATCATGGCCTTGCTGTAGTTTTCTTGGCTGTCGCCGATGTTGAAGATTTCGGGTTTTGGGGAATGCGGGAGCTTGAGCGCCAGTGTGAGTGCCATTGCCAAGTCTGCGACGTGGCAATAGGGCCGCCATTGGTGCTGCCCGAAGACAAGCAATTCGCGGTCCAGCGCGAGGTCGCGCGTGAAGTGGTTGACCGTGAGGTCAAACCGCATGCGGGGCGACAAGCCGTAGGCGGTCGCGAAGCGCAGGATGCTGATTGCGACTGGGCTGTCCTTCATTGGCTGCGCCGAACTTGCGTTTCTGCCCAACAAAAACTCCTCAAAACCGACCTTTAAGCGCGCGTAGTGGCTTTGGGGTTGCAGGGGCGAATCTTCATTCAACAAATCCTGCCCATCCATTTGCCCATAGTTGCTGCATGTACTCGCGAATACAAACCGCTCCACGCCTGCCAATTCGGCTTCCTCAAACAAGGCCCGGCTCGCTACATCCATCAAGGCCGTGGCCGCTTCGGGGAACAACTTGCAGGCAGGATCGCCCACAATGGCGGCGAGATGAATCACGGCTTGCACATTCACCAAAGCCTGCTTGCGCACCTTTGCATCGCACAAATCTCCCTGGAGAAAGCTGAAATTTTCATTCTGCGACAAATCCGCCAACCCTGCATCCCCAAACAACAAAATATCCAATCCACGCACGCGATAGCCCAGCCCCAGCAATTGCCGACACAAAACCGAGCCCACATAGCCCGCAGCACCCGTCACCAAAATCTCACGTTGCAACATATCCGCGAAATTAGTTGTTTTGGATGAAAGGAGGGGGAATGAGGAATTAGCAATTAGAAATGTGCAATTGCAAGAGTGGCTAGCTACTCCCGCAACTGCTACCTACTACCTACTACCTGCTACCTCCCCATGCTAATTCCTAATTTCTCATTCCTAATTTCTACCTCCTCGCCACAATGAAAATCGAACACATAGGCATCGCAGTCCAAGACCTCGCCAAAAGCAAGGCACTGTTCTCCGCCATCTTCGGGCAGCCGCCCTACAAAGACGAGCACGTCGAGAGCGAGCATGTCGATGTCTCATTTTTCCAACTCGCCGACAGCAAGATCGAATTGCTCCAAGCCACAAGCCCAGAAAGTGCCATCGCCAAGCACATCGAGAAGCGCGGCGAAGGCATGCACCACATCGCCTTTGAGGTGCCCGACATCTATGCCGCGATGGAGCGCATGAAAGGCGAGGGCTACCGTGTCCTGAACGAGCAGCCCAAGCGCGGCGCCGACAACAAGCTCATTTTTTTCCTGCATCCCAAGGATACGAATGGCGTCTTGGTGGAATTATGCCAGGAGATCCGTGGATCAGTGTGAGTGCGGAGATCCGGTGGATCAGTGTGAGTGTGGAGAGTGAGTGAGGAGATCTAGGGAGAGGCCGGTCAAGATCCTTGCGCGGCAAACTCCACCCGGCGATAAATGTCAGCGAGTTTGACATGAATGCCGAGTGAGCGCAATTCCATCTTGGCATCGAGTCCAGCATAGCTGTCCAGTCGCCAACTGTCGTCATTCATTTTGAAAAAGACATCGATCTGTGGTTCCTTTTGGGAAATCAAAACATACTCGCGCAGCGATGAAATCTGCTTGTACCGATGAAACTTGCTGCCACGGTCCTGGGCTTCGGTGGAATCGGAGAGCACCTCGATGATGATGAGCGGGTTCTTGAGAATTTGACGTTTTTCATCTTCATACTGGAACTTGTCGCATACAACCGCAATGTCTGGATAGTAATAGGCACTCGAGCCTTCGATCCTCACCTTCATATCGAGCAGCACGGTTTGGCAGCCGCTGCCCTCCGCAGCATCGTCTATCGCCCGACTACACTCCTTTGCGATCAGGTTGTGCTCACCTGTAGCCCCAGCCATTGCAAATATCTCGCCTTCGAAATATTCGCTTCTGTATTCTGCCACTTCCTCTAGCGCCAGATATTCTGCGACCGTGTGATTCCCCATGGAATTAAAAATAGGAGATTTGGGCTGATTTGGCAAATAGCCCTTTCAGCTGAGGATTTACATCCCCTCAAAACCCATCCCGCCACTTCCTTGCAATGAGCCACGCCGTCTCCAGCATCGCCGGGTCCCAAGTCGCAATGTCCCAATCCGTGTCGGCGAGGGGCGAATGTCTGATCGCAGATTGGACTGCCGCGAGCGACTCGCTTGTTTCCAGGATGTCGGAGAGGATTTGTTGTTGTTGATGGAGGGACGCGTCTTCCAGCGGCGCTGTTCCCAGATTAAGCGACGGCGGCAAGAATAGATTGGTCGTGGGTGAATGCGTGGTCGTATTGCGCCGCGCTTTCTCCGCATGCACGAGCGCCCGCATCCGCCTGAAATCATCGCGGTAATAACTTTGTGTCTGCTCGGTGGCCAATGCAAAACCCATGTGCTCCAGCACCACAAATTTGAGGTTGGGGCAGCGGGGCATCGCATCTGCAAGCAGCGCAAACACCTCCTCGGGCACGCGATCGTCATGCGTGTCGCGCCGCACGCCCGGGTGCGGGCGATGCGCCGAGGATTCCCAACTGCCGCCCGAGATATGGATCTCGCGCACCCGCGCCAGCGGAAAAGCCGCCAGCATTTCGGCCGCATCCAGCCCAAAATTGTGGAGCTGACAATAGAGGTTGTGCAAGTCCAGGATCACGAAGCCATTCACGGGCGCCAGCAGTGCTTCCAGAAATTCGCCATGCACCTGTGCAGCTTGCGTGCTGCTGGCAAAGGCGAGGTTTTCCAAACCGACCGGGCAGCCGCTGGCCTCCGCGATGCGCATGAGGCGGTCGCGCCCGATCGCCAGCGTCTGCGCATTGTAGGGCACAGACAGGGGCGCGCCCTTGTGGAAATCAGAACCTGTCAAAAAGCCAAAATGCTCGCTGATGTGATCGAAGCGAAAACGCTGCGTCAGGTCGCGGAGTTCCCGCAACCAAGCCGCCTGCTCAGGCAGCCATTTCCCCGAAAACAGAGAAAAAAAGACCCCGTGCCCGACGAGTCGTCCTACATCGCCGTAGGTCTGCAGCAGCTCCAAAAACCAATCCGGCAGCTCGGGCTGCTGGAAGAGTGTGTCAAATGACCACTCCAAAGCCTCGACTTCCTCGGCCGCAAACAGCGGCAGCGCAGCCTGTATGAGGCCGACATCGAGGTTGAATGACAACGAAGCGTGGATTTCAGACATGGATCAAGCGGCTCAGCCCATGCCGCAGGTCGGGCAGGGGTCGGGACGGGGCGAGAAGAGGTTGTGAATCTTGCCACTGAGGCCCTCGTTCACGGCGCCGCCTTTTTCGGAGTTTTTGATGTCGTCGGTTTGGACTTTGGTGGTCGTGCAGCTACTCGTCACAGCGCCGAGGGTTGCGCAGAGTACCATTGCGCCGAGGAGATTGGATGAAATTTTCATGACAATACGATTTTGGTGAATGATATGGGTTTGATGCAGCAGCCGGGCAATGGGTTGGAATCGATGCAAAATTTCTGCGGGTGGCCTAGCCCATGCCACATCCCGGGCAATCGTCTCCCGTGGGTTTGTGAATTTTGTGAGGGGGGTCGTTCTTTTTATTGCCGTGATCCTTGGCTGTCTTGCATCCGCAGGCGACGCCGACGGTTGCGGAGATGAGCATGGCGGTGAGGAGGGTGGATGGTAGTTTCATGGGATTGGGATGCTGAATTCAGGCATTGGAATTGGGTGGAATGCGGATCATTGGGAGACGATGGCGCTTCAGCCCTTGCCGCAGGCGGGGCAGTTGCGCGGATCGTGGACCTGCGTTGGCCCTTTGACCGTGTCTGGATCTTGGGGAGTCACGCTTGGGCTTGCCTTTTTGGTGGCGAGGGTATCCTTTGCTTTCACTGGCTGAATCGGTGACTCGGTTTTGGTTTCAGCGGCTGTGGCTGGCGAATCGCAGGCAGTGGTCGCGGCGACCGTTGCGGCGATGAGGATGGCGTGGAGGAGGTTGGATGAGATTTTCATGGGGGTAATGATTTTTGTATTACTGGCACATCAAAGTTCAAATTCCACACGTTGATAGATTTCCGAAAGCTTCACTTGGATGCCGAGGGAGCGCAGTTCCATCACAGCTTCAAGTCCCTCATAGCTAGTGTATTGCCAGTCAGCCTCATTGAGCTTGTAAAAGACCTCGGCTTGGTACTCGTCTTTGGAAACCAAAACGTACTCTTGAAACGTCGGAATGAGCTTGTAGCGGTGAAATTTCTTGCCACGGTCAAAAGCTTCGCTCCATTCCGCAAGCACCTCGACGATAAGGGTCGGGTTGGTATAGGAATATTTATTGTCTTTGAGTTGGGGCTTGCCTTTCACGACCGCCATTTCTGGATAGAAATAGGTCATCGGTTCGTCGATCCTGATTTTCACGATGCTTCCAACAGGCGTCCATTCCGCACGGTTCAGCGCTGCATTGATTGCGAAGTAGCAATCCATCGAGACCATGTTTTGATTGAAAGTATGGCTTTCCATCGGCAAGATCATGCCGTTGTAATACTCATTTTTGTACGCGGCGGCATGTTCCAGTTTGAGGTATTCCTCCGGCGTGTATTGGACGATCGGTTCTGGATTTCCCATGATTCAAAAATAGAGAAAATTTTGGGGAGATGTCAGTGGGTATTGTGGTTCATGAAGGCGACTGGTTTCATCGGTTGGTAGCGGTCCCCCAATCGCAAATACTAAGGAGATGATGATATTTCCACCAAAGCTTAGTCAACCCTGACGACCATCTTGAATTCTGAGAACGGTCACAACCTTGCCATCCACTTTGTAATAGACCAGTGTCGGAGCCATGGCGGCACATTTCCGTACCCCTATTCGTTCTGGAACCTCTTCGTATTGGAGGGGATGTTTCGTAAGCGCTTTGAGGAACAGTTTATAGGAACGTTTCAGCCGCTCCGATGAAGACTTGCCGAATCGTTGCTTTACGTAGGCATGAATCTCTCGAAATTCGACCATGGCCGAAGGAGACACGATCACTTTGTAAATCACAGCGCATCGAGCTCTTTGAGGTATTCTTCCAAAGGTGTCCCTGCTCCCGCATTGCAGGCGGCGATGCTCTTGTCTATGGCATCGAGGTCAGCTTGGGAGATGGGTTCAGGAGTCATCAGGATTGCACGGACTCTTGCAAGCAACTCGCGGTCGTGCATCGCAAGAATCAGTTGTGCGGTCTCATTTTTCTGCAGCACGAAATCAGCTTCTATGACTTTCATATTCCAAATATGCAGAAAATTTAGGCCAGAGTCAATGGGTTTTGTGGTTCATGAACGCGACTGCTTTGATAGTCGGGCTGCGGTAGTGTCCTTGGGTTTTCCTTCGCTCACCAATTTTCTATTTCGCGTTTCAGGTCTTCATGTGACACGCCAAGTCCATTTTTCATGTCCCAAACCGCTTGATCGATTTCAGCATTGTACTGCTCTATCGAAATCCCTTCCTCCAATACTTGGAGTTCTCGATCCACAAAAAGCTGGATTTTATGCAAAACCCTTACGTCTTCGATCAGCAAGATTCGTTTTGCAAGTAGTTCCCTTTCAGATTGAAGGTCGTATGCCATGAATGCTTACTCTTAAGGAAGAATAACGCAAATCGTCGATTTGCGTTTGACTCGCTTCAAGATTGCTGAATCTTCCCTAGCTGAATCTTCCGTAGGCATTGTCGATTGGAGTAGCCGAGGCCCCCCTCACTTCCGATTAGCCAACCAAACCCCCGCCAAGATCACCAAAAACCCCAGCCCATGCCACTCCGTCAGGGCTTCCTCCAAAAAAATCCCCCATACCACCGCGACGATCGGGATGAGGTAAGTGACTGAGGTGGCGAAGATAATCGAGCTGATCTGCAAGAGTTTGTTGAAGAGTGCGACGCCGAAGGCTGTGCCCAGCGCGCCGAGGATGATGATGTAAAACAAGCCCATCGGTGCGGCGGGATTGGTTTGGACTTTGGTCATGAAGTCTGTCCCGATGAACAGAAAGAGCAGCGCGGGCCAGCCGACGGTGGAGAGCGCGATGGTCGCGATCATGAGCGGATTGCGGCCGGCAAAGTAGTTCTTGATCAGGTTGGTGCTGATGCCATAACACAAGGTGGCGGCGACGACGAGCAGCGAGAAGTTGAGGTTGGTGCCGACTTCGGTGGGTTTGCTGCCTGCGAGCGCGAGGATGGTCGCGCCTGTGAAGCCCAGCATGACGCCGATGCCGTTCTTGAGGGGGGTGCGCATCTGGAAAAAGAGGAACCCGATGATCAAGGTAAAAATCGGCGACAGGGAGTTGAGCACCCCGACAACGGCGGTGGGCAGTTGGGTCTCGGACTGCGCGAAGAGGTAGGCGGGGATGGCATTGCCGAGCAAGCCGATCGCAGCGAGCAAACCCCAATCACGCAGGGTGATCGTGCGGGCATATTTGATGAGGAAGGGCGACAGGCAAACCGCCGCCACCCCCATGCGGATCGCTGCGAGTTCGAGGGCATTGAAGCCGCCCTCCAATCCGCGGAGCATCAAGATGAAGGAGCTGCCCCAGAGGACGGCCAAAAATATCAGCAGAAACCAAGCAAGGGCGCTAGGTCTGGCGGGAATGGCGTTCATGAATTGCGCTTGTTTTGAAAAAATGTGCGCATCAGTTGGCGGCATTCCTGCTCCAAGATGCCGTGGATCACTTCGGTCTTGGGATGCAGCATCTCTGGACCGAAGCGCGTGTAGCCAAATTTGCTTTCGCCCGCGCCATACACGACGCGCTCGAGCTGCACCCACCGGAGCGCGCCCGCGCACATGGGGCAAGGCTCGATGGTCACATACAGCGTACAGCCCTCGAGGTATTTGCTGCCCAGAAATTCGCTGGCGGCCGTGATGGCGAGCATCTCGGCGTGGGCCGTGGCGTCGTGCAAGCGCTCGACTTGGTTGTAGCCGCGCCCGATGATGCGGTTGTTGCAGACGACGATGGCCCCGATGGGTACCTCGTCCTCGGCAAAAGCCTGCTCGGCCTGCGCAATTGCCTGCCGCATATAATGCTCATCGGAGTGAATGGAAAGCCCAGAATTCGACATGGCCGCAAAGGTGAGGAAATTTTGCGGAATGGCGAGCCTGCGATCGAGTCTGTGGCCTTTGTGGTGTTGTCCGTTGCGACCTTTTCTGCGTTGGCGATGCAGCTGTCATCGGCTTACACACGGGCCTGCTTTATTATTCTTCATTCCCCCGAAAACGCACCATCATCAAAGCATCTTGGTAATAGTCCCCAACCTTCAAATAATCCTTGTGAAAGCCATATTGCTCAAAGCCGAGCTTGCCATACAAATAGATTGCACTTTGGCTGCTCGTGACCACATCGAGCACGAGTTGCTCTAGCCCTGGGATCTGCCAAGCCGCATCCATGAGGGCTTGCAGGAGAGCCTGACCGATGCCTTGGCCAGTATAGGCTGCCTGCACATACATCTGCACCACGCTCGCAACATGGCGGCGACCCTCTATCTGATCACGGTTGAGTCCACAAATCCCGATCAATTTTTCCCCGTCAAACGCTCCGTAAGCAAATGCCTCCTCGCTGCCCGACTCGATCTGCGTCTCCATCCAAAGCTTGGGTAACTGCGCTTGCGACGCATAACTCGCCCCAAAATTGTGAGGATGCTCGCGCAAGCATTCCAAGCGCACCGCGCGGTACTGCGGAATGTCGGCGGGCAAAAGGCGGCGATAGGTGATGGGCATGTCTGTGGGGGGCCAATCAGCTGCCGACGGGTTTGCGGCGCACATCAAAAGGATCAAAATTGTCGTGGTGCCAGAAGTCCTTGAGCCCCAAGAGGGCTATCTGGTCGATCTCGGATTCGTAAATCGGATACAGGCCTGCAATATTGATCTTGTAGGGCGCGCCGATCTCGATGTCGGAATATTGGTCGCGCTCCAAAATGCTTGGCGCAAACACAAAGAAGGCCGACATTTCAGATTGCTCATGAATCTTTTCATGAAAATTGATGGTCGAGCCGTAGGTAAATGGGCAATCACCACGCATGGCATTGGCGACAAAGGCTGCGACGGTCGCCCATGCAGGCTCTCCTGACTCCACTGTGATGCACAACTCTGGCCGCCCAAATTTCCAATCGGGATGGTTGGCGAGCGAAAGCCCATAGGTGATCCCGGTCATGAACCCTGGCTCTGGAACGTCATGGTAAACCAAGGCCGTCACAGCAGGCAGCGACGAATCACCCTGCTGCATTGGGAAAAATTCGGGTTCGACCTGAAAAATTTTATGCAAGTGCGTGAGGAAGCGCTCAGCAGGTGTCTTGGGGGGCTTAGCCATTTCGTGATTTTGGTGAATGCGAGACAATATCCATCAGCTGCATGACTTGTGCAAGCATACATGGGAAATTGTCCAAGCCGAGGTCAATGAATGAGCAGCCGCTGTGCCCGTGCACCGTCGATGCGCAGCAGATAGGTGCCCCGCGCAAGGCCGCGCAGGTCCACGGTCGTGGCAAATCTGCCGGCCGAGGCTGTGACGACTGTCTGGAACACGGTGCGGCCTTGCAAGTCGGTGACTTGCAGCATGCCATCTGCATCCAAGGCGCCGGCAATCGCAAAAATACCCTCGCTGGGATTCGGCGAAATGTGGAGGTCGGCAGCAAGCGGGTCCTTGAGGCCCACCAAGATGATCTCGACGGTATCCGTGAGCGTGTCGGTGGTGCAGCCATCGGTTGCGATCAGCGTCACCGGAAATAGGCCGGGGCTGCCATACTGATGCAAGGGATTTGCCTGCGTGGAAGTGCCGCCGTCTCCAAATGTCCATTGATAGCTCGTGGCATTCACCGAAGTATTGCTAAAGTTGGTATTGCCTTGGAAATCGCTGACCCACGTCCAATCTGCGGCGACGTCGTCGAGGCCCACGCGCCACTGCACGAGGCTGTCAAAGACCACATCGTGTGCGACCTGTTGCAAAAATCGCGCTGTTGTCGAGTCGAGGCTACCGTAGAAATTGAGGCCCACTGGGCTGCGGCGGTACATCGTGGCATAGAAGACGCAACCATTGAGGTAGCTTCCGGTATAGGCAGGATGACTTTGGTCGCCGTCATAGAGCTCGAGGGTGCTGTCGCGTTTGATCGATTCCCACCAAGCGCTGCCACATGGCGCAAGCAAGGCATTGTTTTGATTGGCCATGTTCAGGTAGCTGCGGCGCAGCTCGGCTTGCATGCCGGCATAGGTGCAGACCGGCGGCCAAAAGCCACAGTTGCTGGCGTCGCCATGTTTGCGGCCCCAAGTCATGTAAAACACCGTGACGGTGCAGCTGTCATTCGCTTTGATGCTGTCATTGAGTTGTGTGGCATAGGGATAGACATCTTGCTGAACCTGACTCTGTGGAAATGAGGGGAGTTGGCTCTGCTCTTGCAGCACGACAAAGTCCCACGCATCCGACCTGATTCTGCTCAATGAATTGGCATTGGTACTGTGGCCCTGCAGGGTATAGCCTCCTGGCGCATACATGTCGCGGGTGAGTGTGTCGCCACCCGCCCAAGTGAGGCTTTGCACGATGGCGGGCAAGTCGTTCACATAAGTATAGCTATTGCCCAAAAACAAAGTCTTGTAAGGTGTTTGGGCTTGGGCGCCGGTCACTATGACCAAGGCAAGCATTAGCATTTTCCACTTCATGGCCTGAATTTCAGAATTTTTATGGATGCGGGAAAACATCCCACGTCGACAAGCGACACATTGCCCTAATTTACAAGGTTCAAGCTTCTGCAGGATCACTTTCTTGCCGATCCATTTTTGCCAAAATTTCATTCATCATATCGACCTGCATTTTTTGAATCTCGATGAGTTGTCGCTGTTGGTGCAAGATCAGGTGGTCTATTTTTTCATGGAGAATACGGATTTCGAGTTCGCTTTTGAGGTTGATCATATAGTCTTTGCGCGACCGCTCACGGTCCTTGTCCTCTTGGCGGTTTTGACTCATCATGATCACGGGCGCTTGCAAGGATGCGATGCAAGACAGAATGAGATTGAGCAAAATGAAAGGATACGGATCAAAAGCCTTCTGCATGAGCAAGACGACATTGAGCACAATCCATATCAAGATAAAAATGCCAAATGAGATGATGAAGCGCCAACTGCCACCAAATGAGGCCACTTTGTCAGCCAACATTTGCCCAGTCGTCAAGGGATCGCCGCCTTCATTTTCCAGCTCGTTGGAGAGCAGTGCATCGCGGTTGAGCGCATTGACAACCGTTTGCTGCAAGCCCGAGAGATCCAGCTCTTCATGCTCCAAAAAGTCGGCAACGTATTGTTTTCTGAGCAAATTGAGCTCGCCGAAACCCAGAAAGGATTCCTCTGAAAATCCTGGATGGCTACGCTGGATGAATTCAAAGATGGATTTTTGTAGGTCTTTACCCGCAATCTTATCCGCAAGGGGGAATGGGTTTCCTGACAAATCGCTTTGGAAGGTTTTCATAGTTGCAGCCTCATGTGTACTGAAAATGCGATGGCACAATGCTAAACAATTCAGAGCGATCGGCAATATTTTTCCTGTACAGCCATGAGGACAAGATTGATTTTAGGGCAATTGTAGGCTGGTCAAATTTTTTTTGCATGTGAAATGGTTATTTGTACTTAACTTAGTGTCATATACACACTTTGCATTGTATCGTTTCAATTTGAATCAAATACAGGTTATGAGAAAAATTTACCTTACACTTTGCCTTTTGCTGGTTGCGACATTGTCTGCCATGGCGCAGAACTTTGCCGTCACCTTTCAGGTGGACATGAGCCAAGTGGCAGTCGTGGACGACACTGTGTCGGTTGCTGGTAGCTTCCAAGCAGCCGCTGGTTTCCCTTCGGACTGGACTCCAGGCTCGACGATCCTCACCGACGCCAATTCAGACGGCGTGTATGACATCACAGTGCAGTTGCCTGCAGGTACCTACGAGTACAAGTTTCTCAATGGCGCTGCATGGGGCACCGACGAAGGCGTACCTGGCATTTGCCAAGTGAATGGCAACCGTGGTCTCACGGTTTCTGGAGCCACAACAATCCCTGTGGTATGCTTCGGTCAGTGTGCCGCTTGCCCAACTGTCGTCGACACCGTCGACGTGACCTTCCAAGTCGACATGCGTTATCGCACGATCGCCCCAACTGTGTCTGTAGCAGGTGACTTCCAAGGCGACGTTCCCGGCGCAGGTTGGAGCGACTGGACCCCCGGTTCCACCGTGCTTTCCGATCCAAACAACGACAGCATCTATACCCTCACCGTGCGTCTGCCAGAAGGTACCTATGCCTACAAATACTTGAATGGCGCCGCTTGGGGTACCGACGAGAGCGTGCCTAGCGGCTGCGCTGTCAACAACAACCGTGAAGTCATCGTCGCAGGCCCAGGCCCACAAGTGATCCCAGTTCACTGCTTTGCATCTTGCGCAGCTGCTTGCGTTGCCCCGCTTCCTGCAATCAACGTGACCTTCCGCGTGAACATGAGCAATGAAATCGTGAACGTCAATGGCCTCTTTGTGGCTGGCTCATTCCAAAACCCAGCTTGGGTCAAGGACACCCTGCTCATGACCGACGCCAACAGCGATTTCGTCTATGAGATCACACAAAGCATCGTTCCTAGCGAATACCAATTCAAATTTTACAACGGCAACCAAGGCGATCCAGACGGCGAGACGGCCAATTTCCTCGCCCTCGGCTGCGGCGCTAGCAACGGTATCAGTGGCTTCAACCGCGTGCTCAACATCACCGGTCAGCTCACCGACACTATCCTCCCGATCTGGGATTACAATGCTTGTACTGTCGTCGTCGGAACCTCGGTTGCAACTGCTTCCAGCTTCTCGGTTTACCCCAACCCCTTCAGCACCTCTACCGTGATCGAAGTAAATTGCTGGGAGTGTAGCACCTATGACATCAGCGTCATCAGCGTGACTGGCCAGGTCGTGCTCGATCGCAAGGGTCTCACCACCAACCGCACCGAGATCAGCCGCGAAGGCATGCAGTCGGGCATGTACTTTGTCGAGCTGCGCGATGCCCAAGGCCGCGCAACCACCCAAAAGATCATCGTCCTCTAAGGAGCAGAATTTGCAGAATTTACCGAATCACTTAGCGTGTTGAATTCTGGGTGATGACGTAGGACTTGGAATAGGAATTTGAAAGGCGAGCCGCAAAGCTCGCCTTTCTTTTTGAGTGGATTGAGACAATCATAAATCATCCCTCAGCCCGTCACCACCCAAAATTCAACACGATGCTCGATTCTGCGAATTCTGAAAATTCTGATCAAATTCTGTGTGATGAGGTAGGACTTGGAATAGGAATTTGAAAGGCGAGCCGCAAAGCTCGCCTTTCTTGCTTCTTGGAGTTGCTTAGGGCTGCAACATGCAACCTATTAATCATCCAGAATTCAACCCCACGCTCGATTCTTTGAATTCTATAAATTATGCGCAGAATTCGACACCATGCTCGATTCTGCGAATTCTGTAAATTCTGATCAAATTCTGATCAAATTATGCTCAATTCTGTTTGATGAGGTAGGACTTGTATAGGAATTTGAAAGGCGAGCTGTGAAGCTCGCCTTTCTTTTTGAGTGGATTGAGACAATCATAAATCATCCCTCAGCCCATGACCACCCAGAATTCGACTCGACGCTCAATTCTCGGAATTCTGTAAATTGTGATTCTCCGGGGACATCATTTCTAGCAGCCTCAATCCCAGCATGCCTTCCATGGCGTTGCCTTGGCCGTTGCCGCCGCCGATCAGGACCTCGGGCATCAGCTTGATGTGGCCCTTGGCCAATTCCTCTGTGATTTTGAAGCGCGTGAAGTTTTCACTTCCCAATGCCCCCACCGCGAGTTGGTAGGCCTCGGCCGTGCTTTTGCCGATCGCTAGGATCTTGCCAGCCTCGGCGTCGCCGGTGAGCGCGATCTCCCGTGCATGCGCGTCGGCGCGCAACTTCACCGATTGCGACTCGGCTTGCGCCTTGGCGAGCATCGCCTCCGCTTCGGCATGGGCCCTCAACTTGGTCGCTTCGGACTCGGCGCCGACATTGAGCTTCACGCTTGCGGCTTCGCCTTCAGATTTTTTCACCGCAGCACTCGCGGTGCGCTCGGCGATCTCCACGCTTTGCTGTGCGCTCACGATCTGCCGCTGCATATCGGCGATGGCCGTTTCCTTCTCCATCCCTTGGCGGGTTTCTTGCGCCTCGCGCTGGGTCTCGTAGGTCACCTTCTGTTCCTCAGCAATCTTGCGGTCCGTGAGCGTCTTCATCAAAGAGTCAGGCGGCACGATATCGCCGATCAGAGTGTCCACTGCATTCACGTTGTACTCGTCGAGCACCTGCTTGATATGCCGCTTGGCCGATTCCTGCCGCTCCTTGCGTGTGGTGAGAAAGGCGATCACGTCTGCTTCCTGCGCCGAGTTGCGAAAGTAGTTGCCGATCGTCGGCTCCAGCACCTGCGACACCAGATTGGTCATGTTGCCGAATCGGGCGATGACCTTGGGGGCCTCGATATTGGGCACGTGGATGATCTGCGAGACATCGAGGTTGAAGGGGAAGCCGTCGCGAGACCGCACAGTTATTGTGCTCAAGTTCTTGTCGAGGTTGTGGGACTCGGTGCGCGCCGTGGCCCAGTTGAGCACCAGGTTGGTCGTGGGCACGAGCTCGACCTTCATCGTGTACTTATTGATCGCATATTTACCAGGACCGAGCGGCTCTGCCCAGACGCCTTTGTAGCCCTTCTCTACGATATTGCCATGCTTGAAGTCGACGCCGGTGAGGTCCATGCCGTCTTGGCCGATGTAGGAAATTACCACCCCAACATAGCCGATCGGGATTTCGGTCATGCGGCATTCCTCGACTTGCACCGCCCACGGATTCAGGTTGTAGGAGCCGGAGAGAATGACCTGTGGTTGCAGGCCACGGTTACCGCCGTGCTGCAAAAAATGGTCGAAGTCCTGGAAATTGTTGTGCCCTTCGATGAGCTTGCCAGCAATCTGCCCGCTTTCGATCGGCTCGCCATCGAGCGTGGTGATGATGCCGATCATGCTTTCTTGGATGCGCACCATGCTGGCGATCGTGACGTGAAACAAGAGCGTGTTCACGCGGTAAGAACCTGCTGTGATGTAAGTCGTTTGGCGGCCGCGCTGACCGCCATTGGTGAGGAAGTGCTCGGCGTCTTGAAAGTTGTCACAATCCACCTTGCGGGCGAGGATGCCACCTGTGGGAATCTCCGCACCGTCCCGGGCGAGCACGAGGCCGATCATGCCCTCTGGGATCACCGTGAATTCTTCCATTTTGATTTCATACTGTCACATCCATTTCCAGAAATAGATGCCCGGTGCGAGGGTCTTGGCTTGAAAACCAGCCTCCCCTTGGGTGGCGATGATGCGCCCATCGGGCAGTTCCTTGTTTGCCCCAAAAAGCACAAACTTTTTGGTGACGAGGCCGGTCTTGCTTTCGGGCACGATCACCATGCCGAAGAAAAACCGCAAAACGATTTTGTAAAATACCAGGCTAGCCACGATAGGAAGTACCCACCAGAAGGCCAATAGTTGATTTGCTCCCATTTTTTTGTTGGAGTTGAGATTGAATAGAATTGATAAATATGGATTACCCCCAATGGCTCGGAGGCGAAGCGTAAGAAATTGACGGGGCTGAATGTTTGTTCAGTCGAGCCGTTTAGGCGAGGGGCGGATCAGTGTTGTGTAGCATGTCGTGTAGGTAGCCGATGAACTCGTGCTGCCTTTGGTTGGCTCATACGTGAGACCATGATGAATGTTGGTCATTCAGCTGTAAATCGTCAGGTATTGGTCGAATTTCTGTGGGCATCTCGAGCGAATGCAAAACAAACGGCCGCAAATCCAAGCTGAGCTTGAATTTGCGGCCGCAAGATGAATTGGTACTCAGACCAATTTAGCTTCCAGCGTGATCGCGCAGTTGAAGAGCTTGGAGATCGGGCAGCCTTCTTTGGCTTTCAGTGCAAGTTCTTGAAAGAGCTCGTCTGTGATGCCGGGCACCTTGCCGGCGACGACGAGGTCGATGGACTCGACTGCCAAACCACCTTCGGTTTTGAGGGTGAGTATGGCTTTGGTGTCCAATTCGTCGGCGGGGAAATTCGCGCCAGCGAGTTGAAAGCTGAGGAACATCGTGAAGCAGCCAGCGTGGGCAGCCGCGATGAGCTCTTCAGGATTGGTGGCCGATGAGCCGTCGGGCTCAGAGGTGCGTGACTTAAAGGTATAAGCCATTTTGTCGAGCGCGCCGCTTTGGGTACTCAGGGTGCCGCTGCCTTCGCGGCCGGTGCCATTCCAGATGGCGGTTGCATTTCTTTTCATTGCTTTGATGAATTTAGGGGGAAGATAGTAGATCGCCCCGACATTGAAACTTCAGAGTGTACAATTTGTTGCAAGCTTCATTTTGACGCCAAGATCCGGAAGAGATCGTCAGGCTCGTGCACGATGGCGGGCTTGCCGGGTAGCAGGGCGACCTTGCGCATCACCTGCGCGACCTGCTCGCCCGTGATTGGACGGTACTGCTTAAAAAGACCGATCGCATTGAAGGCCCCGAGGATGGAAACAACGGCGCCCTCGCCAAAGCGCGGCTTCTCGCGCGGACCCGTGAGCGGGCCGGGGCGCAAGATGTGCACGCATGCAAAGGGCAGCAAGGCCACGTCGCGGTCGAGTTCGCCCTTCATTTTCATATAGGCCGCGCCAGCCCGTGGATTGGCGCCGACCGAGGAGCAGAGCACATAAGCCGCAACGCCATTGGCGGCGGCAGTCTGCGCAAAGGCATATTGGTAATCGTAGTCGACCACGCGCTGCGCGCTCGTGCTGCCAGCCTGCGCCCGGGTCGTGCCCAGCGCCGAGAAGGCGACATCGCCTTTCACCAAGGATGCCCAAGTGCTCATTTGCCCAAAATCAATCACATGTTCGACGAGTTTGGGATGCGAGCGGCCCGTGCTGCGGCGCACGAAGATCGTGACCCGGTCGTAATCGGGATCGTCGAGCAGTTGCCCAAGGAGTGCGCCGCCGACCAAACCCGTGGCGCCGATGAGAAGTGCTGATTTCTTGTGTGACATTGTGCAATTGTAGGACTGCAAGTTACGGTGCATTTCCCGAAACCAGTTTTGTTTACCTTTGGTGCAGACTAATGTTGGAATCGATCATGCGCCACTTTTTGATTTTGTTGAGCTTGGTTGTCTGTGGCATGGCATCGGCCTGCAGCGAATCCAAGTCACATTCCCCTGCATCCGCCCCCACGACCCCAGCAAGCACGCCAGCACCCCCGCTCCCGCGCGAACTCGGAAAATTTGTGCCATTCGAAGCTGTCTCTGGAACCAAGGATGCCTCATTTGCCTACTACCTGCCGCCGAGTTACAATGTCGGTCAGCCGATTCCGGTGGTGATATTTTTCGACTCCCATGCCCGGGGCAAAGATCCGGTGACGCAATACCAAAGCCTCGCCGACCAGTACCAGGTCCTGCTAGTGGGCAGCAACAATTCCAAAAACGGGCAACAGCCCAATCAGGGCTTGGCGATCTACGATCAGCTCATGGCCGATCTCAAACTCAAATTCAAGCTCGACGAAAAGCGGATCACGGTTTCGGGCTTCTCGGGCGGCGCAAGGGTGGCGGCTGCCATCGCCCAGAGTCGGCCCGAGGTGCGGAGCGTGATTGCCTGCTCGGCAGGTTTTCAGCCACGTGAGGGCGACACCTTTAATTACGATGCGATCATCGGCAAAAAGGACTTCAATTACCAAGAGCTGCGCCAACTGGAGGATGTGCTGGATGGCACGGCCCAAAGACATATCATTCAGTATTGGGAAGGCGGGCATGAGTGGCCGAGTGCTGCGGTGATGAGCGAGGCCTTGGAGTTTGTGACCCTGCGGGGAATGGAGGGAAACAATGTCCAGGCGGATTCGCTCGTGGCAGTCGCCCGGCAGCGATTGAGCACCTTATTCAAGTCAAATGCGCTCACGACCTGGCGAGCTTACAAAGCTGTCGTCGCCAAGCTCGATGGCTTGGCAGATGTCACGGCCGAAAAAGCAGAACTCGCCAAGCTGCAAGGCAGCCCAGCCTGGGCCGCAGGCCGCGCCGCCGAAAACAAGGAGGCCGAGGAAGAAATGGCCCTGCGCGAGGAATATGTGCCACAGCTCGGCACCAAGAGCGTAGACGAATGGCGCACCCTTACTGGCAAATTGAATCCGATGAGCAAGCCACAAGGTAGCGACGCCTATTTCTTGCGCCACCGCGTGCTCAATTTCCTGAGCTTGAACACCTATTTCCAAATCGACGGCGCCCTCAAGGCCAATGCCCTGCCTACGGTAGAGCATTTCCTCGAGATCTACAAGCTCGTCGATCCGCCCAATCCCGAGGGGCCCTACCTCACCGCGCAGGTGCGCATGCGCGAAAACCGCCCCGCCGATGCGATGGCTACCTTACTTGCAGCGCAGACGCTCGGCTTCAAGGATGCAGACCGTCTCGCATCCGACCCAGAATTTGCGGCTCTCCGCGCCGATCCACAGTTTGAGAAATTGCTGGAACAGTTGCGGGCATTGTAGCCGATGCTGCTTTTTGATTGGGTGCGCGGAGCTTTTTGGGAGCTTTATTCGATTGGGGAATGCATGGCAGCAAAGCCTCAAAGCCCGTTGTAAAGCGAGTCGTCGTTGTAGCCGCTGAATGCGCGGAGTTGGGTGCTGACCTTTTCGCGCTTCTCGGGGAGGTCCACGAGGTCGCCTTTGGCCTCATCCCAGCTCATGTAATTGCTGATGCGCTGCCCGGTGAGGTAGTTGGTGCTCGACGAGCCTGCGCCATCGTGCACGGCGTTGCCATAGTTGTCGGTATCGGAGCCGATGAGGCGCAGGTCACCATACTTGGCCTCTTTCCTGAACTTGAGGTCAGCCGACCAGCGCATCGATTGGTAGTGGAAAATGAGCACGCCTTTCTCGACTTTAAGCTGATCGGGGTCGGGGTAGCTGAGTGGCTCAGGGCCGAGGTTGCCGCTCATTTCGCCAAAGCGGAACTTGCCATCCGGCTCGCCATGCAAGACGATGATGGCTGCGCTGCCTTGTTCTTCATCCAGCGTTTGGATGAGAATTGCGGCGTCTTCAAAATTGTCGCCGTTGAGTTCGCCTTTGGCCATGATTTCCCCAGCCTCGCCTTTGACGATTTCATAGCCCTTGGGAATCAAACCCGCCAATGCTCCTGTGCCTTTTACGGTGGTGTAATTCGGCTCGGGTGTGGGGTTGGCTGCCGCTGCATTTCCATCAGTTTGCGCGTCGGCCTGCGGCCCATCGGTGGATGGGGTCGATTTTTTGGAGCCGCAGCTGAATGCGACGAGGCTGATGAGCAGCGCAAAAAGGAGTATTCTTGTAGGCATAATGACGAAAATACAGCTTACGACCTTAAACGTCAAAAATTTCCCGTTGGCAGTGTATTCCGTTTCATGCTTCCCGGCGATTAGAAAGCCAATTGTGGTGGCAGCAGCACAAGCCTCGAAATTTTCGATTTGCTGCAGATGTGTTGATTTTTCATATCTTTAGACTTCATTTGCCCATTTGAAAATTGGTTTATGCGAATTGCAACGAAAATTGGAATGTTTTTGCTGCTGTCGGCGGCCATGTTTGGCAGTCTGCAAGCACAGTGCGGCGCGAACAGCATGCCCGTGAATGAGATCGGCGTACGTCTCGGCAGCGTCACCAACGCCAGCAATTTCGGGGGCATCCATGCCGCCGAGCAGACCTTGGGCGTCGGTTTTTTCAATGGCATCCACTACAAGCGCTACGGCACTTTCGGTGCATTTCGCACCGGGCTAGCCCTCACCAAATACCAGTATGAAAACCGTCGCAATTGCCCCGATTGTTTGCGCACTGAGGGCAAAGTCTCAGGTGTGACCCTGCGCATGGGTTATGAATGGTTTGCAATCATGGGCCCTTTTGAGCCCTACGCTGGCATCGATGTGGTGGGCATGTTTGGCAAATATTCAGGCGAAACCTATAGCGTGAGCACCCTCAACTACCGCGAGTCGACCGACAACCGCACCCGTCGCGGCATGGGCATCAGCCCTGTTGTGGGCCTGCGTTGTTATTTGGGATATGCAATTTCTGTGAGTGCCGAGACCTGCATGGACCTCATGTTCATCGGCCGCAGCACCCGCATCTCGCAAATCTCCCCCGAGACCAGCACCTACGCCCGCTCCAACAACTACTTCGAAACCATCTATCAGCCACTGAACAATCTGTCGCTGAATGTGATGTTCTAGGAGCAGGAGCAGAATTTTCAGAATTTACAGAACAGAGCATAGTGTTGAATTCTGAGTGGAATATTCAGAATCCTCTGAATCGCCCTTATTGTTGCATTGGCATTGCTGAAGTTGTGATGCTGTGAGATAATAGTGACCCGATACCTGGTGTGGCACTATTCAAGAGTGATTACATTCCGTGCAGAACTCAAAAAAAGTGTTGAATTCTAGGCGCCCATTAGCCACCCAAAATTCAACACGCTAAGTGATTCAGTAAATTCTGAGAATTCTGCTCGAATTCTGCTCCTATTTGTGGATTGCCCTCGCCCCCGTCGCGTCCAGTGCTGCTTCTTTGATGCTTTCGCTGAAGGTCGGGTGGGCGTGTGAGAAGATGCCGAGGTCTTCGGCGCTGGCGCGGAACTCTACGCCCATTACGCCTTCCATAATCATGTCGGCTGCCCTTGGACCCACGATGTGCATGCCGAGCATTTCATCGGTTTCCTTGTCGGCGAGGATCTTGACGAGGCCATCGGTGTCCATGCTCGCACGGGCACGACCAGAGGCCTTGAAGTAAAAGGTGCCGATTTTGTAGGGGCGGCCATCGGCCTTGAGTTCCTCCTCCGTATAGCCCACGCTTGCGACTTCGGGCCAGGTATAGACCACGCCCGGGATCGCTCTATAATTAATGTGTGGGTGCTGCCCAGCCATGACCTCGGCCACGAAGACGCCTTCCTCGCTCGCCTTGTGGGCGAGCATCGCGCCTTTGATCACGTCGCCGATGGCGTAGATGCCCTCGACATTCGTCATGAGGTGGTCGTCGACCTCGACCCGGCCACGGGCGTCGAGCTTCACGCCCGCATTCTCCAAGCCGAGCTTGTCGGTATAGGGGCGGCGGCCGGTGGAGACGAGCACATACTCGCCTTTGAATTCGACGGTGGCGCCGCTGGGGTCGGTGGCGGTCACGCTTGCGCCTTTGGCAGTCGCCTTGGCGCCCGTGACTTTGTGGCTGAAGAAAAATTCGAAGCCGAGGTCCTTCTTGAGGATCTTGGTGATTTCGCGGCCCATCGTGCCGTCCATGCCGCCAATTGCGCTGGCGGAGTATTCGATCACTTGCACCTTGGTGCCGAGGCGTGCGAATACGGAGCCCATTTCCAAACCGATCACACCTGCGCCGATGACCACCATCGTCTTGGGCAGCTTGTCGATGAGCAGGGCCTCGGTGCTGGTGATGATGCGTTTTTTGTCGATTTCGACGCCGGGGATGCTGCTGGGCTTGGAGCCGGTGGCGATGATCGTGCGGGCAGTACCGATCTCGGTCACCTTGCCGTCGTCGGCAGTGATGAGCACGGTGTTTTTGTCTTTGAAGCTGCCGTGCCCGTAATAGGTGTCGATTTTGTTTTTGTTCATGAGGAAGACGACGCCGTCTGTGGTCGCCTTCACGACCTCATTTTTGCGGGCGATCATCTGTTTCATGTCCAGCGCGATACCGCTGAGTTGGATGCCGTGGGCCGCAAATTTGTGGCCGGCATCGTGGAAATGGTGGCTGCTGTCGAGCAGGGCCTTGGACGGAATGCAGCCTACATTGAGGCAGGTGCCGCCGAGGGTAGGGTAGCGCTCGATGATCGCGGTTTTGAAGCCGAGCTGGGCGCAGCGCACTGCAGCCACATAGCCGCCGGGTCCTGAACCGATGATGGTGACGTCGTATTGCTTTTCAGCCATGTTTTTTGAGGCAAAGGCGTATGATGCCGATTGCGTTGCGAAGTTATTGCTTGTGGTGGGGATGTGCAATGGGAATTTGGGGTTGGGGGAATCGTTTTTGGAATCCACCTTAATCAAGGGTGGAGGATGGATTACTTGATACTGATATCCAGATGTCGACCTAGGCCGCCTTCTACGATGCGTTTCAGGGTCATCAGCTCGATATCGGCATGGCTGTTTTCGAGGCGGGAGATGTACTGCTTTGTGGTCCCGCTCTTTTGTGCAAGCTCGGTTTGCGTCATGCCTTGCGCGGTACGTAGTGAACGGATCATCTGAGCGATATCGATATCCATACTCGTGTCGGGCTTACTGTTTTGGTACAGGACGATTGGATCCAATTCATAAGGTAGGAAAATGGGATTTCCAAGTTCATCCTTTCCATGAAAGCCTATGTTCGACCAGCGAAGATTTTTTTCTTCAACCTTGACTTCGGCAAAGGCCTTTTCATCTTGAAGTAATACATAGTCGGAATCACCCGGCTGCACTTTGAAGACATTTCTAAACAGGTTTTCAAAGTCTATGATTCGATTTTCCCCATTGCTAAACAGGCAAGAGATTACAAATCCCTTACGAGCGTTGATCCGAAGAATCCGAGGAATCGTGCGAAATGCTTTTGCTTTCATTGCGATTCTTTAAAAAAGTTCACCGTCATCTATCTACTATTTTGCAAAGTATTCCACCAATCGAAAAGGAATGCTTGGTTCTCTGCCATCCATTCTACTACGATTTTACGTTTGCGACTTGGAAGGAGTTTGCGTCCTGAATAAGTGGCAAGCGTTTCTATTTCGATCAGTTCTTCATATTCTCCATATGAAACATGAACATGCGGAGGGAAATGATCCCTAGGGAACATCTCAACCTTGACACCATCGAGTAATTTTAAAGTGGGCATAAGTCTCGAAGAGCTTTAGGCGGTAGAAAAGTGCATCCATCGTGCGATCAAAAAGTTGTGTGTGAAATTGTGTTTTACAAGACAAAGCTAATGAAAACATTTTTGGTAACCTAATTCGATAACACGAATTTTAATCTTCCCATTTTCTTCGGCACTAGGATTTCTTGGTCGATTGAAACTAAAATTAGCTTGCTGTCAATTCTGCATTCGCTCCAACTGTGCCTCACTTGGCATCATCGCCTTCAACAACACGATCAAATCATTGTAAGCCGCCCCAGAATCCACATCAACTTCATTTTCAAGATGCCCAAAAAAGTCATTGATCACATAGATGAGGCCGCTTTGCAACTCGGCGAGTTTGCGGTGGGGTTCCTCGGTGGGAATGGTGATGACGATTTCTTTTTCCTTCAGTGCTACCATAATTGTATCTCGACCATGTGTTTTATGCCATAACAAATGTAACAAGGTATGGCATACTTGCAAACATGGGACGCGTGAGAAATCCAGAATTGTTGCAAAAATTTGGGGCCAAGTTGAGGGCCATTCGTTTGTCGAAGGGGATCAGCATCGAGACCTTGGCGGGTATGGCCGAGATCGAATACACACAGATCGCCCGCATCGAGACTGGCAAGATCAATACTACGATTAGTACGGCTGAGCGATTGGCTGACACTTTGGGGGTCGAACTTTGGGAGTTGTTTCGGTTTGAGTAAGTGGATGGGTTTCTGGTGGATGAGTTTTTGGTAGTGTTTCTATTCTCGCCAGCCAGAGGCTGGAGGTCGATCGGCGTTGGGCCAGAGGCCCTCGCCTCGCTCCTCCAAATTCTTCATTCCCCTGCCGCCATCCTCCCAACCAAAATCGCTATCTTTGCACCTCCAAAAAATCTGCACATATATGCATCGTACACACACCTGCGGCGAACTCCGCATTGAACATGTCGGTCTAGAAGTCACGATTGCTGGCTGGGTCCAGAAGGCGCGCGACCATGGTCACTTCAATTTTGTCGATATCCGTGACCGTTATGGCATCACGCAGGTGAATGTAGATTCTGACAAAGCCGACCTCTACGAGATCGCCAAGTCTCTCGGCCGCGAATTTGTCGTGAAGGTCACGGGCATCGTGACCGAGCGCACGAGCAAAAATCCGAAGATGAGCACCGGCGACATCGAGATCAACCCGACCTCGATCGCCGTCCTGAATGAATCCAAGGTGCCGCCATTCCTCATCGAGGAGGAAACCGACGGCCAAGATCAGCTGCGGATGAAGTACCGCTACCTCGACTTGCGTCGCGGTCCGCTCCAACGCAACATCCAATTGCGCCACCGCCTCGGCATCGAGACGCGCAAATACCTCGACAGCCTCAACTTCCTGGAAATCGAGACACCTTATATGATCAAGAGCACGCCCGAGGGCGCGCGCGACTTCATCGTGCCATCGCGCATGAACCCCGGGCAGTTTTACGCCCTGCCGCAGTCGCCGCAGACCTTCAAGCAGATCTTGATGGTGAGCGGCTATGACCGCTATTTCCAGATCGTGCGCTGCTTCAGGGACGAGGATTTGCGCGCCGACCGGCAGCCGGAGTTCACGCAGATCGACTGCGAAATGGCTTTTGTGGAGCAGAGCGATATCTTGAAGACTTTTGAGGGACTTTTCCGCCACTTGTTCAAGACCTTGAAAGGCTTGGAATTCGACGAGATCCCCCACATGACCTACGCCGAGGCGATGCATCGCTTTGGCAGCGACAAGCCCGACATCCGGTTTGGCATGGAGATCCGCGACCTGAGCGACATCGCCAAACACAAGGACTTCGCCGTCTTCAACGACAGCGAATTGGTCGCGGGCATCTGCGTACCCGGCGCGGCCGAGTACACGCGCAAGGACCTCGACGGCCTCACCGACTGGGTGAAGGCTCCGCAGATCGGCGCAAAGGGCCTCATCTATGCCCGCGTAAATGCCGACGGTTCGGTGAAATCGTCGGTCGATAAATTTTATGACGAAGGCGACCTCAAGGCCTGGGCGACCCGCATGGAAGCCAAACCGGGCGACCTGTTGTTGCTGCTCTGCGGCAAGGACGAGAAGACCCGCAAGCAGCTCGGCAGCCTGCGCATCGAGCTCGCCAACCGCCTGGGCTTGCGTCCCAAGGACACTTTCCAACCGCTGTGGGTCATCGACTTCCCGCTCCTCGAGTGGGACGAGGACAGCCAACGATTCTTCGCGATGCACCACCCCTTCACCTCGCCCAAGCCCGAGCAGTTTGAGCAATTCATCAAAGGTGAAAATCTCGGCAGCGTGCTCGCAAACGCCTACGACCTCACGATGAACGGCGTCGAACTTGGCGGTGGATCGATCAGGATCCACGACCGCAGCTTGCAGCAGCGCATGTTTGAGATTCTGGGCTTCACGCCCGAGGCCGCGCAGGCGCAATTCGGCTTTTTGATGGGCGCTTTTGAATATGGTGCACCGCCCCACGGCGGCATCGCCTTTGGCTTCGACCGCCTGAGCGCCATGTTTGGCGGCGACGACTCGATCCGCGACTACATTGCATTCCCCAAAAACAACATGGGCCGCGACATGATGATCGACAGCCCAAGCGTGATCGAGACCGAAGCCTTGGACGCGCTGTTCATCGGTGTGCGGGAGGATTTGCTGCCGGGGTGAGTTGATTTTTGAGCATAGAAATGGAAAAGCACAGCCTCGGGATCACCGGGCTGTGCTTTTTGTTTGTGCGCCCAGCATGGGCGGTAACTGTAGGGTGAAAGTCCCGAATGCGCCCTGATAGTGGGAAGCATTAGCCAATAGCAAGGGTGTCCGCCGCGAGGCGGAATCTGAAGGAAGCTGGCGGCAAACCTTCGGGCCTACGAACAGGAACCGCATAGGAGGCAGTGCAACAGTGGACGAGGCTGCAAAACAAGCCGAAGTCCGATACTATCCGAACCGTTGTGTTGTAGATGCGGAGGCCACATGAAGGGAAAGTGACCGTTCTTACCTGGGGAGATCTGGGGACAAGCTCGTTGAGGGCAACCGTGGCGGTGACGTTGCGCTGAGTACCCAGAAGTCAGCCGAGGCCATATTAGCGGGGGAAAAGAGCCGTCCGCGGGATGTAAACCGTGAGGGACGGAGAGATCGCAACCGTGAAGGGCCGAACATCGGGAGCGCAGATCATTCTGGAATCTGGGCATGGGGCCGATGGCAGCCAAGCCTTCCATCTGAGGAAGGAGCTTTTGGGGAGGAGTAGGGTGGAACCCGAGGAGTACCCAAGAGGGCTTAGCCCGTGCTTGCGAAAAGGAACAGGAGGCGCAAGAATCAAAGTATTGGGAGGTTTACATGAACTTGATTGACAAGATACTTGAACGCGAGAACATGGGCGAGGCCCTGCGGCGGGTCGTGAAAAACGACGGAGCTGCGGGTGTTGACGGAATGAAGGCGAGCGAACTGCTGGATTACTGTAAAGTCCACTGGCACGATATCAGGGAGCGCATCAAGCAGGGAAAGTACAAGCCCCAAGCGGTAAGGCGGGTTGAAATCCGCAAGGAAAGTGGGGGGGGGAGGCTTCTTGGAATCCCTACGGTAATGGATCGGATGATTCAGCAGGCCATCCATCAGGTGCTCTCGCCGATGTATGAGCCCGAATTTTCCGACCATAGCTTCGGGTTTCGGGCAGGTCGCAACCAACACCAAGCACTTGCAGTCGCGACGAGCTTTGTCAATGAAGGCTTCACTTGGGTGGTGGACATGGACATGGAGAAGTTCTTCGACCGTGTGAACCACGACTACTTGCTGAACCTGCTGAGCCAGCGAATCGAGGACAAGCTTGTGTTGAAACTCATCCGAGCCATCGTTGAATCTGGCGTGATGGTCGGGGGTGTGTTCACTGAAAGCGACGAAGGTGTGCCACAAGGTGGCCCGCTCAGCCCGCTGTTGTCGAACATCCTGCTCGACAAGCTGGACAAGGAACTGGAGGCAAGGAACCTTAGATTTGTGCGTTATGCCGACGATTGCAGCATCTATGTGGGTAGTGAGAAGGCGGGCAAGCGTGTTCTGGAGAGTGTGACAATGTTCATCGAGAAGCGACTGAAACTGAAAGTGAACAAGGAGAAGAGCGCCGTCAGGCGTCCCTCCAAGTTCACGGTTCTTGGACACAGCTTCTACAAGACGACAGGCAGATGGGCACTGCGGATCGCGGAGAAAAGCTATCTGAAACTGAAGGCCAAAATCCGTGAGATCACCCGCAAGACACGCCCTTATGCCATGCACACGCGGATCAAGAAGCTGAACGACCTGACAGGTGGCTGGATGAATTACTTCAAGCTGGCCGACGGTCGCAAGAAACTTGAGGCCATCGATGAATGGACACGCCGCCGCGTGCGATACTGTCACTGGCATGACTGGAAACGCGTCCGCACAAGAATCAAGGAGCTGAGAAAGCTGGGGGTCAGCGCCGACAAAGCCTTCCAATGGGCGTGCACGAGGAAGGGAGGGTGGCGAATCGCAGCCTCACCCATCCTGCAAACCACGCTCAACACCAATTACTTCGGGCAGCTAGGATATCGCAGCCTTACCCAACAAAGAGGAAACGCCCGATGAACCGCCGTGTACGGAACCGTACGCACGGTGGTGTGAGAGGACGAAAATAGAAGCAGCCTAATAACTGTCTCTATTTTCTCCTACTCGATTGAGGATGCTTTTGGGGAGTTTTTCCCTGAACGGCTGAAGAATTTGCAGACTTCGAAAACTGGCATGACGCTACAATTGGCGCGGGATATCCGTTCCTAAGCTAGGTAGATGACAAAATGGCACTGCTCCAAAACACAAAAACCGACAAAATGGCAGTGAACCAAAATAAATAAATGCCAAAATGGCAGAAATCCCATGCCAAAACCCATTGGCACAAGACTTGAAAGGAGGTCATTGTCTATTTAAAATCAGTATCACTTAAAAATAAGAAGACAATGACACTCGTAAATGTTCCTAACGTGAATCGTAAGCGCCAAAACGGCGGATTTTTCGACAGCTTTTTCGCAAACGACTTTTTGCGCCCAGCTTTTCAGGACAGGGTTCACAATGGCACCGTGCCTGCAGTGAATGTCGCTGAAACAGCCGAAGGTTACCGCATCGAAGTCGCTGCCCCAGGCTTGGACAAGTCTGACTTCAAACTCTCCTTGGAAAAAGACGTTTTGACCATCAAAGTCGAGAAAATCAAGTCCAGCGAAGAAGTCGAAGACAAGTACCTGCGCCGCGAATACTCCTACAACGCATTTGAGCGCAGCTTCCAATTGCCGAAGACCATCGACCAAGAAAAAATCGATGCCAAATATGAGAATGGCGTCTTGCACCTGAGCTTGCCCAAGCGCGAAGAAGCGCTCGACAAGCCAACCCGCGAGATCAGCATCAACTGATGCACCCACTGTTGACAGCGTTGTAAAAGAATTTAAGGTTTGAGGTTTGTTTTGTAATGGGTTCTTCCGGGGCCAACCGCAAGGTTGGCCTCGGATTGTTTATACGCCGCAGGCACAAGCATTTCTATTCCATGCAATAATTTTGGGCAATGGCGATCGGAAAAGAGGGAATTGAGATCATAGCCCAGCGTTATGGCGACCATGCTTGGCGAGAGTCCAGGTTGATTGCGGCGTGAATGATCGACATCCACCACACAATCAATCTTGAAGCGGCAATCGCATTTTCGTAGCTTTGAATTGTGAAAACATTCACCCGGCTCGGCGAATTTGGCTATCTCAGCCTCCAAGTGGTGCTCAACCTGCGCTATGCATTTCATGATCGGCGGCGGCTCGCATTTCAGTTGGACCATGTCGGCGTGAATTCCATCCCCCTGGTATTGCTGGTCGGCTTTTTTGCTGGGACGATCATTGCCTGGCAGGCTGCTTACCAGTTTTCGGGTTTGGTGTCGCTCGACATCATGGGCGGGCAGGTTGCGCGCATCGCAGTAATGGAGATGGGCCCGGTGTTGACGGCGCTGGTCGTGGCTGGACGCATTGGCGCATCGATGACCGCCGAAATCGGCACGATGGTCGTGACGCAGCAGGTCGATGCCTTGCGCACGATGGCGCTAAACCCCGTGCGTTACTTGGTTTTGCCACGTGTTTTGGGACTTACGATCATGATGCCAGTCCTGACCATGTTTGCAAATCTAGTCTCGGTAGTCGGCGCCTACCTGGTATCGAACTATTTTTTGGACATCAGCTATGCAACGTTTTTGGACTCGATCCACACCTTTTTTCAGGTGCGTGACCTCTTTGGTGGCTTGGAAAAAGCGTGCTTTTTTGGGCTACTGATTTCATTGATAGGGTGTTATATGGGATTGTCCACGACAGGAGGGGCTAAGGGCGTAGGCAAGTCGACGATATCGTCATTTGTGCTGTCGGCCGTTTTTATATTGATAGGCGATTTTATGCTGTGGCTAATTTTGTTCTAAATCTTTTGTTCATGCGGTGTTAATTTCCTATGTTTGTTGCTTAAATTTTGCTGATTAGCACTTGTTGAGGCGATTATACCCCTGACTACGAGATTAAAATATGGGTGCGAACCGTTTTGCTTTAAGCACACTTCTAATTGTTCTTATCTTGGTGATTGCCGCCCCTGCCCGCAGTTTTGCGCAAAAGGGCGGTGGAGACACGAAGTCTGAGTTCAAGGGAAGCCCCGAAAAAATTCTTCAATTGGCCAACGATTTGTACCGCGCACAGCGCTTTGCAAAAGCCAAAGAAGCATACGTGGAGGTCTTGAAAAAGGATCCCAGCAACTACTTGGCCACGGTGCGTGTAGCCAAGTGTAGCTATTTTATCCAAGAGTACGATGATGCCGCACGCTACTTTGAGAGCGCCATCGAGATCGACAAAAACGCTAATGACACCGTGTACTTTGAGTACGGAATCACCTTGCGCGTCTTGGATCGTCACAACGACGCCCTTGTGCAATTCAAGGAGTTTCAAAAGCGTTGGAAAGAAGATGACGACTACCTCAAGCGCTGCAAGCTTGAAGTCAACGGTTGTAAATTTGTCGATGAGCAACGCAAGCTTGATCCAAAGTGGCGCGTCACCTGCCTCGACATCAACACTGCAATGGGTGACAACTTTCCATCTGTGATGGAGCGCGGCGAAGACGACAAATACATGGTGATCACTTCTAGCCGTCCAGCATCCATGAAGCCAGACGCCAAAGGCAAGAAGAAAAAGAAAGAAAAGAAGGTCAAGGAGAGCAACATCTTTGAATCTTACAATGAAGGCTACTCTGACCTTTGGATGATCAAAATCGAGGACGATACCACGTTTGGCAAAGCCGAAAACATGGGCAAAAAGATCAACAAGAAGTACAACGACGGCAACGCCACCTTCTCTCCTGATGGCATGACGATGTACTACTCGATCTGTAACCAAGGCAAATTAGGCTATGGTTGCTCGATTTATGAGGCCAAATATGATTCCCGCAGCAGCAAGTGGGGCAAACCCAAGCTCGTTGAGGGCTTGCGCGGTAGCAAAGACGTCGTCGTCGACTCCCGTGGCAAGGTCAAGAAGGTTGCGACGTATGACGTGCACCCTAACTTGAGCTCAGATGGCAATACCATGTACTTTGTCTCAGACCGTGACGGAAGCGTCGGTCGTTTGGACATTTGGTACGCCACGTTCCAAGGTGATTCATGGTCTGAGCCACAAAACTTGGGCGAACGCATCAACACTCCGTTTGACGACATCAGCCCAGATATCAGCAACGACGGCAATTCGCTCTACTTCTCATCCAACGGTCGCATCGGCTTTGGTGGCTTTGACCTCTATCAGTCGGTCGGCGGTATGGGCGCTTGGAGCGATCCAGAAAATATGGGAGCACCCATCAACACCACCTATGACGATCTCGCAGGTGTTTGGAGCAAAGACGATAGCTCAGCTTACTTTACCTCCAACCGTCCAAGCTGTACAGGCCGCGACGATATCTACTGGACCAAAAAAGTCGGTATGCCTCCTTGCGAATTTGCTGTTCACGGTACAGTGCTCGACAAGCGCACCAAGCAGCCGGTTCCATTTGCGATCGTTCTCCTCTATGAGTACGACGTCGCAGGCGACTTGATCCCATTGGATACATTCAAAGCAGATCAAAGCGCAGCTTACAACTTTGAGTTGGAGTGCAACAAGAAATACAAAGTGATCGGCAACGCACGTGAGTATTTGGTGAATGAAGAAGTCTTTGAAACGAAGACGACCGATCCCAAAAACGATATCGAGATCAACGTAGCCATTGAGTTGGAAAGGATCATCATCGAGAATCCAATCAAGCTCAACAACATCTATTATGACTACGCCAAGGCTGATTTGCGCCCGTCGGCAATGATCGAGTTGGACTCGCTCAACAACCTCTTGGTCAAGAATCCACACATTTCCATCCAAATCGGTTCACACACCGACTCCAATGGTGGCGAAGACATGAACAAGGATTTGTCTGAGCGCCGTGCCCAATCTGCTGTAGGTTATTTGCAGCAAAAAGGCATCGAAGGTGCACGCTTGAAGTGGTTTGGTTACGGTGAGTCACAACTGCTTTACTTCCCAGAGAAGAATGACGAAGAGGAGCAGCTCAACCGCCGCACCGAATTCCGAATCCAATCCATGGACTACAACCGCTAAGATGCGGTTCTGAATAGAAAATAGAAGAGGGCAGACGGTAGCGTTTGCCCTCTTTGCATTCCCAAAAAGATGAATCCAAACAGCAATCGCTATGAACAGCGTGGCGTGTCATCCTCCAAGGAAGACGTGCACGCTGCGATCGCCAAGCTCGACAAGGGCCTCTTTCCCAATGCCTTTTGCAAGGTCGTCGCAGACCTTGTGGCACATGATGCAGACTACTGCAACATCATGCACGCAGATGGTGCCGGCACCAAATCTTCGCTTGCGTGGATGTATTGGCGGGAGACGGGCGACCTCTCGGTCTGGAGAGGCATCGCCCAAGATGCCATCGTCATGAATACCGATGACCTGCTCTGCGTGGGCGCGACACAAGACATCTTGTTGTCGAGCACGATCGGCCGCAACAAGAATCGTGTGCCTGGCGAAGTCATTTCCGCTCTGATCGATGGGACGGAGGAATTTTTGCAAACGATGCGCGATCATGGGATCGCCATGCAATCTACTGGCGGTGAAACTGCCGATGTAGGCGACCTCGTGCGCTCGCTCATCGTGGATTCAACGGTGTTTTGCAGATTGCCGAGAACGCATATCGTGGAGGCAAATGTTGCGCCTGGCCAAGTGATCGTCGCATTTGCCAGCCATGGGCAGGCTAGCTATGAGCAGGAATACAACGCAGGCATGGGCAGCAATGGGCTCACGAGTGCACGGCACGACCTGTTTCACCACGACTACGCTGCGGCATACTCCGAGTCCTACGACCCGTCGCTCCCGACGGACCTCGTCTACACCGGCCCGCATCGCCTCACAGATGTCGATGCAGTCACCGGACTCACCATCGGGAAAATGGTGCTGAGTCCTACGCGCACCTATCTGCCTTTGGCCGATCAGATGCTCCGTGAATACCGTTCGCAAATCAAGGCTATCATCCACTGCACAGGCGGCGGCCAAACCAAGGTTTTGAAATTTGCCACGCAGGGGCATATCGTCAAAGACAATCTCTTCGAGACGCCCCGCTTGTTTGAACTGATACAGGCGGCTTCTGGCGCTGGCGGCCGCGAGATGTACAAAGTCTTTAACATGGGCCACTTGCTAGAGGTGTACACCGACGAAGCGACTGCGGTGGGACTCATTGAGATGGCGCGCGGCTACAACATTGATGCACGCGTGATCGGGAGGGTAGAGCCGGCTGCCACGCCGAAACTGACTGTGAAGTCCTCGCTCGGCGAGTTTGAGTTTACAGAAGGCTGAGAATTGGAGCGAAAAAAACGCCAGCTGCGTTTGAAATTTTGATTGATCCATGCCAGTTCCGTTGGAATGGCCATTTTTCAATTTGATCATGAGTAGCGGCAGGGCATGCCCTGCCGCTACGCGTAATACCGGTAACCAATATGCGAACAATATCTGATTGATTTCTAGTCCGAAGCGCACCCATAAAAAAGCGAAGGGCGATCCAATGGATCGCCTTTCGCTTTTATCGGTGGTCCTTTAAGGATTAGCCTTTCATAAGCTTGTCCAGCTCATTTTTGGCAGCAGGCTTATAGGGGCCAAACATTGCATTTTTGAACGAAGCCTTGGCTTTTTCAACGTCGGTTGTGCGTGCACACATCCCAATGATGAAGTTGTACTTGGCTTTGGTGATCTGATCGGTGGTGGTCGCCATCAAGGACTCCAAAGAGCTGATTGCGCTGTTGTATTGACCGAGGCGGTATTGTGACAGCGCCTTGAGGTAAATCACCTGTGGGCTATTGGGCTGCTTGCCGAGCACACTGTTGGCAGTATTGACGGCACCATTGAAGTCTTCTGCATCAACTTGCAAGGAAACCAACATCGACTCGAGCTTGCCTTTTTTGGCAGGATCGGTTTCAAAGTTGGCAGCGCTCTTGTAATTCTCGACGGCGCCAGAGAAATTGCCACGCTTCTTGTCCATCTTGCCCATGAGCAAGTAGGCTGCAGAGAAGTTGTTTTGCAACTCCAAAGCTTTGTCGATCTGCTGCTTGCACTCGTCAAAGGCATTGATCATATAATAGGAGACAGCCATGCGATAGAAATATGCAGGGCTGTTGATCGACTTTTCGCGATCGATCAGCGGCTTGTATTTACCAAAGTAGGCTTTTTCCCATGCCTTTTGAGCATTTTGGAAGTCGCCCATTTTGTTGTAGGCATAGCCCAGCTCATACCAATACTTAGCTGCGTTTGCTGGTGCTTCAGTGGCCATCGCTGGAGATGCCGTGGCGGTCAACATGCTGCTTTTGGCGTTTTCATAATCTCCATTTTGGTTGGAGATTTTGGCGTCAAAGTAGAGAATGTTGAGGTTGTCGGGGGCGACGGCTTTGACTTCGGCGAGATGCTTTTGGGCTTCAGCGGTTTTGTTTTGCTGAAGTAGCAGCTTGATCGCTTCCATTTTATAGCCAACCTTGCGCTTGGGATCCTGCTCGTTTTGGAATGCTAGGTCGTAATAGTAGATCGCATTTGGCAAATCTTCCTTGCGACGATAAATCTTGGCGATCAGGGTGTAAGCGAACACGAAGTCTTTTTTGTACTCGACCGTTTCCTCAAAAGAGGAGAGGGCGAGGTCATACTCCTTCATGGCATAATAGCATTTGCCACGCGAGAAGTAGTAGCGGTAGTTGCCTACCTCAAGCTTGATCGCCTCGTCGTACTTGTCAATCGCTTCTTGATAGCGCTTGGACTTACGGAGGTTTTCTGCCTGGATGTAGGATGCCTTCCCCGCGCCTTGGGCAAACAAGTTTGCGCCCAACATCGTGAAGACGGTCAGCAGAAGGAGAATGTGGATTTTGAGTGCCCTCATAATTATCAAAATGTATTTGATCACGACATTCCCCTGATTGTCCTATTTCGGGTGAGTAGAGATCAATAAACCTTCACAAGATAAATAAAAAAACCACAACAGTTACCAACCCTTTGCGTTTTTGAGATCAAATTTTCGCATTGGAGCAGTTCTTTTCATTCCCCGCCTTCCTGAGCTTTCTTCTAATGTGCCTATACTGTAATTTTGCCCAGCGGGAGTGCAAATATAAGGAAAAATGCGACTAATAGAAGAATTAAAATGGAGAGGGATGATCCAAGACATCACCCCCGGTACCGAAGAATGGCTCAACAACAACAAGGTAAGCGGCTATGTCGGTTTTGACCCCACGGCAGCGTCCTTGGGCATCGGCAATTTGGTGCCTGTCATGCTATTGTTGCATTTTCAGCGCCATGGTCACCACCCCATCGCCCTCATCGGTGGGGCGACAGGCCGCATCGGCGACCCCTCAGGCAAATCGGCCGAACGCAACATGCTCAGTGAGGAAACGCTCGACCGCAACCTCGCTTGTATGCGCGAGCAGCTCGGTCGCTTTCTCGATTTTGATGCGACAGAAAACCCTGCGCGCATCGTCAACAACTACGATTGGTTCAAGGAATACAGCTTTTTGGGATTCCTTCGCGATGTGGGCAAATATCTGACAGTGAGTTATATGCTCAGCAAGGACTCGGTCAAAAACCGAATGGAGACTGGCGATGGCATCTCATTCACAGAGTTTAGCTATCAACTGATTCAGGGCTACGACTTCTTGCACCTGCACCAAAAGGAGAACTGTCACTTGCAGTTTGGTGGCTCTGACCAGTTTGGCAATATCACCGCAGGCATGGAGATGATCCGCAAAATCTTGGGTCACCAAGAGGAGGTCTATGCATTCACCTGCCCACTCATCACCAAGGCTGATGGCGCCAAGTTTGGCAAGAGTGAGAAAGGAAACATCTTCCTCGACGCCGAGCTCACTTCGACTTATGAGTTTTACCAGTTCTGGATCCAAAATACCGATGTGGACTCCATCAAACTTGCCAAAATCTTTAGTCTCAAGCCGATAGATGAAATCCAAGCGATGATCGATGCCGTGCCGACCAGCCCCAATGCACTGCAGAGGGCATTGGCCGAGGAGATGACGACACGTATTCATGGGGTTGAGGGATTGCAGAGCGCCATGCGGGCAACCAATCTACTCCATGGCAAGGGCGGATTGGACGATCTGAATGCATTGTCTGCCAAGGAAGTGGCGCAGATTTTTGATGGGGTCAAGCAAGGCACGATTGAGCGCTCCGCGCTTGTCGAAGGCATCAACCTCATCGACTTTCTCACGCAAGTCGGGGCCACGACGTCCAAAGGTGAGGCGCGCCGCAAGGTTACAAAAGACACATGTGTCGCCATCAATACATCCAAGACCATCGACGATGGCCGCACAATCACCGCTGCGGACCTCATCAATGACCAGTTTGTCTTGGTCAATCTCGGTAAAAAAGATCGCTTCATCGTCTATGTAATCGACTGAGGCATGCGGTACCTGCTCACCGGTCTGGGAATAATGCTCTGCGGAATCTCGTTTTCGCAGAGCATTTTCATTTCCCGCATCGTGCCGGGCAATTATCTGAGCGACAATCGCCACCGGGTCGAGTTTTACAACCCCGACAACAGCAGCCAATCGCTCGAAGGCTACCTGCTCGTGACGCGCGACTACAGCGTGCGCCTGCCCGGAGAGGTGCGTGTGCCCGCGCATGGCACCTACGTGCTCGCGAAGAACCGCGCCCCCGACGTGAATCTGAGTCTGGCGACCACGCCCGACTTCTTGATCCGATTTCCGATGCTGGAGCATGAGGGCAATTACCTCGTGCTTTTTGATCCCAAGGGCCGCATTTTGGAGGGCTTGTATTACAGCCCAGTTCCCAATGTGCCCTTTCTCCCAGACCGCGACACATTATATACATATAGCCGCGAAAAGATCCCTTACTACATTCCCCCCGAAAACAGGCCCATCTGGAACCACTTCACTGCTGGCTCAGACCCGGGATCGTTTTTTTTGAAGGTGAAGGGTGTCTGGCGAATGAGCAGCTTGCGGGAAAATCCGGCGACGGAGTACCAAAATGTGACGCTGCGCTACAAAGAGGGGATTTTGAACCTGAAATGGACGGTTTCGTTTGAGAAGGACAGCCGCCTGCATATCGTGGAGAAGAGCACAGACATCGAACGATTTGTGCCTGTGGACACGCTGGAAAGCAAGGGTGATACCCGTGACCTGCGGCAATATGCCTATTATGAAGAGGGTTTGGATCCTGGCACGACCTATTATTACCGCATTCGCAACATCGATGCAGCTGGGCGTGAGATTTATTCCCGCATTCGGGAGGTGAAGGCCGAGGAGGGACAGGAAGAATTTAGCATGGAGGTTTTGCAAGGACCATCGACCGGAGCGGGGCCCTTGCGGGTCCGTTTCAATTCGCAGTTTTCGCAGCAGGTGCGCATCAAGCTGTATGATGAGCGGCGGATGGAGGTCGCGATTTTGTTTGATGATTTTGTGTACGCAGGCGTACCAGGCTTGCTCAAGGTGGGTCGCAAACTACCCGCTGGCCAGTATTTGATATTGGCCGAGACCGAAACCAAGCGCTTCGGGCAAAATTTTGAGGTGAAGGAGTAGAGAATTACTGCGGGAACACCATGATGATGAGCGCGCCTTCGTTGGGATTGGGTGCTGTCGTGTTGCCGCCCGCATAGAAATTGTCAAAGGCATATTTGCGCGCTCTCACCGTGAAGGTATAGGTGCCAGGTGTGAGCGAGACCGAGTTCATCATGGACCATGAAGCGATCGTTCCACTGAAGCCAGCCGCATCGTTCACATCGGTTGTTTGAAACATGTCTGGGATCGCAACACCATTGTTGAATACCTGCACGATGCAACCAGAGCCGGCATTGATGCCGGAGGTCGTTTCGAGGGATCCGTAAGTCGAGAGGATCACTGCCGCGTTGGAGGTGAGGGTGATCGTTTGGGTAAGGCCGGTAACGAGTTGAAAGCTAGTCGAGGAGATGAGCGTGCGTGTCGCAGAGGCTTTGAAGGTGGCGATCAATCCGCCGACCGGACCCCAAATCGGAGCAATCCCGGGCCCCTGCGAGATCAAAACTTGCCCACTCGTGCCTGGATTGCCATTGGGCATGAGGGCACCATCAAAGCGCAAATTTCCGTTCACATGCAATTTTTGTGCTGGAGTACTCGTGCCGATCCCCACATTTTGGGCATGCACTAAATCTCCAAAAACACCGAGCAAGCAGAGCGCAACAAATCCAGAAAGTAATTTAAACATGGTTGGAAGGATGAATTCAGCATTAACACGAAATGAAGTTAGGTAAAAATTACAATGCACGCAAAAATCGGCCCCAATGGTAAACGTTGAGGGCTGAACTGTTGGTACCCGATCTATAGCTGGGATCAGAAACGCCGCCAATCTGGCTGCTGTTGCTTTAATGCTCCGTCGGGATTCACACCTTGAGATATTCCGCCTGCAAGTCAAAAGAATTTCGGATTTTGTGCTGCCTTGCGACCCGTGTCCAGTGTCGCAAGCGGTTCATCAGCGCGAAATCAATTCTAGCATTGGCAATTTCATGAATCCACCTGCAAAGCGACCACGGTTATATCTGCTTGTACTCTTGGTCATGGGCAGTTGCATCGGCTCGGGCATCTTCATAAATCCGAGCGGCGTGGCTGCAGCGATACCTTATGCGGGCTTGCTGCTGCCGGTTTGGGTCTTGGGCGGCATCATCACGCTGTCGGGTGCATTGAGTTACGGAGAATTGGCGGCCCGTTTTCCGCAGGCTGGGGGCGTGTATGTATATTTAAAGGAGGCCTATGGCACCCTGGCTGCATTCATGTTTGGGTGGGTGGTACTCATGGCGGTGACGAGCGGTGCGATCGCTGGGCTTGCCCTGGTGTTTGCAACCTTTCTCAATGTCTTGATTCCCATATCTCCTGCCGTTCAGCAGGGCGTTGCAGTCGCAGTGATTTTGTTGTGCACGGGCGTCAATGCCCAGGGTTTTGGCCTCGGACGAATGATCGCAGGTTTGGTGACTGCCCTCAAGGTGATCGGTATCGTTGCACTCATCATCGCGGGCATCGCTTTTGTGCAGGCTCCTGTCGCCATCGACTGGGCCTGGCCCACGCTAGGCTGGGAATCGATCAGTCCTATGCTGCTGGGGCTGGTCGGCGTGTACTGGTCCTATGGCGGCTGGCACCACCTCACCTACCTGTCTGGAGAGATGCCCGACGCCCCCAAGCGCCTGGGCTGGGCGATGCTCATCGGCGTGCTGGGGGTGATGGCGGCCTATATCATGGTGAACTGGGCCTATCTGCGGGCATTGCCAATCGGGGAGATTGCAGCCTCCAAGGGGGTGGCTGCCGACATGATGCAGACCGTCTTTGGTGCCATCGGCGGCAAGGTCGTTGCACTTCTCGTGTGCATTTCGGTGTCGGGATCGATCCTCATCTTCACGATGAGCGCACCGCGCATTTACTTTGCGATGGCCGCCGACGGGGTCTTTTTTCCTGCATTGGCCGAGATCAATCCCAAGACCGGGACTCCAGTCTTAGCGATCGTTTTGCAGAGTGCTTGGGCGATCATTTTGCTCTTTTTGTGGGGCACATTTGGCAATCTCGTGGACTATGTGACCTATACCGAGGCCGTCTTTTTGGTAATGGCGGCTGCGGCAGTCTATGTCTTCAGGTGGCGAGATCGCAAAAAAGGGATCACTTTTCAGGGATTTCGCGTGCCCGGCTATCCGTTCACGCCACTGATTTACATATTGATTTCGGGGGCATTTGTCATCAATGGCTTGCTCGCCAAGGCGCAGCTTGCATGGGCGGCGCTGCTTTTGCTCTGCTTGGGTGTCACACTTTATTTTCTGTTTCGCGCTCAATCACGCCGGCAGGGCGGGCAAGCATAGGGATGCTGTAGGCGAATGCCGAACAAATAATTTACCTGTTCTACAAATCAATCAACAAGCCTGTGTTTGGCCAACGCCTGCAAGGTAGTTGCCGATGTTCGGTTGATATTCCATCCGGATCAATCACATGCAAATCCGCCAAAAATCAAACATTGAGCCTCGTTAGAGATATGCCAGTGGCACCCAAAACAAGCTTTTTGGGTGCAAAATGCAGGCTTTTGCATCAGTTTTCCGATGGTTTTGCCCCTTTTGCCTGCCCGATTTCTAGCACCTTACTTTATTTTAGAACCAAAACAGCAAAATATCATACATTTAAAATGAGAGTCGGGGAGGAGGTTCACAAAGTAAAATGATCGATAATGGGCTATTAATGGCCGATTTGGTAAGCATTCAGAATTCTTAAAATATATTTTTATGTAAAATGTATCAAAAATCTTGCATGTTGTTTTCGTGACGAGTATGTTTGTCCCGTGCTTTTGGATAGGCACAGGTTATGGTGGTTTTTGTTAGATCAATCAACAATTGTTTTTAAGGTTATGAAAAACGTAAAAAAACTTCTATTCACGGTTCTGGTGGGCTGTCTCGTGCTCACAAGCTGCAAGCCAGATCAGGTGGGCCCAACCGGTAACGGGGGTGGCAAAAATGTTGCGGGTGCATTCGACGATGTCCATGCCATGATGGATTCGGTATGCCACACGAGCGATTCGCTTTTCTTCAGAAGCAATGATGGCAGCTACTATGTAAACCAATGCGTGAACAGCGATCCATGGAGCCCAGAGCTTGAACCCTGCACCCCTGGCCAGCCACATTGGGGCCACGCCCGCATCATCAATGGCTATAGCTATGGCATCAATGACTCGGTGCACATGTTGAAGGTGGAGTTTGAATTGGCGATGGGTTTGCTTTGTGATCAATATTCATGGGCATTTGCTGCCAACAATACGGTGCGTGTCGACTCGCTCTCAGGCTTGCCTGTCGTGGGACTCGATTGGTCGGCAGCCCCAATCAACCCCTCCCGCAACCAATGGGAGATCACAGTGCCAGTCGCTGACTTGCAACGGATCGATTTTGATTTTGCTTGCCGCATCAGCGTTGCACGTTTTAGCATGTTTGGCGACGAGGTTGCTGGCAGCCGCACCAACTTGTGGCTTACCAACGGCAACTGGAACAATGCAAATAGCTCAGAGGCATCCAACAGCCAGTTTGCAACCTCTTATGCAGTCGTCGGTTGCTTTGGCAATCAAACAGGGCCCCAGGTATGCCCGCCAGCGCAGGTGGGCTCGGTCTGCTCGACAGTCTTCACGGGCATCACTTGCCCAGGCTCGATCTGGCACCAAAAAAACCTGATTGCCAATGCGACCGGCGCAGGCAACAACCCCGGCTTCATCTGGAGCAATGGCGCTACGACGCCTAGCATCACTGTGAGCCCAGGCACCACCACTAATTATACCGTGACCGTGACCAATGGCACTTGCCCCGTGCGAGTGATCACCCACACCGTGAACGCTGTAAATGTCGCTTGCGTGATTTCTACCAGCGGTGGCACCACGACTGTGAACCAACCGATTTCCTTTGGTGGATTCACCGCAGGTCAGCAGATCACTACACAACTTGCATCACAAGGCGTCAGCTCTGTGACTGCCACTGGCGGCATCAACCAAGCTTGGATCTTCAACAGCGCAAGCCCATCGGTTGGCGACCTCGACCTCGGCACAGCCAACAGTCAGTATGGTGGCCCAGGCATCGGTGCTGGTGGTGCCAGCAACAACACAGCGCTCGGCAACCTCATCGTGATCCAAGAAAGCAACAACGGCATCGCCAACGACTGCGGCACAGGCGGCAATCTGTACTTCAACTTCGCATCGGCACGCAAGATGGTTTCCATCAAGCTCGTCGACATTGAAGAGGCTGGTGGCTACGTGCGCCTCACCAAAGCCAATGGTACCAACACCACGATTTCGATCCCAACGACTGGCAACAATGGCGTCGTGAACCTGAACCTCAACAATATTGCCAACGTCGTGCAAGTGCGCGTGCGCCTCATCGGCTCTGGCGCAGTCGCCGGCATGGATACCAAGGTCACCATCAGCAATCCTCCCGTGCTCACACCCGGCGTCAAAGTCTGCGACGTTCCGCCAGGCAATCCAGCGGGAGCAGCCAATTATTGCGTGCAGTATGACGACTTGGGCATGTACATCGACGGCGTCTGCGACAGCAAAAGCGCAAGCGGCAAGCCGGGCAGCTATTTGGGCCTCTGTGGCGCCAATCCTTGTGGCAACTAAAATATAAAGACAATTGAGAGACAGGAGGGCTGCACCGCAAGGTGTAGCCCTTTTGCAATCGTGGGTGCCTGTGTTGTGAGCAATCAAATTCAGCAGCGTAGCGCAGCCCAGCATTGATTGGCGCACGATGCATGCCGCGAGTCGCCGTGCATTTCACCAGCAACGCAACCGGCTGGAGCTGACTTTTATCATGTATTGGAATGCGATGGGTCATGTTTGGCCGATGGGCCAATGCTTTAGTTTGCATTATCAAAAGCGAAAAAAGCATGGAAAAGCACGACATCCTTCACGAATTTCCCGAGTTAAAGGACAAAGTCCACGCACTCAAGGTCAGCGATCAACACTTCAAGAAAATTTTTGAGGAGTACCATGAGGTCGATCATCAGATCCACGGTATCGAGACTGGGGCACATGCCACAACCGACGAGCACCTCAACGGTCTGCGTATGCACCGCGTGCATCTGAAAGACAGCATTTTTAAATTGTTGAATGCCTAGCCTGTTGCGGCTCTGAAGGAAGAAAAAAGCAAAGCCGCAGTTGGTGCATCCAACTGCGGCTTTTTACTGAAAATGAAAAAGCCCCAACTCGGGGCTTTTTTCATTGGGGTGGAGAGAGAGGGATTCGAACCCTCGGTACCCTTTTGAGATACACACACTTTCCAGGCGTGCTCCTTCAACCACTCGGACACCTCTCCAAAAAGTAGATGGCAAAGGTAAGACATTTTGCACAAATCCTTGCAAGATGAGCATGAAAAATCCCGCAACGAGGCGGGATTTTTCTAAAAAGAAACGGGATACACTATTTAAAGAACGGATCTATCGGGGGTCATGAGGCCATGAGCCTAGTTTCTGCGCGCTGCATGCGCTTGTCTTTTGCATAAAGCCTGCAAAACAGCAGGGTGTTGTAGTCCAATCCCAGCGTGTTGTAGGCCTCTTTGAGATTGGGTTGACGCACCCGCTCAAAGTATTCTACACCGGCATAAAGTGACTTGCTGTTGATGTTGCGCTCGATCCAGGGGATGAGGTCCACGAGGTTTGCCTCGTGGAGGTCGCGCAGATAGCCACATACCGTTCCGATAAGGATGTCGCACACCTGAGCAATTTCGGGCAGCGTCACATTTTGCATGAAGAGCGTCTTGACCCTCGGATAGCTGCCTCGCTTCACTTTTTGGAGGAGACTCGCCCTTCTGAATTCCTCAAAATGCTCGATCACGTCTTGCACAGTCTTGACAAAACCTTCGCCAAATCGCTCGCATTTGATCGTTGCAAATCCTGGGATTCTGCTCAATGTGTCGAGGTCCAGGGGCTTGGTGAGAACGATGCGATCCATGGTATAGTCTGAGAGCACTTCCCAGGCTTTCATTTCAAACTTGCTGGCAACGGTACTGCGGTGCTCACGCAGGGCAGAACGCAGGTATTTTTCCAAGGCGCTGAACCGTACACGCTGCTTCATGACATGGATTTCTTGGGGCTGAGCCAGCCACCGCTGACCCTCCTCGCTGATCTCGACGGTGTTGTACTGCGGTTCTTTGACCTGCAGCAGGCCAGCATCAATGAGGTAATGAATGGTGCAAACTACGTCTTCCAGGTTGCGGTTGCGCAGCTTGCCGAGGGTGCCGATCTCGCGGTGCTGAGGCGTTCTCACCAAGAGGTAGCGATCTGCAGTCAAAAATTGGGCGATGTAGTGTTGGCCATAACCGCGACCAAAGCCCGCAACAGTTTCCAGGATCAAGCTCGCCATGGGTTGAATGTTTTCTTCCCGACGCGACGTGGTCACCTGCTCCACGATTCCTTCTTCACTTTTCATTTTGGGATAAGTTTTTGTGAATAATTGTTTTTGATGCTGCAAACCTCTTGTGAAGCGCCGAGGAGCCCAAGGAAAAGGCGTCGAGAAAGTAACCATGCCACACGTAGATGATGTACGCACACATGTGTGAGGGGCAATGCGCTGAAATTCAACCGATTGTTGTTTTGGACAAATGAGGGTTTTTGGTAACGGAAAGCGGGCTGAAAAAACTTCAATTCCACCTCAAAAAAATGTGAATCCGATGACTTTTGCTGGGCGATCTCCTGTTCATCCCCCTGCATTCCACTGCCACCACCCTGCCTTGACATCTCAAAAGACAGTCCTCGCGGTAGCCGATTTCTTCGTAGTTTGCTGCATCAAAGCGATAAAATCATGTCGGTAGAAAAGGGAAACAAAAAAGTGATCAGCGCGTGGTGCTGGTATGACTGGGCAAACTCGGTCTACCCGCTGGTGATCACGACGGCGGTGTTTCCGCTCTATTTTGCGTGGGTGACCGGGCTCGGCGGAGTGGATACGATCGAGATTTTTGGTCGAGCGATCAAAAACTCGGAGTTCTATTCCTACTTGGTTTCGCTGTCGTTTCTCATCGTGTCGATGATCTCACCGGTATTGTCGGGCATCGCTGACTATGCCGGTCGCAAGAAGCTCTTCATGCAGATATTTTCATGGATTGGCGGACTTGCTTCTATTTCGCTCTTCTTCTTCACAAGCCGGGAAAATCTCTGGATCGGCGTCGGCGGATCGGTTTTGGCCAGCGTCGGGTTTGCGGGCAGCCTCGTTTTTTACAATGCATTTTTGCCGGAGATCGTGGAGGAAGACAAGATGGATGGCGTGAGTGCGCGTGGTTTCATGATGGGTTATGTGGGTTCCTCGCTCTTACTCATCATGTGCTTTGTTCTCATCAGTGCCCCAGCCATGTTTGGGATTGCCGACCTCGCCCCTGGTAAACCCAACGTTCCCTTGGCAACCCGCATCAGCTTTTTGATGGCGGGCTTGTGGTGGCTCGGCTTTGCACGCATTGCGTTTGCGGGCTTGCCATCGTTCACACGGACGCGGCAGGCTACTTCAGGCAGTTTGTTATCACATGGCTATACGGAATTGCGGGGCGTGATAAGGCAACTCAGGCAGCCTGCTCAGGCCAAGATCAGGCTTTTCCTTGTCGGATTTTTCTTCTGTGCATTGGGCTATATGACCGTCATTTACCTAGCGACCTTTTTTGGCAAGGACGAGATCGGGATGGAAGACAGTGAGCTCATGATCACCGTCCTCATCATACAGTTTGTCGCCATCGGGGGCAGCTACCTTTTTGCATGGATTTCCAGCAAGATCGGCAACATCCCCGCCTTGATGGGTACCGCCATCGTGTGGTCATTGGTCTGTTGTGTGACCTATTTTGTGACGTCCAAAGTTGGGTTCTATGGGGTGGCCTTCTTTGTGGGCACGGTTATGGGCGGCATCCAAGCGCTCGCGCGCAGCACGTATGCAAAACTCCTTCCCGAGACCGACGACCATGCCTCCTACTACAGCTTTTATGAACTCACCGAAAAGGTAGCCACAGCGATGGGCACCTTTTCCTACGGTCTCATCATCAACCTCACTGGCACGATGCGCAATGCTTCGCTCTTTTTGGGGGGCATGTTCTTGATCGGCGTATTTTTCCTCTTCCTGGCGCACAGGCGTCAGCAGGTGGCCCGATCGTAGTATTATGACACGCCTAAATTAGCCCCATTAGGCAAGGAATCAATCTTGCCTGATCGACCACGTTTCTCGCACCGCATTGGTTGTCTCTATACTATTGACCTGATCGATTTTGCATTGATAAGTATGCTTTAAAATAAGCCCGAAGGGCTTCGACGTGGATAGCCGTGGGTAAAACCCACGGTCAGAGACGCCACAGAACCATCAACCCCGATAGGGGTTGAACTTGATTCGCGAATTCCTATACTGTATTCACATTCAACCCTTTCTGGGTTGGAGATTCATAAATGCCTCTAACCCCCGGTTTCGCCGGGGGCTATCCAAGTTGAAGTCCTTCGGACTTGAAAATGTAAATATTCGAATCCCAGGTATGGTTGGCGAAAATGATAGTCGTCATTTGATCAAAGACAGGCCCAGCTACAGATTGTGAATTCAGAAAAATTAGTGCTGTTGGAACGCTAGATCAACGCATATACAATAAAAGCGCGGCGCCCCCCAAATTGGAGGGCGCCGCTTCTGCTATTCTACTATGAAATCTATTACACACTGCTTATTCAAAGGCATAAAACTGCTTCTTGCCTGCTGCCGTGATCCCCTCGATGAGGATGCCGCCTTCGGCTTCCTCCACGAGTTGCACAACCTGCTTGGGATCGTCGACAAATTTCTTGTTGACCCGCACGATCACGAATCCTTCCTCCAAGCCCGCGCTGCGCAACTTACCAGCGCCGATTTTGGTGATTTTCACGCCATTGTCGATGCCCATGCTTTCACGCTGTTGCAGGCTCACGGTCTCCATCTCCACGCCGAGTCGGCCTAGCGTGGCCTCGGGCGCCGACTTGCCTGTGGCCTCGCCTACGGCTCCGTCTGTGCGCTCGGTGAGCGTGGTCTTGCCCTCGCGGCTGCGCAAGATCACATCGAGCAATACGGTTTCCTTATTGCGCAGCACGGTCAGCTGCACCTTTTCGCCGGGACGGTAGGTACCAATCTCCTCTTGGAGTTCCGAACTGCCGCGCACCGACGTTGCATTGACCTTGGTGATGATGTCGCCCGGTTTGATGCCTGCGATTTCTGCCGCGCCTCCCGCGATCGTGCCGGTGACGTATGCACCTGCGAGGGTGCTCAGGCCATATTTGTCGGCCATATCAGCGTTGATGTTGCGGATCTGCACGCCGATGATGGCGCGCTGCACTTGGCCATATTCGCGCAAATCTTCCATGACCTTGCGCACGATGTTTACGGGGATGGCAAAGGAGTAGCCCGCATAGCTGCCCGTCTCAGAGGCGATGGCCGTGTTGATGCCGATGAGCTGACCCGTTGTGTTGATGAGGGCACCGCCGCTGTTGCCTGGATTCACGGCGGCATCGGTTTGGATGAAGCTCTCGATGGCAAACTCGTCATTGAGCAGGTTCAGGCTGCGCCCTTTTGCACTCACAATGCCTGCGGTGACCGTGCTCGTGAGGTTAAAAGGATTGCCGACGGCGAGCACCCACTGACCCACCTCGATGCCTGTCGAGTTGCCAAATGGCAGGAAGGGCAGCTCCGTTTCTTTGATCTTGAGCAAGGCCAAGTCGGTGGTGGGGTCGGTGCCGATGACGGTGGCTTCATAGCTGCGTTTGTCTTCGAGTGTGACTTCGACCTTCTCTGCGCCCTTGACCACGTGGTTGTTGGTGGTGATGTAGCCGTCTGCGGAGATGATCACGCCCGAGCCTGTGGCTTGCGGGCGCATTCCCCCCTGAAACGGATTCCCAAAGAGGCCGTGCAAGGTTTCGTTGCCTGTCGACGCAGCAAAAAAGGAGCGAATGTGAACGACTGCCGGCGTGGCTGCAGCCGAGGCCTCCACAAAATCAGGCCTTTCGATCGTGGTCGATGCATTCAGACCTGCCGGGCCGGCCACTTGCAATGCGGGCTGTCCAAATGTTGTGCCCGCAGGTTGCGGCGTGGGCTCCAATGCACGCATGATTCCAAATCCGGCGGCACCACCGGCAAGCGCAAGCAAAAATGTTCCGATCGCTTTTTTCATCCTCTATCTTATGTTTCCCTAAGTTATCGTTTAAACGCATGGAACGCGCAGCTTGTTATGGTCGATACTTGAAGAATATCGACGAAACCTGCCTTGTGCCTGCGAAAAGCATGGGCAAAAGCAAGCTTGCTGCCTAGGGAAGCAGGGATTGTTAAAAAAAAACAAAAAGCTTGAGGGCTACAAATCGAGGAATTGCACGTCTTCCTGTGCCTTGAGGTAATCATCCATCTTGCCGATGTCGATCCAATATTCGAGGACAGGGAAGGAAGCAACTTTTTTGCCGTTGCGCATTGCAGTTTCGATCAGCTCGATGGCATCAAAACGCTTGTGCTTGGGGATGAGTTCCAGCAATTCGCGGCGCACGAAATAGATGCCGCAGTTGATGTGGTAGGTGAATGTCGGCTTTTCTTTGATTGAGTTGATGCAGTGTTGCTCATCCACCTCGACGATGCCATAGGGCAGGTTGATGCGGTAGGGAATGGTAGCCACGGCCATGTCTGCGTCTTCCTCGACAAAAAAAGCGAAGAATTTTTCAAAGTTGATCGTGGTGAGCAGGTCGCCATTGATCACCAAAAGGTCGTTGTAGACAAATTCTTCCTTGAGCGCTACCCCGCCGACCGTGCCGAGCGGCTTGGGCTCATAAAGGTATTCGAATTGTAAGCCGTGCTCCGATCCGTCGCCAAAGTAGTCGCTGATCTGTTCGGCAAAATGATTGACGCAAAATGTAAAATGTCTCGCCCCAGCTTTTTTGAGGCGCATGATGCTGTACTCAACGATGGGACGCTTGCCGATCTGTACCAGCGGCTTGGGCAGGTTGTCGGTCAGGGGACTCAGGCGTTCGCCTTTGCCACCAGCCATCACAATCACTTCAAAGGGGAGCAAGGGCGCGGGTTGCGACTTTTTCTTCGAATCCGCGAGTGCTTTGGTACCCTTGAGGGGCTTTCCTGTCAAGTTCAATTTATCCAATGTTGATCTCATACAACTGCACCTAGATGCAGCAGAACCCAAATAATCCCTCCAAACGATCCATCATTTGGGCGAGATGACTCTTACCTCATACTAACCTAAAAGTAAAGGTAGTATTTTTTCGTCAATTCAGTGGATATTTGCCATAGTTGTAGCGCTCTCGCTACCAAACCGCGGGTCAAGGAGCCCAATAAATATGATAGCATTAGATAGTCAGGTAGCGTACGTGGGTCAGGAGAAGGCCATTTTGGTAGGGGTGTACAACCGCGAGGTGACCAAGGAAAAGGCTGAGGAGTATCTTGAGGAGCTGCAATTGCTCACCAAGACGGCCGGAGCCGCCACATTTGCAGTGTTTTTGCAAAAAATGGATCGTGTACACTCGGGGACTTATGTCGGCAAGGGCAAGCTTGCCGAGATCAAGGCTTATGTGGATTTGCACAAGATCGACCTCGTCGTCTTTGACGACGACCTCACGCCCTCGCAGGTGCGCAACATCGACCGTGAACTGGAGGTGAAGGTGCTCGACCGAAGCGCGATCATCTTGCACATCTTCTCAGAGCGTGCCCGCTCTGCGCAAGCCAAGGCGCAAGTCGAGCTCGCGCAATTGCAATATTTGCTGCCACGACTCTCGGGTCTGTGGACGCACTTGAGCAAGCAAAAGGGTGGCATCGGCATGAAAGGCGCGGGGGAGAAGGAAATCGAGACCGACCGACGCATCATCCGCGACAAGATCGACTTGCTCAAAAAGGACTTGATCAAGATCGACCAGCAAAACCAGACCCGCCGCAAGCACCGCGGCGAGATGGTGCGCATCGCCCTCGTGGGTTATACCAATGCGGGCAAGAGCACGCTCATGAACCGCCTCTCCAAAAGCGATGTGCTTGCCGAGGACAAGCTCTTCGCGACCCTGGACACGACCGTGCGCAAGGTGGTTTTGCAGCAAGTGCCCTTTTTGCTCAGCGATACCGTCGGTTTCCTGCGCAAATTGCCCCACGACCTCATCGAGTGCTTCAAGAGCACCCTCGACGAGGTGCGCGAGAGCGACATCCTGCTGCACGTCTGCGACATGAGCCATCCGGCATTTGAGGAGCAGCTCCAAGTCGTGAATGAAACGCTCGCCGGCCTCGACGTGAATCAGAAGCCGACCATCGTCGTCTTCAACAAGATCGACCGCCTGAGCCCCGAGGAGCGCGACACGCTGGAAAAGACCTGGATCGCCCGTGAAAACGCGCCTGCGATCTTTGTCTCGGCCAGCTCCAACCTCAACATCGACGCGCTCAAGACGCAGATCTTGGCGCTCGTGCGTCAGGAGTACAAAGACAAGTACCCGCACTTCAAGTTTTCTGAAGCGCCCGACTATGAAGAGATGGCTCGGCTGCAGTCGGAGACGGGTGAGTGGCCTGGGTGAGGGGGGCATCATCCATCTTGACGGCGGCTTTTTGAGGTGACGTATTGCCTGTAGGCCCTCAGGAATGGAAAAATCGCGACGACGAAGTTTGTCAAGCAGGAATAACCTTGCCTGGATACTGATTCTAATTGCAGGGGGCTTTGCGCTCCCTACAATTAGCAGTGCCCAGAATTCCAGGGTGGCACATCAAATAGAGTTGTATTTGCCATACTATCAATTTCTCGATGGTAGCGCAATGAAGGGTGTTTATTCTACATCGCGAACGGCCGAGGCACTTGGGAGAGGCATTCGGTATGCTATTCATTTTAAAACGAGGCATTCCATTTCACTGTCCGCCTCATTGTTTGATGCTGGCTATTATAAAAGGAACCCAGTTCCACCAGGGGAAATAAGGCAGCGGGAAACCAACCTCGCCAATCTTGCCTACCACTATCATTTTCTGCAAAGGAATCGACTCAGCTTGGCTGCCTTGGGCGGAATTACTTCTCGTCGTGGGTCAGAGCAGATTGTTTTGGGTTATCCGAGATGGTTTGAAATTGTAACGAGATCTCATTTGCTCAAGGATAGTGGTATCCATATTGGCTTGCGAGCTGACTATTACTTTTTGAAACATTTTGATCTGAGCCTGGAAACCAACTACACTGCATTTCTGCTGCGCTTTGACCGGGGCTACCCACCGCATGGTTTTGACCGTGGATCCACCATTCACCAAATCGGGCTGAATGTCGGGATTGGTTTTACATTTGGAAAGCGCACATTTGAAAACGATGAAAAGCAGAATTGACATCCTAGCACTATTGCTGATCTTGTTGGGGATGGTTGCCTTCCCCAACAAGATTTTTGCTCAAGAGGCCAAAACGAAGCACTCCATTGAGTTTATATTGCCCTATTATCACTTTCTGGACGGCTCAGAAGTAAAGGTTCGCTACTCGCTTGCTCGGAAAAGCTTTGCAATGGGTCTCGGGATCGGATATTCTGTAACATTTCAGAATACGCACAGCTTGTCACTGTCTGCAACGCGCTTTTATGCACGTTATTCAGAGAATTCCAGAGTGCAGCCCGGGAAGGTTTTTAATCGAGATGTCAATCAGATTCGGTTGAATTATGGACGACGCTTGGTATCCAAGCCCCGTTTCTCGCTGAGCGCGGTCGGTGGTCTGGTTTTCAGAGGGGGCGAGGAGGAAATCGTTTGGGCTTACCCAAGATGGTTTGAAATCCTGACCAAAGCACATGTTTTGCGCGACCTGGGGCTACAGGCTGGCTTTCGGGCAGAGTACACCTTTCTCAGACATATGCAGTTGAGCCTTGAAACCAACTACACTGCATTTCTGCTGCGCTATGACCGTGGCTACCCACCGCATGGTTTTGACCGTGGATCCACCATTCACCAAATCGGGCTGAATGTCGGGCTGGGTTTTACCTTTGGGAAGCGGAGTTTTGAAGAGGGTGGGGAATAGGGTTGCCGGGTTTGCTCGGAGTAGCTCAATACATCTCCAAGCCACCAAATCACTTGTACAGCAATCAAAAAGGGCGGCTCCGAGAGCCGCCCTTTTTCTTGCATGCTGCGCCTGTATCCACAAGCGTCTTGCGTGTGCTTAGCCTTGGCGATACACGCGACCATTGGTCTTGTCCACGCACAAATCCACGGTTCCGATGCCATTGGGGGGCAATGTGATGCCAGCCATGTTCAAGATGAGCCCACCCGCAGGGGTGATCGTGAGGACGTGCACATCTTTGGTCGAACTCACGGAGTTGATGAACAGGTTGCCGGTTTTGTCGATGCCGATGTCGTAAAAGCTGGTGTTGTCGTTTGCGCGTAGGCGCACCACACGGCCCCAAGTCTTGTTTTGGTCGAAATCGGCTGGCTGTACAAGGCCCGTGACGACGAGTGGCAGGGTGCCGCCTACACGATCCCTACCCAAGACCGTGGTCATTTCCTTGCCGAGCGCCAATCCGCTGACGTTGCCACTTGGGTCCTGTACATTTTGTACACCATTGATCGGGGCTGGTACGAGAAGATTCAGAGACATGATTTTTGTATTTCTTAAAATGCGCCTACTCTCAAAAAGGGATTTTCAGCATTCTCCCAGCATTGCACGCGAGCTAGATCTTGTGCGCCGCCATGACAAAGATGGGCCGCCATCGGCCTGAGGAGCCTGCCTGCTTCCAGGGGAATTGCATACGATTATTGGGTAGCTGCCTTCACGTGATACGTGTAGATGACTTTCCCTTATCGTGAGGATGGTTGCGCCGATGGCACCTGGGATGCAGGGTTTGCATGACTATGGGCTCATTGGTAACATCCCCCGAAAAACAAAAAACCAAAACCCCGCCCGTTCGTTTTCACATTCACCCAGCAATTCCTTATCTTAATCGCTGATCTACCCCATGGAAAAAGACATCGTCAACAAAGTCGCCCTGAGTCCGCTCGTCTCCTTTGACCTCGCAGACTACCATGACCCCGCGCCCCGTGTCGGGATCGACATCGCAGAGCGCCTGTTTATGTGCATGATCTTGAAGGAGGGCGACTACCGAGGCTGGCTCGAGTCGGTCGACTGGGCGCAGTACCAGGGGCAGCATGTGCACCTGCACTGCAGCGCCGATGCCATCATTCCCGGCTGGGCCTACATGCTGCTCGCCATCCAACTCCAACCTTTTGCCAGCACCATCGTATTTGGTAGCCGTGAAGATTTGGAAATCGCCATCTGGCACAAAGCACTGGACCGCATCGACTATCAGCAACTCGAGGGTAAAAAAATCGTCGTGAAAGGTTGCGGCGATATCGAGATTCCCCAAGCCACATTTGTAGACTTCATCGTGCGCTTGCGGGCCATCGCCGACAAACTCATGTATGGCGAGCCTTGCTCCACAGTGCCCCTTTGGAAAAAAGAGAAATCAAAAGCTTCAGCTTTTTCATAAATTTGCAATCACATTAGACTCAGATACCGAATTCATTATGGGACTTTTTGACTTTATCCGCGGCCAGTTTATCGATGTCATCGAGTGGGTAGATGCCTCTCGCGACACGATCATCTACAAGTTTCCTGACCAAGACAAGGAAGTGAAAATGGGTGCACAACTCACCGTGCGTGAGTCCCAGGTCGCCCTGATGATCAACGAAGGTTCGGCAGCCGACATCTTCCAGCCCGGCCGTTACGAGCTCACCACCCGCAACATGCCCATCATGACCTCGCTCAGGTCATGGAAATATGGCTTTGAGTCACCCTTCAAGGTCGACATCTATTACGTCAATACCCGCCAGTTTACAGATCTCAAGTGGGGCACGCCCACACCCGTCTACATCGCCGACAGCAAGTTTGGCCAGGTGGAGATCAGGGCATTTGGCGCATTCAACTTTCGCGTCATGGACGCAGGCAAGTTCTTCAAGGAATTTGCAGGCACCGACCCCAACGTGCAAGTGAGCGAACTCGAAGGCACCCTCAGGGGCAAGATCGTGGACCGCTTCACAGAAGTGGTCGCCGAGATGGCTGAGCAGGGCCTGTCCTTCATTCAGCTGCAAGCCCAAAAAACCGAATTTACCAAGGCCCTGATGCCCCGCATCCAGGAGTACTTCACACAGTTTGGCCTCGACATCACCGACTTCCAGATCCAGAGCATCACCCTGCCTCCAGAAGTCAATGAGTTCCTGCGCAAAAACACGCAGATGAACATGGTCGGCGACCTGAACAAGTTCCAGCAATTCCAGCAGGCCAAAGCCATGGAAGACGCTGCCAAAAACGGCGGCACAGGCATGGACATGACCGGCATGATGATGGCGAACATGATGATGCAAAACATGTCGCAGCAGCAGCAAAATCAGCAAAATACCCAAAGCAATCAGAATACGCCTGCTCCGCAGAGCAAGGACGATATCATGAAGACCTTGAAGGACCTTGCCGAATTGAAAGCCGCAGGAGTTTTGACCGAGGAAGAATTCAACGAGAAGAAAAAAGAACTGTTGGCCAAGCTCTAAGCTGCCCGCACTGAATATGGAAAAGGCTGTCTGCGTGAGCGGATGGCCTTTTTTGCGTGAGTGGGTGCCTCCCGCACAGACCTTGGCCTGTGCGGGATCGCTGTCTTGCGGGGTGCCGCCCGCGCAGCGGGCCGCTTGTGTCGCCCTTTAGGTAGCATGGCACAGAAACAAATATTCACTTGCATTTGGCCTTTCGGCCAGTGGTTTTCGTTCAATATTTTGAAAAGCCACATTATTTTTCCCAAGTTTGCACTTTCACCCTTGGCTTCTTTTTAAATTGTTTACTTTGGGTCTGTGAGCAATCATTGACTCAACTACATTGCACGCGTGGGCGAAGAACAAGGAAACATAGATCTCAGCAACTTGTACGCCATTGCCGGCGGTGATGAGATGTTTGTGATGGCGCTGCTATCCAAGATGTGCAAGGCACTCCCAGAGGCCTTCACCAACATGGACAACTTTTGCACAGCACAAGATTGGCCCGCTCTCAAGTCGGCTGCCCACAAAGCCAAAAGCACATTTGCCTACCTGAGTCTCGACGACATGAAAAATCGGTTGCGAGACATCGAGCACGCCGCCATGGAGCTCAAAGACCTCGACCAATTGCCCACCATGGTCGCCGAGGCCATCGCCGTGGGCCAGGCGATCTTGGCCCATCTCAAAGCAGCACTTGCCAAGCTGGTTTGAATTAATTGACAATTGACAATGGATAATTGACAATGGGCAGTCATGGTACTATCCAGCCCAACAACTGCTACCTGCCCCCTACTCCCTACCACCTTCCCAAGCCTTCATTTCACCGCCACGCGCCGCGCTTCCACCAGTCTATCGGTCCAGTAGCCTTCATTGAGGTAGTCATAACGCACGCCTTTGCTCGTCGAGGAGTGAATGAAGATGACATTGTCGCCTTCGGCTTTGGTTACCATGCCCACGTGGTCGATCTTGCCCGTGCTTTTGGCATCAAAAAACACCAAGTCTCCCACCCGCAAATCCTTGCGCTTCACCTCATCGCCATATTGGCTTTGGTCGGCGGCGCTGCGCGGCAGGGCGATGCCCGCCTTCTCATAGCACACGCACGTGAGGCCCGAGCAATCGATGCCGGCCTTGCTCTTGCCGCCATAGCGGTAGGGCGTGCCCAGGTAATCCTTGGCTTCGATGAGCACGGGCACAAGCTTTTCGCCAAGATTCATGCTGATCACCTTGTCTTTGATCAGGTCATTTTCAGACTTGGTCTCGGTGGCCACATGGTCCTCGGGCGTCTCCTTGATCAAGTATTTGTAGCGGTCTGCCGTCACCTTGTGGGGCGTGCAACCCGCCATGAACAAGCCCGCAAGCAGAGCAAACATCCAGATGCGTGATGATGAATTGTGCATAACAATACGAGGATAAAAACCACGGTCTTCTACGGTGATAAATCTAAAGGGTTGTTTTACAATATGCCAACGCCATTTCCCACAAGTCTTGCTTGAGGTGTGTCGCCGATAGGGCGGGCAGAGTTTTCCACAATTGGCAGTTGGCGGCGCTTGCTGAGGCGATGTATTTTGTGCAGCATTGAATGTCAGGACAATTGGATTGCGCAGATCATTCACATCGGGCGATTTGTGATCGGACGAAAAAAAGCGATCCAGCATTTGTGCAATTTGGTGCAGCGCAGCACCACTAGGCCAAATCAGATTTTGATACCCCATTGAAAAATCAAAGCTTTATGAAACCAAATTCCATCCTTCAGCTCTCCAAGCGCTTCCTGCTGCTTCTGATCCCTGCATTGTGCTTGCTGTTACCCCTGCGGGTCAGCGCCTGTCGGCTCGTGATCAATCCCAAATCGACCCCGCTCGAATCCGTCGCAGGCGCCAGCAACCAATTTGGTTTCCAGCTTTACCAAAAGATGGCCGCTCAAAAACCAGCCGCCAACCAGTTCATGTCACCTTTTAGCGTGTGGGCGGCCCTGTCCATGACCAGCGAGGGCGCGGCAGGCAGCACGCTCGAACTGCTCAGCAAGGCCCTCGGGCTACCCGAGGCCGCCGTCCTGCACGCTGGCTTGGCCGAGCTTTCCCAAGCGTTGTCTCGCGCCGATGCTCCCTACGCGCTCGCTGTCGCCAATGCCATCTGGCCCGAAAAAACTGCGCAACTCAATCCTGAGTTTGTCGCGACTATCAAAAAAGCCTACCATGGCGAGTCTGTCCCGCTGGACTTCGCCCAAAAAAGCGAGGAATCCCGCCTCAAAATCAATGCATGGGTAGAGCAGCAAACCAACAAACGCATCAAAAACCTGATCCCCGCAGGCGCTGTCGGCAGCGACACGCGCATGGTCCTCACCAATGCGATTTTTTTCAAAGGCAAGTGGAAGCTGGAATTCGACAAAAAGCTCACCCAAGAATTGCCTTTTTACTTGCAGGATGGCAGTGACGCATCGGTGCAGGCGCCTTTGATGTATCGGCCAGCTGCAGAAGACAAGCTGCGTTATGTCGAGATGGACGGCTTCCAAGCGCTACAATTGCCCTACAAGGGCGACGACCTCTCGATGGTCGTCTTGCTGCCCGGTAGTGGCCCGATGTCCAAAATGGAAAAGGAATTGAGCGCCGATCGCTGGGCAGAAATCAGCAATGCAATGCGATACCAGCAGGTCAATGTATGGCTGCCACGTTTCAAAATGGAGCTCGGCGGCTCCATCAAGCCCTCCCTTGAGGCCATGGGCCTGGGGGGACTCTTTGCCGAGGCCGACTTCTCGCGCATGTTTTTGGGCGGGGGCAGCTTTGCTGTGAGCGATGTGATCCACAAGGCATTTGTCGAGGTCAATGAGGAGGGCACCGAGGCGGCAGCAGCCACGGCCGTGATTGTGAGAGAAACCAGCGCAATCATCGAAGATCCAGCTCCTATCATGAACTTCCGCGCCGATCACCCCTTCATCTTCATGATCCAGCACAACGCCAGCAGGAGCATCTTGTTCATGGGCAAGGTGATGAAACCAAATTGATAATGGACAATTGTGGGGTGGTTAGTTGGGCTGGATTTTGGAAGCTGTTTGCCAACCCAACCTAAACGATGATGTGAGGGTTGGCAAACGGCTTCCTTGCGAATTGCTTCACAAGACAACTCAGAAGCCGCGTTTGTTCATCTTGTAATGCATGATGTCCCGCACGAGGATGCCACCCGGCACGATGCTGTAAATTGCATAATTGTATTTGTCCAAAATGTAGCGCCTTATTCCGGGCCGTTGCTGACTAGGCATCCCTGAATCGGGATATTTGGCGGCTTGGGTCAGTCTACTTTGGATGAAGTCACGGTACCGATCAGCGTATTCCGAACCCTCGGTCTCGACAAGGTAGCGAAGCAATTTTTCCAAGCTTGCGTCTGCTTGCCTCGACCAGTTTATCTTTTGGTCCATTCTTTGGCCCTTGCCATGACTTGCTCGTTGGTATAGAAATCGCCCTGCTCAAACTCCCTGCCAGCTTGGTCGATCCCCTTCTGCTCCTCAGGGGTGAGGTCGTCCCACCAGTCGCTTTGACTCAGGATCCTGTGTACCTCGGCAAGCACTGCCTCGTTCTGAAGCTCGATCAGAAGGTGCAACGCCTCCCGTTTGATCTCTGGGAAACTGTGAACTTCATTTTCCATATGATACAAATTTGTGCAATCTGGGCCTCAAATGCAATGGCAGGAGATGGAAAAACCAGAAGCCGCGTTTGTTCATTTGTTAGGGGAGGATGTATTTGACGATCATTCCATTCCAGGTTATCGTATCGGTTTTGCTTCATACACGTCTAGCCGCCGCTCGCAAGTTTCATTCAATGGCGCTCTGCTTGATCCATTACTTGAACGCGTTCATTGCTCGTTCGTGGGCCCTGAGTCTGATATCGCCATTCGCCCAAAGCCACCTTCGCCCAGGCATAGCATCAATCCCTAGGCATCCTCCAACATTTTTCATCCATTGTCAATTTCTTTCGGGTGCCAAAATACTTTGTTCCAGTCCACGACTTTGTCGTCTTTGACTGTGATGCCTTCCTTCTCCAATAGGCGCTGCATGAGGTCTTCTTCGGGGAAGTGATGCTTGCCGGTGAGTAGGCCGTTGCGGTTGAGTACGCGTTGTGCGGGCACGTCTGCGGGGCAGGCGTTCATGGCCCAACCGACCATGCGGGCGCTCATCTTGGTGCCCAGGTACTCGGCGATCGCGCCATAGCTCGTCACGCGTCCGCGCGGGATCAAGCGCACGACGTCCCAGACATCGTCAAAAAAGGAGTAAGGCTCTTTTTTCATCTGCATGAAGTTATTGGGAATCCCATTCTCTTGCAAGCATGAAAATTGACCTTGAATGCATGCGCTCGATTGCCTAAGTTTGAGGTTTGAAGGCCCTATAGAGATGCAACCTGCACGCTGGCAATTGTATGTAATTTCCTTTGTCGAAGGCGCGAGCCTGATGGCGGTGGAGCTGATTGGCGCCAAGCTGGTGACGCCCGCTTATGGCAGCTCGATCTATGTCTGGGCCTCGGCGCTGGGATTTACCTTGCTGGGATTGATGGCCGGTTATTTCATCGGTGGCTGGCTCAGCTACCGGTATCCGCAACGCAAGTTGCTTTACCGCGTAGTGTTTGCCGCTGGACTCATCGTCGCCTTGATGCCGATCACTGCCGGGATCGTGATGCAACTCGCCTCGGGCTTGGGCCTCAAACTGGGTATCATGCTGTCTGAGTTTGTCATTCTGCTGCCCCCAGTTTTGCTGTTTGGCATTGTCTCTCCCATGATCATCAGGCTCATCACGACCGAAGTCGCAGAGGTTGGCAGTTCTGCTGGGCGCATCTATGCCATCTCGACAGTCGGCGGCATCTTGCTCAATTTCTTGATGGGCCTCTACCTGATACCCTTTGTCGGTGTGCGCGAAAGCGCCTGGATCACAGCCGGCCTGCTCTGCGCAGCGGCAGGCATGATGATGCTGCTCTCCAAACCACAAGCTCAAAACGCATGAAAACGAGATTCTACATCCTGCCCTTACTCTGTTGTGTGCTCATCTGGGGCTGCAAAAATGCCGAAAAAGCCAAGGATGAATTCAGCATCCAAGGAAAGGTGCAGGGATTGGAATCCAAGGTGATGCACTTTGAGCGCATCCAACCCACCAAATCTGAACCACTGCAAGATATCCAGCTAGATGCTGAGGGCAGATTCAGCTTGACGCAAAAGGGCGAACCGAACACGCTTTTTCAGTTGCGGGCAGACGATGGGCGCCGCATGTTGTTCCTGCCCGAGTTTGATGCTTTGGAGATCGAGGCGGATGCGGATGAGCTCGACGCCTACCAAGTGCAGGGCGGCGAAAAAACCAAGCGCCTGCGCGATTTCAACCTGAAACAATACCGGCTCTACATCGACTACGCAAATGCAGAGGCTCAGCTCGACGGACTCGACCGCCAGAAGGATACGCTTGCTTGGCATGAATTGGAGGGGGTCACCGACCGTGCGATGGTGGCCTACGGCGACTTTTTGCGCAGCTTTTGCGACACCGTAAACTTGCCGATTTTGCGTGCACATGCCTCTCTCTCGATCGTGACCACTGGCAATTATTATTACCTCAGCCAAATCGGTAAACGCATTCGCCAAGAAATGCCTGGTTCGCACTATGCCGACGCCATCCAAGATGCGCTGACCAAGGAAGGCGAAGGCCGTGTAGGCACAGAGGCCCCCATGCTCAGGAGCACCGACTTGCAGGGCCAGCCTTTTGACCTTGCAAGCCTGCGTGGCAAGCGCGTGCTGCTCGTCTTCTGGGCGTCCTATTGCGAATTCAGCCAAATGGAATTTGCAAAGATCAAGGACATGGGACCATTGTTCAAGGATAGCGGCACTACTTTGGTGTGTTTCTCAATCGATGACCATGAGGCAGAATGGCGGGAATTCCTGAAAAATGCTGGTCTGGATTTTGCGATCCATGTGCGTGGCCTCACAGGTCAGCAATCCGCTGAGATCAAAAATTTCCGGGTGAAGGCCATCCCGAGTACTTATGTCATCAACGCGAAGGGCACAATCGAGACCCTCGACATCCGCTCGCAAGATTTGCAAGCCTATTTGATGGGTGGATCGGCAGCAACTCCTAATCCTGCAGCTGGGCAGTGAACAGCGCCAAGAAATATTATCTTTTGGCCCTGTTGGAGGGCATCGGCGTCATTGCAGTGGAGCTCCTGAGCGCCAAAATCCTCGCGCCCTATTTTGGAACTTCGCTGCTCATTTGGACCATGGTGATTGGCATCACCTTGGTGGCGCTTGCGGGTAGCTACTCGATCGGCGCCCGCCTTTCTCATGCCGACCGACGCGATCAACGCTTGTTTTTCATGTTTGCCATCGGCTCGGTTTTGCTTGGGCTCATGCCCGTCACGGGGCCGCTGCTGTTTCGCATGTTTGCGGGCCTGCCGCTCTTGGTTGCGGTGACGGTTTGCACGACCTGCTTGCTCGTGCCCCCGATCTTGTTGCTCGCCGCGACCACGCCCTTGCTCATCCAAGGCATCACGCAAGACGTGGCGCAGGCGGGCCGCGTAAGCGGTAACGTGTATGCGATTAGCACTTCGGGAGGCATCATCACGACGTTTTCCTTTGGCTTTTTTGTGATTCCGGAGTTTGGGATCTCGATGCCTTCGCTGTTTGCCGCGGTGCTGATTTTGCTGGCGGCGAATGTCTTACTTCCCAAGATACAGCGGCTGTCGCGTATTGCGATCTCGGCGACGATTTTGTTGCCCGCGTTTTTGCTGCTCATGCCGCGCGGTGTCGGCAATGGAGAGGTCAAGGTGGTATTTGAGCAAGAGGGGGTTTTGGGCCAGGTAAAGGTAATCGATGTCGCGGCTGAAGGGAATGTGCCCATGACCCGCAAACTGCTGTTCAACGGCATCCCCCAAACCAACATGCTCAAGGGCGATTACAGTGCGACATCGCATTTTTCTTATGTTCACCTGCTGGCGATGCTGTCGGGGATGAAGCCGCCGGGTTCGCAGGCATTGATTTGCGGACTGGGTGCGGGCAGTTTGGTGATGGAATATAGTCGCTTGGGCTTTAAAACGGATGTCGTGGACATCGATTGGCGGCTGCCTGCACTTGGTGAGCGCTACTTTTACCTCGATCCGAATGTCTATGATTTTTATGTAGATGACGCCCGGCACTTCATTCATGGCGCTGAGAAACAATACGACATCATCACCATGGACATTGCGCTTTCAGAGGCGCAGCCTTATCACCTCTACACGGTGGAGGCCTTCAAGGAATTCAAGCAAAAGCTGAAGCCCGATGGGCTGCTCATCACCAATTTCCAAGGGCGATTTTTTGGCAAGGAGGGCATCGCTGAGCGGTCGATTTATAAGACGATGCAAGCGGCAGGATTTGAGGTGCATGTTTTGCCTTCGATGGGAAAGGGCATTCAGGACATCATTTTTGTTGCATCGCCTAGCCCTGTGCCTTTTGAGAATCTGAATGTGCGTCGCTTGAGCGCATGTTGCATCGCAATCGCGCATGCCGACGTCTTTGTACAGGACCCGCGCCGTCACGTGGTGAGCGCTCCAGACCTGAGCGACGCTTTCCTGCTGGAGGATGATCGACCCATGTTGGATCTCATTCGCCTGCCGAGCGTTATGGAGTTTCGCCGCAACAAGATCAACAATATCGCCGACAAGGAGTTGGAGAGCGAAGGCAAGTTGTTTAAGTAAGCTGAGTTCCGTTTTAAGGTGCTGATAGTAAGTTATTTGTATCGTTTATGGCTGTCAAATGGATTTGATTTGATAGGTACGCGATTTGATTTTGTAGGAACGCGATGCATCTCATTCCTACAAAATCAAACCCGTTATTTTGCCCAAATGCAGATTACATCCGCCCTCATCCGCCACGCATCCTCAATCCTCCACCTGAAAGAGGTCTCTGATGATCGCATCCGATACCATGAAACCGTGGCGTGTCAATGAAAGGCGTTCATTTTGGTCGCGCATCCACCCCTGAGCAATCCATTCCTTGATCTCTTCCTCAGCAATGGCGCGTAGATCGATGCCCCAATTTTGTCGAATGTAGTTCAGGTCCAAGCCCTCGACGATGCGCAACTGCGTCATCAGGTATTCATTGAAGCGGTCGCGTGGACTCAGCAGTTCAGCATTCGCGATGGGACGCTCGACGGCTTGCATCGCCCGCAAGTAAGCCGCATTGTTAGCGACATTCCAACTGCGCACCTCGCCGTCAAAGCTATGCGCCGAGGGACCTAGCCCGAGGTAGGGAGTGCCCTTCCAGTAAGCGCCATTGTGGCGGGAGCGGTAGCCCTCCCGCGCAAAATTGCTCAATTCGTATTGATGGATGTCGGCAGCCGCGAGGCGGTCGATAAGGTGAAAATACTGCGCTTCGTGGGCTGCATCGGGCTCGGCGCTGACCTTGCCCTTGGCGATTTGCTGGTGCAGCAGCGTTTTTTCCTCGACCGTGAGCGCGTAGGCAGATACGTGCGGCACCTGCAAAGCAATCACCTGCTCCACATTGCTGGCCCAAGTGGTCATGCCGCTGCCGGGAATGCCGTAGATCAGGTCGACGGTGATGTTGGCGATGCCCAAGTCTTGAGCCGACTTCACGGCACGGTCGGCCTGCTGCGCAGTATGGCTGCGGTTGAGCAGCAACAAATCCGCATCCGAAAAGGATTGGATGCCGATGCTCAGGCGATTGATGCCCATCGCTTGCAATTCCCTGAGCTTCGCTGGGCTCAAGTCGTCGGGATTGGCCTCCAAGGTGACCTCAAGCTGCTGCGCAATCTGGAAATTTGCCCTGAGCGCATCCATGATCTGTCCCAGCCACTTGGTCGGCATGAGACTCGGCGTGCCGCCTCCAAAATACACGGTCGCAATCTGCGTTCCCGGCACAAAAAAGTCTTTTTGATGGCCGATTTCCAGCAATAGCGATTCCGCCATCGCGTCCATCTTGCCCAGATTGGTGCTGAAATGGAAGTCGCAATAACTGCAAGCCTTGCTACAAAAAGGAATGTGCAGGTAGATGCCCGCCACGTTGCTCAATGATTGGATTGTGCCGATGCAGCCGCAATCTTGCTGCCTGGATAGACTTTGAGGGCCTCTTCCAAACATTGCACTGCCAGCACCAATTCAGGTTTTTCCAAGACGTAGGCGATGCGCACCTCGTCGCGGCCGAGGCCCGGCGTGGCATAAAATCCGCTCGCAGGGGCCATCATGACCGTGGCGCCATTGTATTGGAACGACTCCAAGATCCATTGGCAAAAGCGCTCGGTGTCGTCGACAGGCAGGCGCACGACCATGTAAAACGCACCCGAGACCTCGGGCACGAGCACGCCGGGGATCCTGCGCAGCTCGCGTACCATCGTGTCGCGGCGGCTCACATACTCGGCATTGACCTCGTCAAAATAGCTTTGCGGCAGGTCGGTGAGTCCCTCGGCGCCGATCTGCTCAAGCGTAGGCGGGGAGAGACGGGCTTGCGCAAATTTCATTGCAGCAGCCATCACCTCCTTGTTGTGCGAGACGATCATGCCGATGCGGGCGCCGCAGGCGGCATAGCGCTTGGAGATCGAGTCCACGATCACCACGTTTTGGTCCACGCCTTCCAGCTTCAGGGCCGAGTAGTGCGTTTGGCCATCGTAGACAAACTCGCGGTACACTTCATCTACAAAGAGGTAGAGGTCGTGCTTCTTGACCACATCGCGCAGCTTTTCCAAGGCCTTCTGGCCATAGAGCTTGCCGGTGGGGTTGCTGGGGTTGCAGATGAGAATGGCCTTGGTGCGCGGGTTGATGAGTTTTTCAAACTCATCGATCTCTGGCAGGTCGAAGCTGTCTTCGATGCGGGTCGTGATCGGCACCACTTTGGTGCCCGATGCGATCGCAAAGCCATTGTAGTTGGCATAAAAGGGCTCGGGCACGATCACCTCGTCGCCTGGGTCCAGGCAAGACATGAATGCGAAGAGCAGAGCCTCTGAGCCACCTGTCGTGACCATGAGATTTTCCTTTTGCACCGGCAAGCCGAGCTTGCGGTAATACTGTGCAAATTTCTCAATGAGGCTGGGAAAGCCGCCGCTAGGGCTGTATTCGATCGTATCGACCTTTGCATTGCGCACCGTCTCCATGAACTGGGGCGGCGTGGGCAGGTCGGGTTGACCGATGTTCAAGTGATAGACATGGACGCCGCGTGCTTTTGCACCGTCGGCATAAGGCACTAGCTTCCTGATGGGGCTAGGTGGCATATCATGGCCACGCTGAGAAATTTTAGGCATAAGAATAGATTTTCTCTGGCGCAAAATTAACAAAACTGGCGGTTATTTTCAGGCTTAGGCGACAGTTCTGCGGAATGGGTATCCAATGGATATGATCTTCGCTACGATCTTGCAGGCGGTTGGGGGATGAAAATGTGATTCTGATAGAAAGAACCGCAAAGTACGCAGAGATCGCAAAGTCAGTATTGCCCTGAGCGAACTCCGCAATTCACAATTGACCAGCATATTTTTGATCCAGCCCCTTTGTTTGTAGTGGAATGGAACACAAAAAAAATCGGCGAAGAGCTTGCTCTCCGCCGATTTGATTATTCTATAGGTGAACTCTACCGCGTCTTGCATTTGAACGCCACCTCGTGAAACTTCCCATCTGAAGAATAATAGGAGACGAAGCAATTCACAGTGAGCCTTTCTTCGGGTATGTGCATCACGCCCTTGACCTCGCCGGTTTTGTCGACGTCATAGTCGTCTTGCAGCCAAGCGATGCCCAGCTTTTTTACTTTCATGTGGATCTTGGAATTGGGCTTGATGCCTGTGGCCTCCAACCAAACCGTATCATCGCGCTCAAAGGTGACCTCTGAGTCGGGAACGATTTGCTTCCCGTCGATCTTCACGATCGCTTCTTCATCGGGCAGCGCCGCAAAGCCGCTGGCCAAGAAGTACAACATCAACAATGGAAGAACTTTGTAGAACAGCTTTTTCATGACAGCATCCCCTTTCTTTATGTACTGGACTATACGATAAAGTTCAGGAATCATCTGACCAATTGAAAATGAATTGTCGCGGCGATCTTACGCATCAATAAGCGCGGTCGCTGCGGCCCTCGACATAGTTCATGAAGGCCTGATTCACCACGCGATTCCCGCCTGGTGTGGGGTAATTGCCTGAAAAATACCAATCTCCCAAATGGTTGGGGATGGCCTTGGACAGGTTGGCAAGGGGCTGGAATACGATCTCGACCTTACAGGTCATGCCTTCGGGCTTGAGCAAATCCGAAATTTTGCGCGAGATTTCATCCTCTGTAAATTGATCGTAGATCGCCTTGACGGCGTTGCGCGTTTCGAGCAGTCCCGCCTGTTTCATCGCGAGGCACTCGCGATAGACCTGGTGGATGATGCCATACATGCCGCGGTCATTGAGCAGGGCGATGGCAGCCTCAAAGGCCACAAAACGGCCGATTTGACTCATGTCGATGCCATAGCAGTCGGGGTAGCGGATCTGGGGTGCCGAGGAGACGATGACAATTTTCTTGGGTTTGAGGCGACCCAAGATGGCCAAAATGCTCTTTTTGAGCGTAGTGCCGCGCACAATCGAGTCGTCGATGCATACGAGATTGTCCACGCCTTCCCTGATGGTGCCTTGGGTAATGTCATACACATGGGCGACGAGGTCGTCGCGCGTGCTGTCGTCGGTGATGAACGTGCGCAGCTTGATGTCTTTGAGCACGATTTTCTCCACGCGTGGGCGCTCGCTGAGCACCTGCACGAGTTGCTCGTCGGTGGCCTTGCCGTTCAGGTCCCTGATCTTGCGAATTTTCTCATTGATCATGTGGGTCTCGACGCCCTTGAGCATTCCCCAAAATGCCATCTCGGCCGTGTTGGGGATGTAGCTGAAGACGGTGTTTTCCAAATCGTGATCCACAGCCTCCAGGATCTTGGGCACGATGAGGTCGCCGAGGGCGAGGCGCTCGCGGTAGATGTCGGGATCGTTGCCTCGGGAGAAGTAGATGCGCTCAAAGGAGCAGCTTTTTTTCTCGCCAGGCTCCGTGAATGCTTGCTCGGTGACGGTGCCATTTGCCTTGATGGAGACGACATGGCCGGGGCCGACTTCTTTGATTTGGTCATACTCGATACCAAATACGGTCGCGATGGCGGGCCGCTCAGAGGCGACGACGACATACTCATCACATGCATAATAGTATGCCGGGCGAATGCCATTGGGGTCGCGGGCGACAAAGGCGTCGCCGCAGCCGATCATGCCGCCCATGGTATAGCCGCCATCCCAGCGCTTGGCAGCCCGCTGCAAGATGCGGCGAATGTCGAGCTGCTCGGCGATGCGCTTGGAAGCATCGCGGTTGCTCAGGCCCTCAGCCCGGAACTGGTCAAAGAGGCTCTGGTTTTCTTGGTCCAGAAAATGCCCGATCCGCTCCAGCACCGTCTCGGTATCGCTGAGGTAGCGCGGATGCTGCCCTAGCTCGACGAGGTATTGGAAGAGCTCGTGTACATTGGTGAGGTTGAAGTTGCCGGCGACCGTGAGGGTGCGGCTGCGCCAGTTGTTGCTGCGCACCACGGGGTGGCAGGCATCGATGGTATTGTCGCCATGCGTGCCATAGCGCAAGTGCCCGAGCAGCAATTCGCCCGAAAATCCAAAATGCTCTTGCAGCAGGTCGGCATCTTGCTCGATGCCGGGATATTTCTGCGAGAGCACCTTCATCTCGGCTTGGATGTCCTTGAAAAGCGACTGCCAGGGTGATGAGGAGTTGTTGCGCTTGCGGATGAGGTAGGGTTGCCCCGCCGGACTATTGATTTTGAGGGAGGCAAGGCCCGCGCCATCTTGGCCGCGGTTGTGCTGCTTTTCCATCAGGAGGTACATCTTGTTCAGGCCCCAGAGCGGCGAACCATACTTGTCCTGGTAATATTTGAGCGGTTTCAGCAGACGGATCAGACCGACTCCGCACTCGTGCTTAATTGCATCAGACACTTGTGTCTCCCAGATTAGGTGGCAAAAACAAAGCGCAAAGTTAATTTAGACTTTTGGATTCGGTATGTTAAGATTGTCAACAAAGGCAACTCAATTTTATTCGTGCGGATTCGGTGGTAAAGTATTCGGCGTACAGCTTCTCATTCCCCCACCCCAAACAGCCGCCCGGGATCATTGCGCCGATGGCAGCCCATGCAATTTTGGAGCATGCCCTGCGCGACGACTTTGTCCTCGTTCATAGACACGATGCCATAGACCCAGCCTGCATCCGTCTGTATGCCCTTGCGGTCGGTGCGAAACATGATGTAGAGGTCGTCGGGCGCGCCATCGCGGTACCACTTGCCGTCGGAACCGAGGGCAGCTTTTTTGTCGGAATGCCTCGCGGCGGTTTCCAACGCTATCGGTTTGTAGGTGGCTTTGACGATGACTTGGTTTTCGGGTTGGGCCTTGGCGGGCGCAAGCGAATACTCCAATTTATCCTTTACAAAGAGCCGATACAATGCCCGCCCGTGGGTCTCCGCGTCGTCGCTTTTGCTCTCCCGCAGCCGCTGCTGTACCTCGAAGACGGAGTCGCGGTTGAACATCGTGTCTTTGTAGGCGACGGGATATGGATCGTCTGCATAGGGCTGCACGGGAGCTACGCAGTCGGTGAGCTTCCAGAAGATGCGGTCATCGACCATTGGGTACTCGCCTAGCTCATGCTTGATGGTGAGCAGCCGCTCTTGGATCCAAGCGCTTTCCTCCGCAGTCGGCGCATAAGCTGATTTTTCTTCCTGCAATTGGTGGCTGCAAGCAGCGGCAACCAAGAGCGCGACCATGCCGAGTAGGATATGTTGTGGTTTCATGGAGAAAAATTAGTGAAAAATTCGGAGCTAGGCGAGCGCGGTGTAGGGAAATGCATTCGCTCAAAGCCCTATATTCGCAAAAGCTTTTTGGGCAATGAAAGACATCCACATTCTGGACAAGACCTTTGAGGAATATCTCTCGGAGGAAAATATTCAAGCACGCATCGTCGACCTCGCGCGGCAGATCAACCGTGACTATGCGGGCAAGGATCCGCTGATCGTCTCGGTCCTGAACGGCGCATTCGTTTTCACGGCCGACCTTGCACGCCACCTTGATTTCGATCCTGAGATTCAGTTTGTGCGTTTGTCATCCTACCATGGCGGCACCAAGAGTTCGGGGCAGATGCGGGTTTTGCTTGATTTGAGCAATTCGCCAGAAGGCCGCGACGTGCTCATCGTCGAGGATATCGTGGACACGGGCCGCACGCTCGACTGGTTGCGGCGCGACCTGCTGCTCAAGGGGGCGAGCACGGTCAAGATTGCCAGCTTGCTCTTCAAGCATGAGATGTATCAGTTTGAGGCACCGCCTGAATACTATTGCTTCAAGATTCCGAACGCCTTTGTCGTCGGCTATGGCCTCGACTACGCCGAGCGTGGCCGCAACTTGCGGGCGATCTACAGCCTGAAACCCTAATCGATGGCCGCCAAGAAAAAAAAGGGCGGTTCCTCCCTGTTGGTTTCCATTTTGCTATGGCCGCTCAAGTTTTTGGGCGGATTGGTGCTGCCCTTTTTCCTGCTCCTGCGCGGCTCCGTCACGCTTTATGAACTCACCGAGTGGCATCCCTACCTCTGCATCGCCCTCTCGGCCGTCGCCTCCATGGTTGCCCTCTATTTCTACCTCGTCTGGATCGTGGGCCATGTCGTGCAAAAGAAAAAATCCGTCGAGAAGGCCAAGCGCATCAACCTCAAACTGGTCTTGGTGGCAGTGAGCGGCTTTTGCCTCTATGCGGTCATGTATTTGGCGGCGGGCAATGCAAAGACCGAAGGCGTGCAAGCCGAGTACACGACCACGCATCCGCTCTTGCGTCTGGGGGTGAGCTCATTCATCGTTTTTGACTACGCCTTGGTCGTCACAGACATGTCGCGCACCCATCTGGATTACCGGGAAATGGGCCTCGCGATGAAAAACAAAAGCCTCCACTATCCGCAGAGCGATGGTTATGTACACGCCCTGGACCTGCGCACCAACGACCGGCCCGAATGGCGCAACAAGCTCTTGGAAACCTATTTTTGGTTGATGGGCTACCGCACCCTGCGCCATACAGGCACAGGCGACCACCTGCACATTAGCTTGATGATCAAGGACAATCCTGGGGCGCTATGACTAATTAGGAATTAGAAATTAGGAATTGAGGGGGTGGTTAGCGCCCCGCAATTCCTAATTGTTGTCCTTAACACCTTGGTCGTCGGTGAAAATTTCACAGGTTCACCGTAAACGCAGCTTTCGCAAACGCATTCATACCCTCAACAAACGCGGCAGTTCATTTTGCCTGGAATACGATGGGATCCCGCAGGGGAATGAAGATCAAAACGGGGCGCACAGAATTCCTAATTTCTAATTCCTCATTCCTAATCCCCAATCACTCCTTTCAAATTGCTTGATTACTTCAAAGGCGAATGCGTACCTTTGCACTTCCTTCGATTCAATACAAGACGATGGATTTGCACATGTTGAACATTGTACTTTTTGGCCCTCCCGGATCTGGCAAAGGCACGCAAGCCGCCAAATTGGTGGAGAAATACGGATTGAAGCACTTGTCTACGGGCGACATGCTCCGCGCAGAAAAAGCTTCAGGTTCCGAACTCGGCAATCGCGTGGCGGCCATCATGGCCACGGGCATGCTGGTTTCAGACGAGATCGTGAACGAAATCGTGCAAAGCCAACTCAAGGCGCATGCTGGCTCGGTGCCAGGATTCATCTTTGATGGTTATCCGCGCACAGTCGAGCAGGCGCATACCCTCGATGGTTACCTCCAAGAGATCGGCACGAGTGCTACGGCCACCCTCTTTTTGGACGTGCCCCAAGAGGAGCTCGTCAAGCGACTTTTGCAACGTGCCGTTGAACTAGGCCGTGCAGACGATACCGTTGAGGTGATCGAAGCACGCGTGATCGAATACAACACCAAGACTTTGCCTGTCGCAACGATTTACAGAGCACAGGGTAAGCTGCACATGGTCGATGGCATGGGCAGTGTCAGCGAAATCTTCTCCAGGCTTGTTGCTGTTGTAGACCAATCGCTTATCAAGGGCTGATTCTAAATTTTATTCTCCAGCAATCGCCCGTGTCTTAGGCCCGGGTCGACACTGCTACACACTATATATATATGTCATTAGCCAGCCCTTTTGTCGACCACGTCCAGATCTACTTTACCAGTGGCAAGGGCGGTGATGGCGTTGTCGCTTGGCGCCGTGAAAAACACGTGCCCAAGGGCGGCCCAGAGGGCGGCGATGGCGGCCGCGGTGGCCACATCATCTTGCAAGGCAACGCGCAGATGTGGACCCTGCTCGACTTGCGCTACCGCAAGTTCATCAAGGCGCAGCCGGGCAACAATGGCGAAGGCGGCCGGCGCAGCGGGCGCGATGGCAAGGACGAAGTCTTGATGGTGCCGCTCGGCACGACCGTGCACGACTCGGAGACCGGAGATTTCCTCGGTGAGATCACCGAGCATGATCAGCAACTGATCTTGGTCGAAGGCGGGCATGGCGGCAAGGGCAATTGGCACTTTCGCTCCGCGAGCAATCAGGTGCCGACCTATTCGGGTCCTGGCGGCTTGCCACGTGAGCTTGTGGCGGTGCTGGAATTGAAGCTGCTCGCAGACGTCGGCTTGGTCGGATTTCCCAATGCTGGCAAATCGACATTACTCTCAGTGATGAGCGCTGCCAAGCCCAAGATTGCCGATTATCCCTTCACGACCCTCGTTCCCAACCTCGGAATTGTCAAATACCGCGAATTTCTTTCTTACGTGATGGCCGATATCCCAGGAATTATCGAGGGCGCGCATGAGGGGAAAGGATTGGGTCACACGTTTCTCCGGCACGTGGAGCGCAATTCGATTTTGTTGCTCATGATCGCTGCCGACAGCACCGATCCAGTGGGCGAATACAAGACATTGCTCAACGAATTGGAGGCCTTTAACCCTGAATTGCTTGAAAAAACGCGCATTATCACGCTCACCAAAAGCGATTTGATGGATGCCAAGGAGCTCTCTAAGCTCCAAAAGAAAATGGAAAAATCTGCCAAAGGCCACGAAGTGCTAGCGATCTCATCGGTGGCTCAAGTGGGCTTGGATGAGCTAAATGACAAAATTTGGCAAGCATTGCAATTAGGTTAATTTTTGGATTTTCGTCGAAGGATACGAGATATTGATCTTCACATTCGTATCGTTCATCCAATAATACGAACAATCAAGGGAAGGGAAAACCCGCTTTTCCGTAGATAAATTCGCGTTTTTTCCAACATGGCCGAGATATGCACATTTGGATGTGAAGAAAACACATTCTAAATTGGTTTCTCAAATCATTGGTGTAAGGAGTATTTTCAACCATCGCAGACAATCGATGTTTATAGCGTTGCCTCGGGCGGCCTGATTTTAGGGTAAAGGGTTGGAAATGGAAAAACGGTTACTTTGGATCGCATTGATACTGTCGGTGATATGGGTGGGCGTTCCGTCGATCGGGGGTCTTTATTCCCAGTGCGTAGGAGGGACCTACGCAGGCATCATCACGCCTACCCTGAGTTGGCAGACAATTCCTTGCATCCGTGGGGGTGAATACTACCGTTTCTTTGCTACAGCAGGTACTCCAGTCACATTTAGCTTTTGCAATGGCGGTGGTTTGGCCACCTTTGACTCAGAAATCACGATCCGCACAGACGCCGACACCTATGCAGGCGGGCACACCAACGGTAGCCAATGCGGCTTGGGCGATTTTCTTTGGTTTTGGAATCCACCATCTACAGGCTGGTTTAGGGTGCTCGTGAACAAAGCTGTATGCCAGACCGACCCTGGTTGCTCGATTTTGGCATATCACACGGAGCTCGATCCACTCGGCGCTGCGGGCCGCACATGTGCTACACCTTGGGTTGTGCCTTCGATCCCATTCGTGCAGACCGGACTAACGACCTGCAATTATGGAAACGAATATACCAGCAACGCCGGTTGCCCCTCGGTCTACATGACTGGCCCAGACTTTGTAGCCAAGTTTGATGGTACTGCTGGGCAATGCATCTCCATCTACACCAACAACACATTTATCTATACAGGACTTTTTCTGTTCAATGGTTGCCCCAATCTCGGCGGCACAAGTTGCGTAGCATTTCAGGAGGGGTCTGCAGGCAATCCGCAGCTCTCCAATATCACGTTGCCGACTACTGGGCAATATTATCTGGTGGTCGATACCCGATCGGCCTCTGTTCCTTGCACCGGATTTGACCTGTCGATCTTGCCTTGTGTCGGGATCGGTCAGGGAGCAACTTGCGCGTCGGCCTTCACGATACCCTCCATTCCTTACTCGCAAGTGGGCTTTACAACCTGTGGTCGCGGTAACACATACAATAGTACCATGGCTTGCGGCAGCACCTTCATGAACGGCGAAGACTTTCTTTTCAAATATGTCTCGCCTGGCAATGAATGCATCAATATTTCGCTGGCGATGACCGCCACGAACACGGGCTTCTTTGTGTACAACGGCTGCCCCAACGTCTTGGGTACGACCTGCATCGCGTCTCGCACGGCCACCAGCGGCAATCCCAAATTGCGCAATATCTCACTTATGGCTCCTGGGACCTACTACTTCATGGTGTCCACCCAGCCCAATCCGCTGTGTACCTCTTTTGACATCGCGGTCGACCGATGCGCGCCCGAGTGTACCTACAACCCAAATCTGAACAACAACTGCGGTACCCCGCAGGCGGTCTCCTTTGGCTTGCTGGATACGGTCTGCGGCCATAGCGACCTAAACTTCACGCCAGATGTCACGGCCGACTTGAGTTCAGACTTTTGCGGATCGATTGAAAACAATGGTTGGTTCTCATTTGTGGCCGACTCGACCAAGATGACCTTGAAGGTCAAGGTCACCAATTGCCTTTCCGGATTTGGGATACAGGGTCGCGTGTACCAGACATTGGATTGCATCAACTACACGCCCTACTCCAATTGCTGGAATCCGATGCAACAGTCGGACGGGATCATCCAAGCGACAGGGCTCACCATCGGCAATACTTATGTATTGATGATCGACGGCTACAGTGCTGATGACTGCGACTTTTTGGTAACACGCGTCTTTTCCAATCTGCCAGTTGAGTGGACCAATTTTCAGGCGAAGCCGACAGGTCCTGAAACCGTCCAAGTCGATTGGTCGACGGGAGCCGAAGTCAACAACCTTGGCTTTTACGTGCAGCGCGGCTATCAGCGCAGCAAGGCTGGAAAGGATAATTTTGTTTGGGAATCCATTGCATTTGTGGAACCACAAGGATCGGAGAACAGCGGCAGTTCCTACACGTACGTCGATCATCCCGAATACTTGGGCAAGCCTTGGTATTACCGTGTGCAGCAGGTCGATCTCGACGGCACAGCCGATTACACCGAATACCAAGAAGTGCAAATCAAGGGAGCTGATGCCCCGATTTTGCATCGTCTGTATCCCAACCCCGCCAGCCGACTTGTCACGATCGATTATTACACCGACCAAGGCGGCGCGACATCTTTTGCCATGTACAACCTCTCTGGCATGCTCATGAAGCAAGAAAATTTCTCGACAGGCTTTCGCGGGCGCTTCACAGAGACTGTCATGATCGATGACCTCGCAAACGGGCTCTATTTTTATGTATTCTCCATCAATGGCAAGCTCTTTCACGGCAAAGTGGAAGTCTTGCATTGAATAAGATATTTCGTCAATCAACAGAAAGTGGTCTGAAGCGGGCATCCTTGGGTGCCCGCTTCAATTTTAGTGCGCCAAGCGAACATTCCACATCGCCATCATTTTGGCCTTCTCAGCCTTGTGAACTTTTCCTACCTTTGCAAACTCTTTTTGAAGAGCGGTCTAGGCATCCCTAACGGAGTCTAATCGCTACAACAGCAAGGCATTGGGGCCCAAAGGCCCACCAGAAATCTCAATTGTAAAAATGGAAACGAAGCAATCGACATCGGAAAAGCGGTACCCAGAGTACCAAAAGCTCTCATTGCCAGAGCTCGACAAAAAAATCCTTGAATTCTGGAAGACCAACGACATTTTCAAAAAGAGCATTTCCACGCGTGAAGGTGGCCCCGCATTTGTCTTCTACGAAGGCCCGCCCAGCGCCAATGGTCACCCCGGCATCCACCACGTGATGAGCCGCTCGATCAAAGACATCTTTTGCCGCTACAAGACCCTCAAGGGTTTCCAAGTACACCGCAAGGCCGGCTGGGACACCCACGGCCTGCCCATCGAGCTCAATGTCGAGAAGGAACTCGGCATCACCAAGGACGACATCGGCACCAAAATCTCGGTCGAGGACTACAACAAGGCTTGCAGGGAATCTGTGATGCGTTTCACCGACGAGTGGAACGAAGTCACGACGAATATGGGCTATTGGGTGGATCTCGAGCATCCCTATATCACCTACGAAAGCAACTACATCGAGAGTTGCTGGTGGCTGCTGCGCCAGTTGTTTGACAAGGGCCTCTTGTACAAAGGTTATTCGATCCAGCCTTATTCACCTGCTGCTGGCACTGGGCTTAGCAATGCCGAGCTGAACCAGCCAGGCGCCTATCAGCTTGTGAAGGACACCACGATCGTGGCGCAATTCAATGTTGTCAGGGATGCAGTTTCGGAGAAACTCTTCGAGGAAGCCAACGAAGTCTATTTGCTCGCGTGGACGACTACACCCTGGACTCTACCCAGCAATACTGCTCTTGCAGTTGGGAAAAATATTCGTTACGTTAAAGTCAAAACCATTAACCAATATACAAAATCCGAGGTGCATGTAATCCTTGGATTGGAAACTTTGAGGAAGGTCCTTCGACCAGAACAATTGGAGAAATGGGTCATTGAGAGTTTAATGGATGGAGTTTTCGTCGATTCTTTGGGTAAAATGGATTATGATGGCACCACCATTTCCAATGACGAAGTAATCCCCGTTGAGGTTTCTAGTGTTCTTGATCAAAGAAAGTTAGATCAATTTTGCAAAGGAATAAAGAGCCAAAAATCGATCCACGGCATTTTCATCGTTGATACGTTTGAAAAGGTTAGTATACCAAATATTCTTCCTGAAATTGACAAAAAGCTTAAGGAAGCGACTTTCGATTACGATGGTCTAACGATCAATGTTTATACCTTAGAGAAACTAATAGAAGACAAAGGCGTTCTATTCGATGGCGCAGACCTGGCAGGGGTGCACTACGAACAGCTCATGCCTTACGTGCAGCCTATGGATGGCGACGCCTTCCGCGTTATCATTGGTGACTTCGTGACGACGAACGATGGTACAGGGATCGTACACATCGCCCCGACATTTGGCGCAGATGACTTCAGAGTGGCTGCCCAAAACGACATCCCAGCCCTATTGGTAAACTACCCCGATGGTTCCAAAGGTCCTTTGGTTGACAAAAAGGGACGTTTCGTTCCCGAGATGGGGCCCTATGCTGGCATGTATGTGAAAAACTACACCGATGAGGATGAGACCGCAGCCGATTACAAGTCGACCGACGTGCTCATCGCCATCCAGCTCAAGGAAGAAAACAAAGCTTTCAAGGTAGAGAAATACGAGCACGATTACCCTCACTGCTGGCGCACTAGCAAGCCCATCCTCTACTATCCGCTTGATGCTTGGTTCATCAAAACCACTGCGATGAAAGATCGTCTGGTCGAGCTGAACAAGACCATCAACTGGAAGCCCGAGAGCACAGGCACAGGCCGATTTGGCAACTGGCTGGAGAATCTGGTCGACTGGAACCTGAGCCGTTCCCGTTTCTGGGGCATTCCCCTCCCGATCTGGGCAAGCGACGACTATACCGAACTCAAATGCATCAGCTCACGGGCGCATTTGGTGGAGGAGATGGCCAAGGCCGTTGCCGCAGGCTTCATGACCGCCGAACTTGCGGCAGAGTTTGCGCAGCGCGACGACCTGCACCGCCCTTATGTGGATGCGATCGTGCTGGTGAGTGACACCGGCAGGCCCATGCGGCGTGAGACCGACCTCATTGACGTCTGGTTTGACTCGGGCTCCATGCCTGCCGCTCAGTTGCACTATCCCTTTGAAAACAAGGAACTCTTTGAGCAAAACTTCCCCGCCGACCTCATCGACGAGGGGGTGGACCAAACGCGCGGCTGGTTTTTCACGCTGCATGCCATCGCGACGCTCGTCTTTGACAAGATCGCCTATAAAAATGTCGTGTCCAATGGATTGGTGCTCGACAAGTTTGGGCAAAAGATGTCAAAGAGCCGTGGCAATGTCATCGCCCCCGTCGAGGTGCTGCCCGTGTATGGCGCAGACGTCGCACGCTGGTACATGGTCGGCCACTCCGCGCCCTGGGACAACTTGAAGTTCAACATGGACGAACTCAAGGAGACCCAGCAGAGCTATTTCGGTACGCTCTTCAACACCTATTTCTTCTTTGCGCAGTATGCGAATGTCGACGGTTTTGACTTCAGTCAGCCGCGCATCCCGGTCAGCGAGCGCCGCGAGTTGGATCGGTGGATCATGTCCAAGCTCAATACCCTCATCGCTGATGTCGACGGCTTCTTGGGCGACTATGAGCCGCACCGCGGCATCCAAGCCATGGAGGCATTTCTCGACGAATTGAGCAACTGGTATGTGCGCTTGAGCCGCCGCATCTTCTGGAAAGGCGAGCTCACCGAAGAGAAGGTCGCCGCCTACCAGACCTTGTATGAATGCCTGCTCGCCCTCAGCAAATTGATGGCATCCTACGCGCCATTTTACAGTGAGAAACTTTACACCGACCTCAATAGCATCACTGGACTGGAGCCTTTTGAATCGGTTCACCTGAGTCGCTTCCCCGTTTCCAATCCTTTCGAGATCGATGCCGACCTCGAGCAACGCATGGTTTTTGCCCGCGAGATCACCTCGCTTGTGCACAGCATCCGCAAGAATCCGCAGGTGAATGTGAAGGTGCGTCAGCCGCTCGCACGTGTGCTCGTGCCGGTGCTCGACGAGGCCATGGCGCAGCAAGTGCTGGCCGTGCAAGACATCATCCTTTCCGAGATCAACGTCAAGGCCCTCGAAATCGTGCGCGATGGCGATGGCAACACCGTGATCGTGAAAAAGGCCAAAGCCAATTTCAAGGCACTCGGCGCGCGCCTCGGTCAAAAAATGAAATTTGCCGCCGAGGCCATCCAAAAATTTGGAAATGCAGAGTTTGCGGCCCTTGCCAAAAACGGCAAGATCACGATCGATGTCGATGGAGCGCCCTTTGAGCTCACGAGCGAGGATGTCGAGATCCGCACCGACGACGTGCCGGGTTGGCGCGTCGCGGGCAACGAAAAAGTGACGGTCGCGCTCGACCTCACGCTTACCGACACGCTCAGGCGCGAGGGCTTGGCCCGCGAGGTCGTGAGCCGTGTGCAATCCCTGCGCAAGGATAGCGGCTTGGAAGTGACAGATCGCATCGATATCCAGATCTCAGACCTAGTTGAGTGGCATGAGGCGTTGACTGAGAATAAAATGTATATTTGTAGTGAAACGCTTTCTAACTCATTGGATATCACATCTGGAATGACCGATGGGCACTCCATTGAGATCGATGGCATACAAGGTTGGATCAAAATTGCCCTATAAGTAGCTATGGAAGACGCAAAAGAGAAAAATTTCTACAGCAAAGCTGAGCTGGAAGAGTTTCGCGTGCTTATCAACGAGAAACTCGACGTTGCGCGACTAGAATACAAGGAGCTCGTAGGGAGCATGCAAGACTCAAACTTGACATCGGCAGACGGCTACAACATGACCGACTTTGGGAGCGATACCTTGGAAAAGGAGCAGACCGAAATGTTCATGGCTCGGCAGATGAAATTTATCGGCGCACTGGAGCGTGCACTCGCCCGCATCGAAAATGGCAGCTATGGCCGTTGCAAAGAAACCGGCAAGCTCATCGCCAAAGACCGCTTGCGTGCGGTGCCGCACACCGAGCTGAGCATCGAAGCCAAGCGTGATCAGCAGCCGAAACGATAGCCGATAGACCTATCCCTCCTTGAACGACGCTCCACAGCAGATGCCTGATGAAGGCAGCGAAGACGGTGCCCTCAGGCGCCTCTTTGCCGATTACAAATACTTCTGGTTTGCATTTCTGGTCATATTGGTCGATCAGGTTGTGAAGCTCGTGGTGAAATTTTCCATGCATCCTTATCAAGAGATCAAGGTGGTCGGAGAGTTTGCCCGCATCAACTTCATCGAAAACAAAGGCGCCGCTTTTGGGCTTACGATCGGAGACCTCATGGCCAAAATCGGGATCGAATTGTCTGATGAGACGGCAAAGCTTGTCCTCACGCTATTTTCGATTCTAGCCGTGGTGGTCATCATCTACCTCTTGCAATTGGTGAAGCATACCCGATCCTCATTGCCCTATTTTTTGGCGATGATTTTGGGTGGTGCAGTGGGCAATATCATCGACCGCGTATTTTATGGGGTTTGGTTTGCGGGAATCAACGACTACGAAGGCGGATTGCTCCATGGCCGAGTCGTCGACATGATTTACATCAACCTGATCCATGGCAAATTCCTAGGGATTGAGTTGAATCTATTACCCGTGATCAATGTCGCGGATGCAGCAATCACGATGGGCATCATCGCAATCATCATTTTCCAGCGGCGCTATTTCAAGCTGGGCAAGGCGGCAGGGGATGCAGACAACGAAGAAGATGGCGAGGAAATGACCCATGACATGGTCCATACCGAAACTCCAAGCGCTGAGCAAACGCATTGATCACAAGCGCAACGGCCTGATCCACCTTCCATTCCCCAAAAAAAGCCTTCTATTCGGCTAGATGTGAAAAATCTTCACTAACTTTCCCACCAATCTGTATAGATCTTAAGATCGGCAATGGAAAACTGGCGAGAGTATAAAAAAGTATTGCTTCCTGATATCCCCAACCTGAACAGGATCGACGTGTACACACAACACGGCGGCTACGAAATGTTGCGCAAGGTGGTCACTTCATCTGATTGGGATCCCAAAAAGGTGATCGACGAGGTCAAGGCTGCCAACATCAGGGGGCGCGGTGGAGCAGGGTTCAACGCAGGCCTTAAATGGTCGTTCATGCCCCCCAAAAAAGAGGGCGTGCCACGCTACCTCGCCTGCAATGGCGATGAGTCAGAGCCGGGCACGATCAAGGATCGTCGCATCTACGAATTCAACCCCCATCAATTCATCGAAGGTGCCATCATCGCCTGCTACGCCATGGAGATGGAAGCAGCCTATGTATACATCAGGGGTGAATACATGGACTGGATCGATGTGATGCAGCGCGCCGTCGACGAGGCCTACATGAAAGGCTTTGCAGGCAAAAACCTGTTTGGAACCAATTTCTCCTGTGAGGTCTTCATCCACACAGGAGCTGGTGCTTACATCTGTGGCGAGGAAACCTCGCTCATGGAATCGCTGGAGGGCAATCGCCCTTATCCACGCTCCAAGCCACCATTTCCTGCTCAAAAAGGTCTCTGGGGCAAGCCCACGACCATCAACAATATCGAGACCCTCGCAAACGTGCCGCTGGTCTTGCGCCACGGTGCGCAATGGTGGTCGTCGATCGGTGCACCAACGCATCCTGGTCCCTTGCTGTATGGCATCTCTGGCCACGTGAATCGCCCCGGCGTCTATGAATTCCCTTCAGGAATGAAACTCACCGACATGATTTATGAAGTCGGCGGCGGCGTGCGCAACGGCAAACAGATCAAAGCGGTCGTTCCTGGCGGCTCTTCCTGCCCATTCCTGACCCGCGAAGAGGTCATGAGCGGCCTCACGATGGACAGTGACTCTCTGCGCACCGTCGGCTCCGTGCTCGGCACTGCAGGCATGTGCGTGCTGGACGAGGACACCGACATCGTGAAATTTACCTACCGTGTCGCCAAGTTCTATGACCACGAGTCTTGCGGTCAGTGTACGCCTTGCCGCGAAGGAACGGGCTGGTTTGTGAAAACCTTGCGCAAGTTTGTGGACCGCACAGCGAGCACACGCGACATCGAGGTGCTTTTGAATCTTTGCGATACCATGGAAGGCCGTACTGTCTGTGCACTCGCCGATGCGACTGCATGGCCTGTGCGCTCTGCACTCAAGAAATTCCGTGCCGATTTTGAGGCGCGCGTGACTGAAAAGGCTGTATTCGCGGTATCCTGACGGTGCATTTGACAACCCCTGCAAGAAAGCAATGGCATCTAATTATTCTTATTTGAGCAATGCCGATCCTGGCTACATCGATCAGGTCTATCAGCAATATCTGAGCGATCCCGAGAGCGTGGATTTCGGCTGGCGCAAATTCTTTGAAGGGTTTGATTTCGCCCGCACCGAATATGGTGACCGTCCAGCGGCCTCGGGCGATGTCAAGGAAATATATGTACTCAATCTGATCAATGCCTACCGTTCGCGGGGGCATTTGTTCACTAAGAGCAACCCTGTGCGTGAGCGCCGCAAGTATGAGCCCACGCTTGCACTTGAAAACTTCAACCTCAGTGATGCCGATCTGGACAGTGTGTTTCAGGCAGGCGTGGAGGTGAATCTCGGCCCCGCCAAGCTGCGCGACATCGTCGCCATGTTGGAGACCACCTATTGTCACCACATCGGCGCGCAATACATGTTCATCCGCGAGCCGCATATCGTGGCTTGGCTGCGCAACAAGATGGAAGGCCCGCGCAACACGCCTTCTTTCTCGGCAGATCAGAAAAAACGCATTCTCTCCAAGCTCAACGAGGCAGTGGTCTTTGAGGACTTTCTCGCTAAGAAGTATGTCGGTGAAAAGCGTTTTTCCATCGAGGGCGCTGAGACGGTGATCCCAGCAATCGATGAGGTCATCCAAACGGGCTCTGAACTGGGCGTGCAAGAATACGTGGTCGGCATGGCCCACCGTGGTCGCTTGAACATCCTCGTCAACATTCTGCAAAAACCCCACTCCGAGATTTTTACAGAGTTTGAGGGCTATTACCAAGAAATCGACGATTTCGCTGGCGATGTGAAGTACCACCATGGGTACTCTTGCGACATTACCTCGCGCTCAGGCGCATCCGTGCACCTGAGTCTCTGCGCCAATCCATCCCACTTGGAGGCCGTGGGTCCAGTGGCACAAGGCAAGGCCCGCGCCAAACTCGATCAAAAATACGCTGGCAACCGCAAGTCCATCGTCCCGATATTGATCCACGGCGATGCTGCCATTGCTGCCCAAGGCATCGTCTATGAGCAGATCCAAATGAGCGAACTCGAAGGCTACCAAGCCGGCGGGTCCATTCACATGGTCATCAACAATCAGGTGGGTTTCACCACCAATTATACCGATGCCCGCACCAGCACCTATTGCACCGACGTTGCCAAAGTCACCAACTCGCCCGTCTTTCATGTGAATGGAGACGACGTGGAGGCTGTGGTCTTTGCCTGCAAATTGGCGATGGAGTTCCGTCAGGAATTTCACCGCGACGTCTTCATCGACCTGCTGTGCTACCGTCGTCATGGTCACAATGAAGGTGATGAGCCGCGCTTTACGCAGCCGACCTTGTACAAGGCCATTGCTGCCCACCGCAATCCACGCGACCTCTATTATGCGGATTTGCTTGCACAAGGGGTTGTGGCCGAAGGTTATGACAAGGAATTGGACAAAGCATTCCGGGACTCTCTGCAAAGCCAGTTGAATGAGGTGAAGCAGAATGGGCAGGCTGTGAAGTATAGCTTTGGCGAGTCTGTCTGGAAAGGCATTCGCCGTGAGCAGGAAAGCGATTGGTCACAGTCTCCTGACACAGGCTACGAACCTGCGGCACTCAAAGCGCTGGCCGAGAAAATGATCGCATTGCCCGAAGGCAAGGCGTTTTTTGACAAGGTGGTCAAGATTTTCGAACAGCGCGGAGAGCAGATCAAAAATGACCGATTGGATTGGTCCATGGGTGAATTGCTCGCATACGCCACCTTGCTGCAAGAAGGCTATGGCGTGCGGGTATCAGGACAGGATGTGGAACGTGGCACATTTGCCCACCGCCACGCCGTGCTGAAAATCGATTCGACCGAGGAGGAGTACGTACCCCTCAACAACCTCGGCACCGAGCAGAAACTGAGCATTTACAATTCGCTCTTGAGCGAATATGCCGTTCTCGGCTTCGAGTACGGCTTCTCCCTGAGCTCTCCCAATTCGTTGACGATTTGGGAAGCGCAATTTGGAGACTTTGGCAACGGCGCCCAGATCATGATCGACCAATTCATTTCCTGCTCCGAGCAGAAGTGGATGCGCTTGAGCGGCCTCACGATGTTGCTTCCCCACGGCTATGAAGGTCAGGGTCCAGAGCACTCATCCGCCCGGATGGAACGCTACTTGGAAATGTGCAGCAGCAACAATTGGCAGATTGTGCAGCCGACCACGCCTGCTCAGATGTTTCACCTGTTGCGCCGTCAGCTCCACCGCGAGTTTCGTGTGCCATTGATCGTCTTCACGCCCAAGGGCTTGCTGCGCCTACCCGAGGCCACGAGCACGATGGCCGAGCTGGCCAAAGGCCGTTTCCAAGAGTTGATCGACGATCCCAATGCCAAGGCTGCCAGCGTGCAGCGCGTATTGTTGGTGTCTGGCAAGCTTTATTACGACCTGCTCAAAAAGCAGCAAGAGGATGGCCGCAGCGATATCGCCGTGGTGCGCTTGGAGCAGATCTATCCCTTGCCCGTCGCGCAATTGGAGGGCCTCAAAGCCAAGTACAAAAACGCCAAGGAGTGGTGCTGGGTGCAAGATGAGCCGGAGAATATGGGCCCCTGGTCCTTCCTGCTCCGCAAGGCCCGTTTCCTTCCCTTGGAAGTGATTGCGCGGCCAGAGAGTGCCAGCCCAGCAACGGGTTACAAAAAAGTGCACCAAAAGGAGCACGCACACAATATGGAGCGCGCCTTCGCGCCCACGGGCAGCAGCCCAAAATCGAAGGATAAACCCAAGAAAGAACTTTCGAAAGCATAAAATCGCATGATTCTTGAAGTGAAAGCACCAGCCCCAGGCGAATCGGTCACCGAGGTCGAGCTGGGTGCATGGCTGGTCAAAACTGGTGACATCGTCACCATGGACCAGGAATTGGTCGAGATCAATTCAGACAAGGCCACGCTCACCGTGAATGCCGAAGGCGAAGGCAAGGTCGAAATCCTGAAAAAGGAAGGCGATGTCGTGCGCGTCGGCGAGGTGATCGCCAAGATTGACACCGCAGCTGCAGGTGCCCCCAAGACAGCCGCGCCAGCCGTCGAGGCCAAACCAGTCGAGGTCGCTGCAAAAGTGGAGGCTACAGCAGAGAGCACCTACGCCAAAGGCGTGGCTTCGGTCTCGGCTGAAAAAATGATGAAAGACCAGGGCGTCGCCAAGGAATCTGTCGTGGGTACGGGCCGTGATGGCCGCGTGACCAAGGCCGATGTGGTCGAAGCCGTCAAAGGCGGTGGCAATGGAGCTGCCCAAACCCCGGCGCAGCCTGCTGCAAAGGAAATGCCTGTCGAGGCACCCGCCAAGCTGTCGGGCGACCGCGCAAGCGAGCACAAAAAAATGACGGTATTGCGCAGGCGCATCGCAGAGCGTCTCGTCGGTGCCAAAAACGACACCGCGATGCTCACCACATTCAATGAGGTGGACATGCAAGCGATCAAAGACCTGCGTGCGCAGTACAAAGACAAGTTCAAGGAAGTCCACGGTGTAGGCCTCGGCTTCATGGGCTTCTTCGTGCGCGCCTGCTGCGAGGCCATGAAATTTGTGCCGAACATCAATAGTCAGATCGACGGCGACGACATGGTGAGCTTCAACTACATCGATATCGGTGTGGCAGTGAGCACTGACCGTGGGTTGGTCGTGCCCAACATTCGTGATGCGCACAAGATGAGCATCTTGGAGGTGGAGAAAGCGATCGGCGCATTTGCGGTTAAAGCCCGCGAAGGCAAGATCACGCTCGAAGACATGAGCGGCGGCACATTTACCATCACCAATGGTGGCGTGTTTGGCTCGATGCTTTCGACGCCGATCTTGAACCCGCCGCAAAGTGCCATCCTCGGCATGCACAACATCGTGGATCGTCCGGTCGTCGTGGCTGGGCAGATCGTCATCCGCCCGATCATGTACCTGGCGCTGAGCTACGATCACCGCCTCGTCGACGGCAAGGAAGCAGTGACCTTCCTCTACAAAGTCAAAGAATTCCTGGAGGATCCATCCCGGCTTTTGCTGGGGATTTGAGGGATTGGAAATTAGGAATTAGACATTAGAAATGGGCCGCTGTCGAGAGATGGCGGCCTTTTTTGTGGGAGAGTCCGAACTTTTCGCCTTCCTTTTTTCTTTGATTTTCGTTATTTTTGGGAATGGCTACTCCTAAACAACGTGCAGTTGGTGTCGTGATCGATAAGATTACGAATTCCATTGAGAATGCTGTGACAGGGGAGAGTTTTGCCACTGAAGTGGAGCGATTGTATCCCAATGACAATGGGCAAATCAAAAAGTCGATGTGGAAGTTTGATTGGGGAATGGAGCTCTCAGACATCAACAAAGAAGTCTACAAACTAGTGACAACAGAAAACCGTAAGGTTTTGCACGGATTGATCAGTATTGCTGACGGAGGGGATCACATTTATCTTCATTTGATTGAAAATTCTAAATTCAACCTAGGCAAGACCAAGCAATATCGCGGAGTTGCGGCCAACTTGTTTGCTTTTTGTTGCAAAAAGGCATTTGATTGCGGTTATCAAGGATTTGTGTTGTTTATAGCGAAAACAAAATTAATAGACCACTATGAAAAATCGCTTGGTGCCGTAAGAATTGGTGGACACAGAATGATCATTGAGCAAGAGGCAGCAAAAAATTTGGTGAATAAATACTATCGAGGAGAATCACGATGAGATCGAATTACAAAATTTTGGATGAAATGGATGTTGCCGTCGTTAATAGGGCATTGACTCCCCAAGAAAAGGAAGAGGTAAGCGAATTCATAAAGCTGAGCAAGGAGGCGGCGGCCAAAAAGGAAAAACGAGCCCAAGCCTTGCTCGCTAGGAAGGCTGAAAATTTGCCCAAGCAGGATTGAATATATTTTGATGGTCTTTTATTCAATAAAACCAATTTTCAATGAGGATGTGGGCTTGTTCGTTTTGAACAAGCCGTCGCCGGAAGAACTCTGAAAGGAGTGGAGCGAGCTCTTAGGGAAAAACAATGAGGGGAGCCGCAAAAATAACTGGGTCCATATTCTCGGCAACAGGTACTTTGAAGAATTCAAGTTATGAAACCACAAATTGAGAAACTAGAAGATGTGGACGTTTTCTTTTCTACTGAGGCGGTAAGCGAAGAGCAGCATTTGCGATTCAGTGAGTTCCTTCAAAAGCGCAAACGCTTGCGGGAAACAAGAACTGCAAACGCAGAAAAGCCCAGCGATACAACGAGCAAGACGATTCGTAGATAAGTGGAAGTTTGGGGGATTTGCGTCACCCTTTCGAGGATCAGCTATGAAACCGAATATCAAAAAACTCGAAGACATCGACATCGAATTTGTTAGCATGCCGATTTCGGAAGAGAAAAGCATAGCTTTTAGTTTGCTTTTGAAGAAAAGGAAACCCTTGGCAGTGAAGCGTGCGAAACGAGTACTTGCCGCCGAAGCGCTAAGAAATTCCAAAAAGATTGACGGGTGATCTGAGAGATCGTCATCCGCCCGATCATGTACTTGGCACTGAGCTACGATCACCGCCTTGTCGACGGCAAGGAGGCAGTGACCTTCCTCTGCAAAGTCAAAGAATTCCTCAAGGATCCATCGCGGCTTTTGCTGGGGATCTGAGGGACTAGAAATCAAGAATGGACCGCTGTCGAGAGATGGCGCAGGGCAATCGCATGAAAATTGCGAGCGGCGGCCTCTGGCCG
>JANPHP010000033.1:0-15204 GCA_031424495.1 Bacteroidota bacterium | reverse complement strand
GAAGACACCGAGTCCGCTGGAGTTGATGTGCTTGAGGTCGGAGAGATCGAGGATGAAGACGAGGAATCCCTCTTCCATCTGCTCGTTGAAGGCCTCCGTGAGCGGCATGCCGTCGGTCTCGCCGATGAGGCTGCCGTGTAGCCTGAAGATGCCTTTGTAGCTGCCTTGCGATTCAAATTCAAATTTCATGCTTTGGGGGTTGAGGCTTGAGGGTCTCGCCGGTTATCACAATTTTCTTTGGTGCAATTGCCATACAAGACCAATGAGTGGTGCTTGATGCGCTTGTCGAGCAGGGAACCGATCATGTTTTGGATCTCGCCCACGCGGGGATCGCAAAACTCCAGCACCTCGCCGCAATCCAAGCAGATGAGGTGGTCGTGCTGCCTGAACCCATAACTCTTCTCATATACAGATTGTCCCGTGCCAAACTGATGGCGCTTGACGAGGTCGCACTCGATGAGCAGGTCCAGCGTATTGTAGACCGTGGCGCGGCTCACGCGGTAATTCTTGTTTTTCATGTGGAGGTAGAGCGACTCCACATCAAAGTGGTCAGTGCGGCCGTAGATCTCCTCCAATATCGCAAACCTCTCGGGCGTTTTGCGCTGCCCGCGCTTGTCGAGGTAGGCCGAGAAGATTCCCTTGACCTCCTCAGTGCGTATTTTTGCCCGGTCCGAAGTAGAAAGTGCCATCTTGTGCAATTGCTGGGCGAAGATACATAGAATTTTGCTTTGGGGGGAATGATGGATGCGAATGCAGTTGCAAGCCAATTGTGTAATCAAGCATTTGTTTCAGACCATCCATCCGACTATTTTCCCTCCATGAAAGCCGTTGCACACCTCTTTTGCCTCATGAGCCTATGGATGCTGCTATTTGCAGGGCGCTCGCCAGAGTCAGTACCTGCCGCTGCATCCACACCAAATGCAGCGCATGAACAAGGTCGCCCCGATGAAGCCGCTTCGCTTGCCCCTCCGATCGCAGCCTCGCCAACAGGAACCTCAGCTCCAAATCCCACCGACACGCTGTCGGCGGTAAGGTCTCAGCTCGCTGCGCGTTCGGCCGAGCAAGCTGCATCTGAGCCGATAGCATCGCCTTTGCGTCAGCAACTTTACCTCGCTTGCGGGGCCGTGCTCACAGGTTTGCTGGGCTTGCGCCTCGCGCTCAGGCGCTCTCAGGTCGGCGAGCGCCGTCACCGGCGGATGCACACGCGCAAGCATGGGCGGCAAGCTCCCCATAATCGCCACAAAACACACATGGCCCGAGGGCTCTGGATCACGCTCGCGTTCCTGAGTGGCTTGGTGCTCGTCGCAGCCACCCTCCTGGCGGCCGCAGGTGCCTTAGGCCTATTTGCTGGGTTGGGATTTTCACTCGTCTTGTGGATGAGCCTGGGCATTTTGTGTGCCGTGGCGGTATTGTGCGGACTTGCGGCGATCGTCGTGGTGGTTTTTAATCAGATAGACTTCAAGGCGCTAGGATTCTGGGGAACGTTCTGTTTGTTCTTCTTGCTCCTAGTTGTTGGTCTTCCATTGGCCGTGGGAATCGCTGCATTGGTGTTTTGGATATTCCTGAACCTCCTTTTACCGATCACAGTGGGCATCTTTCTGGCGGCGGCTGTGATGGGAATCGTCTTGCCGGGCTTCTTTCTGGCAATGTTTGCGATGGCTACCTTATGGGACCAAGGTAAATAGGAACCGGCCGCAAATGAGTATCGGCATGGATGAATCCAGGGCATTCGAGGATCCAAGGGTTGCCACCCTCACCGCGCCGACTTGCCCAATCCCGCAAATGGATTAGTTTTGTGTATGCGATTCACAGGAATATTGGGAATGATTATGCTGCTGTGCAGCGGTGCGGCACAGGCGCAGACCATGGTCGCACTCAGCTTTGACGATCCCAATACTCAGCCCTCGCCTACGGCGGCGTGGCAGGAACGCAACCAAAAGATTTTGCAGACCCTCGCGCAGCACGAACTCAAGGCCGCCTTATTTGTCTGCGGCATGCGTGTCGATTCGCCGCAGGGGCGAGCCCTCCTCAAAAGTTGGGACCAAGCAGGTCATCCCATTGCCAATCACAGCTATTCGCATCCTTTTTTTTCAGGGAGCAAGGTCTCGGCGGTGGATTTTGAGCGGGAATTGTTACGCACAGACAGCATAATCCATGCTTATGCACACTTCAAGCCTTGGTTTCGATTTCCATTTTTGAAAGAAGGCAAGACAGCCGATCGCCGCGACTCCCTGCGCAATATCCTCGCCGCACATGGCTACCGCAATGGCCATGTCTCCATCGATGCCAGCGATTGGTATGTCGACCAAAGGCTTTGTGATTCGCTCAAGAAAAATCCTAGCTTGAATCCCCTCCCCTACAAGGAATATTATGTCGCCCACATCCTGAACCGGGCGCTCTACTACGACTCCCTCGCCACGGCGATTGCTGGCCGCAAAGTGAGGCTCGTGCTGCTGCTCCACCACAATTGGATCAATGCCCTCTTCCTCGACGACATCATCCGCGCGATGAAATCCACAGGTTGGGTCTTCATCGACACCCAATACGCCTACCAAGATCCGATCTACGCCCAACAACCCGACGCGCTGCCCGCGGGGGAAAGCCTCATCTGGTCACTCGCCAAGGCCAGCGGCAATTTCGAAGGCGTCTTGCGCTACCCCGCCGAAGACGGCGAATACGAACAGGCAGGCCTGGATTCGGTATTGCGCAAGGCTGCGAGAATCGGAAAATAGGTCGTGGTTGGATGCGGGGGGATATTGAATTTGAATTGTATATTTCAGTAGGGACGCGATGCATCGCGTCCCTACCTGAAATATCCCGCAATATCAAAACCCCAAATCCATCCTATTCCACCGTCACCACCGACGCATTCTTCCAACCATAGGTTTTCAGATGCCGCAAGGCACGGTCCGCATTCGCAGGATTCGCATAATCCCCGACATAATATTTGTATTTCCCAAACGCCTCTACAGCCACCACCTGATCTGAATACTCAAAAAAAGGCAACAAATCCACAGGCGCGAGCTTGTGGTCAAATACTGCTGCCAAGATTCGGTATTTGCCCTGACCGTAGGTCAGTTCGGGCAAGGTCGGCTTGTTGAACCACTCACGGCCCGCCTCGGGCACATATTTCGGTGGCGCATTGGGGTCTTCCTTGGTGCTGAGCAATTGGCGTTCGCCCTGATCGTCCATGAAGCCGATGATCGCAAATTCTGTGCGGCGGTTCGCATAGTGGCGATTTTCATCGCAGGGCACACCGTCGTCGCAACCGTTCACAAGCCGCGACTCGCCATAGCCCATCGGCACGATGCGGGTGCTGTCGATGTCTTGGTCGATGAGGAATGCAACAGCGGAATAGGCACGCTTTTGGGACAATACACGGTTGTATTCGTCGCTGCCACGGCAGTCGGTATGCGAGCTCAGCTCAATGCGAATTGAGGGATTGTCGCGCATCAGCTTCACCAAACGCATCAAATCAGGCACAGCGTCGTCACGGATATACCACTTGTCAAAGTCGTAGTGGATGTTTTTGAGCACGATCGCCTCGTTCAGCCTGATCATTTCCATCTCCAAGGGGATCACCGTGTCGCCCGTATATTGCGTCATCTCAGTTTCCACACGGTCGCTGTACACGAGGTAGCCCGGATGCGTGACGATGAGGTCATAGCTCGCCTTCTTGCCGAGCTTGATTGCAAACCGGCCATTGCGGTCTGCTACCCGCAGCGTCGTGTCGCGTCCCGCAATATTGATGAAATAGGCCTTGGATCCCGGCAACTTCTCCTTCGTCTTGGCATCGATCACCACCGCCGCAATCGCCGGCGGCGGATTGTACAATTCCACCAGATATTTGAAATAGGTCTGCCCAGAATTGGTGACCGTGCTCATTGGCAATTCGACAGGGTCAAACTCCACCGTCTTCACCGTGGACATAAACTCCCGGTCGGTATAGGTCGTGAACAAAATATGGCCCGTGCTGTCGGTCACATATTCCACCACATCGCCCGAGCCCTCATCCACAACACGGATCATGGCATTCTCAATCGGCAAATGTGCAATCTTGTCGCGCACCAAAATCTCAACCTTCACCCCCTCGACCTTGAAGCTATACACGTCGTCGTCGCCCTTGCCGCCGGGGCGATTGCTGCTCAGATAACCCCTGATACCGTCTGCACTGAGCATATAGGCAAAGTCGTCATAGGCAGTATTGATCGGATAGCCTAAGTTGCGCACCGTGCCGCTCGAGTCGGCAAGGTTGGTGGCAAAGATGTCGAGATGCCCCAATCCGGGATGGCCGTTGGAGCTGAAAAACAATGTGCCGTCGCCGTACACAAAGGGAAACATTTCGTCGCCCAGGGTATTGATGCCGGGGCCCAAATTGCGGGGTTGGGACCAGCCTGTACCCTGCTTTTTGCAGCTGTAGAGGTCCTTGCCGCCCTGCCCGCCGGGCATGTCAGAGACAAAATAGAGGGTCTTGCCATCGGCTGCGAGGCAGGCGTGCCCCACGCTGTATTCGTTGTTGTTCCAAGTAAATGGCGTCACGCTGCCCACATTCAAGCCATTCATTTCCGCAATATAGGTCTCCAAAAGGATCACCCCCTGCGAGCTCTTGCCCTTGTCGTTCTTGTAAAAATTGTTGCGGGTGAAATAGGCCGATTGCGTGCCCGGCTGCACGAAGAAGTTACTTTCATGGTAGCGGGTATTGATCGCGGCAGGCAGCATTGTGGGCTTGCGCCAGCCCTTGGCAGAGTCTTGCGCGACGTGAAAGAGATCCAAGTAAGGCTGATCGAGCCATTGGAAATCCTGCCTGAGCGGCGCGCTGTTATTGCGGCTGCTTGAAAACACGATGCCGCCCTCATAAGGGAAAGCGCCAAAGTCAGAAGAACTGGAATTGTAGGGCAGGTTCTCTATCCGCACCATCGCGCTGTCCTTGAGCAGCGATTGCAGGTCTTCGAGCGCCTTCACAAATGCAGGCCCACGCGGATCCTCAGGAGCCAACTTGGCAAACTGCGCAAATTGCTGCCGCGCACCCGCATGGTCGCCCTCTTGCAGCAAGACATGGCCATAATAAAAGTAATTGATTGCAGGCTTCTCAGCCAGCAACATCACCTTGCGGTACCATTCAGAAGCCTTTGCATAATTGTTGGTGAGGCGATAACAATCGGCAAGTTTCACCACCGCATCGGGATCATAATCATGCTTGAGCGCCTTGAGGTAGAGCGGAATCGCGGTCGCGTAAGCGAGGCGACTGTAGGATTCATCCGCCCGCACCTTGTTGGGGTTTTGGGCGAATAGGCTGCTTGCGCACATGAGTATGGCCAGGGCCAAGCCCATGGCGAAGCGCAATGCGCTGACTGACAGCGGCGATGCCAAATTCACTTTGCACATGGCAAGTTTTAGTTTCGAGCCCTTCAATTTACTTTCCATCGATCTGCACCTGCGCATTAGAAAAATCTTGGGCTTTTGACGGCATCTTCGGCATACTTGAATTCGTAGCGCAACATCAGCTCGTGCGTGCCCGAGGTGTACTTGCCCAGCCGCGTGAGCGGGAAGTCGTAGGCGTAGCCGCCCATCAATTGGCTGTTGAATTGGTATTGCAACATGCCGAGGATGCCATCGCCAGTGCGCACACATGCGCCTGCCCAAAACTTGTTTTTCAAGATGAAGTGTGCCGTCAGGTCAAACTCGACGGGGGCCGCTTGCACATATTTCATGAGCACCGTCGGCCTGAAGACGACATCCTTGCTCAGCGGCAGGGCCACGCCCCCCCACAAAAAGAAATGTCGCGACAAGATCGCCAGGTCTTGTGTGGACTGATTGATGCCCACACTCGGCCGCGATTGATTCAGCGAATTCACCAGCAAGTGGGGTGCCGAGGCCCCTGCAAACCAATTGGTTTGCGAGTAGTAGACGCCAAAACCCACGTTGGGCAGCATGAAATTGCGGCCATTGGTGGAGAGGATTTGGTCATTGGCGTTGATGAGATAGGCTTGGTTCCAATTGATGCGGTAGTTGTTGATGGAGCCTTGCAGCCCCAGCGCAAGCTTGCCGCGCTTGGTGGGAATGCGGTACGCAAACATGCCATTAACCCAAGTCTGCCCGAGGTAACTGATGCGGTCATTCACGAGATTGAGGCCGAAACCATAGCGGCCATTGCGACTTGGCGTGTGGATGGCCAGGTTTTGCGTCACAGGCGCGCCCGGCACATTGAGCCACTGTGCCCGAAACAGGCCGGTGATGCTCAGCACATCGCGACTGCCTGCATACGCAGGATTCACAGCCATGCCATTGAACATGTATTGGCTGTACATCGCGTCTTGCTGCGCTTGCAGACCATATTGCGTCGACAGCAGCACACAGAAGAGTGCTGCGAGGCGGGTCAAAATGCGTGTCCTTCCGATATTCATTGCTTCCATTGCTACTGCCCTCCTCATCTAAAGATTACGACATCTCCCACAATGGCTTTGGCATCGGGCGAGGGTTTGAATACATAGAAATAGGCTCCGTCGGGCAGCAATTGGTCATTTTTCCAATTGCGGCCATCCCACTCGTTGTGGTATTTGTCCTTTTCATAGATTTTGTTGCCCCAGCGATTGAAGACTTCTAGGGTATTGTCGGGGAATGCATCAATATTACGGATCTCAAACACATCATTGGTGCCGTCGCCGTTGGGGCTGAAGGTATTGGGAATGTCGGGCACACCCGCCAAGATCACCAAGTTGCAAATGCGTGCCGTGTCGGTGCAACCACCGATGCTCTGCACCGCGAGCGTCACGCAATATTCCCCAAACGTCGCATAAGTGTGGCTCGGCGAATAGATGCCACTCGTGTCCCCATCCCCAAAATCCCAAGACCAGAAGTCCGCAAATTGGCTTTGGTTGGTAAAATTGACGGTGGCCTCATACAACTCGAGCGATGCGGGCAACGTGGGATTGCTGCTGAAAGCTGCAACTGCCGTGGGCGTGACGAGGGCACTGCCGACCGTCGTGTCGCTGCATCCCCACACATTCGTGACCACAAGGCTCACGCTGAATGTATCGGCGCTGGGATAATAGACATGTCCCGGCGTCTGCCCATAAGCGGTATTGGAGTTGTTGCCAAAGTCCCAAAACCAAGTGTCGAGGCTGTCGCCGCTGCTGCTGTCCATGAACTGTGTGAATCCGCCGATGCAGACCGTGTCTGCCACAAATGCAGCCTGGGGCAGGTCATTCACATACAGGCCGAGGCTTGCAGTATCGGCACAACCATTGCTGCTGCTCGCCACGAGCGAAATCAAGTAACTACCCGGCGCTTGGTAGGTATGCGACGGATTGATGAGCGTGGATGTGCCGCCATCTGAAAATGACCATTGCATCGACGAGACCGCCCCAAAGGTCAGGTTCGTAAAGTCGATCGCCGTGCCCTCGCAATGCAATTGCGAGAAACTGAAGTTGGCCACGGGCGCGATCTCCACAAATATATTGCGGGTGATGCTGTCGGCGCATCCGTAAGCCGTTCCCGCCCACAGGCTCACTGTCTGATTGCCAGACAGGTTGAAGGTATGCTGAGGACTCTGCAAGGTATCTGTGCCTCCATCCCCAAAATCCCAAGCCCAAGCCGTTGCATAACTGCTCGTGAGCCCGGCAAATGTCGTGGACTGCCCGAGGCAGACCGTGTCGCCACTGAAATCGACCGCAGGGATCGGCGCGACATAGACGTCATGAAATACCGAGTCGCGGCAACCGTAGTTGTTGAAGGCGGTGAGCTCCACTGTGTACAATCCAGAGTCAGCATAGACATATTGCGGATCAAGCGCGGGCGAGCTATTCCCATCCCCAAACAACCAAAGATAGGTCATGGGATTGGGGTCGGTGGAGCCATTGGTGAATTGGGTAGCGGTGCCGGCGCAGACGGTGTCAGCGCCAAAAGCAGGCACAGGGACCGTGTAGACAGGCACTGCCACCACGGCCGTATCAAAACAACCGACATTATTGCCCGCAATCAAAGTCACGTTGTAGCTGCCCCCCACCGCATAAGTATGCGTTGGATTTTGCAGCGTCGTGGTCGGCGAGCCATCGCCAAAATCCCACAACCATTGGTTCGGATCGCTCGTCGTCGTGTCAGTAAATTGCAGCAGGTTGCGTGCACATGCCGTCGGATTCACCCAACCCGCAATCGGAATCGGATAGATGATCACAGGATGCGAAATGGTATCGCCACAACCCAAGTTGTTTTGCACGATCAAGGTCACGGTATAGGTGCCCGAATCCCCATAAATATAGGCTGGATTTTGCAGCACCGACGTTCCCGCCGTGTCCCCAAAATCCCAATTCCACTGTAAGCTCGCTGCATTAACCGTGCTGAAATCCGTGAAGTGATTGGCAAATCCGAAGCAGCTCGTATCCACCGCAAAGGCTGCCACGGGCAGGCTGTCGACGATGATCACGTGCTGCACGGTATCGGTGCAGCCAAAGACATTCCACACAATCTGCGTCACGGTATAGCTGCCTGCATTCACATACAAGTGAATGGGCGACGAAACTGTATCCGCATTCCCATCCCCAAAATCATAATGCCAAGACACCGCCGCGCTGCTCTGATCGGTAAATGTCGTCTGCAAATGCTGGCATACCGTATCTGCAACAAAGGCCGCAACCGGCCTCGGGTACACGGTCACCGCCTGCGTGAGGCTGTCGGCGCAACCAAACACGTTCTGTGCCCACAACTCGACATTGTAAGTCGTCGGCGAGGCATAGACGTGGGTGGGATTTTGCAAGGCTGAAGTGAGTCCGTCGCCAAAGTCCCAAAGCCATTGGTTGGGGTTATTGCTGGTCTGATCGAGGAAGTCGGTCGTGTCGTTGAGGCAGACCGGGCCGGTGGTAAATGCCACCACAGGCCGTGGATGCACGATCACGGTATGCACCATCGTGTCGCGGCAACCCGTCGCCGCATAGCCCGCAACCAAGGTGACCGTGTAGCTCCCCGCCGCATTGTAATAATGCGTCGGGTTCTGAGCGGTCGACGTGCCGCCATCGCCAAAGGTCCAAGCCCAAGTATTGGGCGCGCCCGTGGACAGGTCTGTGAAGGTGGTCGTGAGCAGATAACAAACGGTATCTGCAGCAAAATCCGTGACAGGCACAGGGTTCACGATCACCGGGCGGGTGATGGTATCGCTACATCCCACCCCACTCACCACAATCAAGGTCACATTGTAGGTGTTGGGCAATGCATATACGTGCGTAGGATTGGCGATCGTGGCTGTGTTTCCATCCCCAAAATCCCAAAACCACTGCGTCGGGCTGCCTGTGCTGGTACTCGTGAAAATATTAGGTGCACCATTGCAGGCAGGCGGCGCCGTGAAATTGGCCACGGGCACTGGATTCACCAGCACCTGCCGAATGAGCGAATCCGGGCAACCAAAGGCATTGGTCACCACCAATTTAACCGTAAACGTGCCGAAGGTCGCGTAGGTATGCGTGGGATTCTGCAAGGTCGACGTATTGCCATCGCCAAATGTCCAAGCCCAGTTCGCAGGTGAACCCGCGCTCAGATCGGTAAATTGCGTCGGGTTGCCGATGCAGACGGTATCTGCAACCCATTGCGCATCGGGTATGGTGTCCAATTGAACCGTGCCTACGGCCGTATCGCGGCAACCGAAGGTCGTGGTTGCAATTAGCGTGACGGCATAGTTGCCTGTTGCTGCATACGCATGCACAGGATTGGTCTGCGTCGAGGTGCTGCCGTCGCCAAAGGTCCAGGCATAAGTGCTCGCACCCGTCGTGGTATTCGTGAAAGGCACACCAAAAGTCACGCAAGCATTGGCGGGGTTGGTGAAACTGGCGATGGGCTGCGGATAAATGGTGACTGTGCGGGTCGTGCTGTCGCTGCATCCGTAGCCATTGGTCACGACGAGTTTCACCGTGCGGATCAAGGTGCCCGGCCCAGGATTGGTATAGACATGCGCCCCAGGATTTTGCACGTTGCTCGTCGCTCCATCCCCAAATGTCCAAGCCCAGGTTTCCCCGCCCACCGTCGTGGTCGTATTGGTAAAGGCGACCGTATGCTGCGAGCAGCCCGTGGCGGGCAATGCGGTAAAGGCCACTACAGGCCGTGGCCTCACGGTCACGGTGTCGGTAAAGGTCGTGCTGCAACCGTTGCGCGTGACGACGAGCGTGATCGTCTTGATGCCCGGCGTGCTGTACACGACCGCAGGCGGCGTGAATGCCGTCGAGGTGGCTGGCGCTGCACCTGCGCCAAAATTCCATGCATACGTTGCGCCCGCCGTGCTGCCATTCACAAAGGTCACCGTAAGCGGCTGACATCCTGAGTCGGGCGTATGCGTGAAGGTCGCGACGGGCAATGGGAAGACCGTGATCGGCCGCGTGAGGCTGTCTTTGCAACCAAAGCCATTGTCCACCACCAGCTTGATATTGAATACCAAGGTGCCGGGCCCGGGATTGGGATAGACATGCGAACCGGGATTCTGCACGTTGCTGGTATTTCCGTCCCCAAAGGTCCAAGACCAAGTCTCGCCACCCACTGTCGCGGTGGTATTGTTGATGGCCACGGTGAGCGGCGCGCAGCCCGATGCGGGTAGCGCTGTGAAAGCCACGACGGGCCTCGGCGTGACAATCACGGTGTCGGTATGCGTCGCGCTGCAACCATTGCGGGTGACCGTGAGCGTGATCGTTTTGATCCCCGCCGTGCTGTAAGTCACTGCAGGTGGCGCAAATACGGCCGAGGTCGCAGGTGCTGCACCCGCACCGAAATTCCAAGCATAAGTCGCTCCCACAGTGCTCGAGTTCACAAAAGTGACCGTAAGCGGCAAGCAACCCGAGTCAGGATTCACCGTGAAATTCGCGATCGGTATCGGGAAAATGGTGATCGGGCGGATGAGGCTGTCTTTGCATCCAAACCCATTCGTCACCACGAGCTTGATATTGCGGATGATCGTGCCCGGTCCGGGATTGGTGAATACGTGGGTGCCTGGATTTTGCACGGTGCTGGTATTCCCATCCCCAAAATCCCAAGCCCAAGTCTCTCCACCGATCGTTGCTGTTGTATTGTTCAGGGTAACGGTGAGCGGTGCGCAACCCGAGGCGGGTAGCGCTGTGAAGGCCACCGTCGGTTTGGGGCGGGCGATCACTGTGTCGGTGCGCGTCGTCACGCAACCATTGAGGTTGATCGTGTACGTGATCACCTTGGTGCCCGCAGTATTGTATGTGACCACCGGCGGATTGTAAGCCGTCGAGGTCGCAGGTGCAGCACCCGCACCAAAATTCCACGTATTCGTGCCGCCTGCCGTGCTGCTGTTCACGATCGTGACCGCGAGTGGCACACAACCCGAGTCGGGCGTCGTCGTGAAATTGATGACGGGGTAGGGCCTGATCGTCACGGGAATCGTCTGCGTACTCGTGCCGCAAAATCCAGTGACGGTGAGCGTGACGTTGAATGTGCCGACTGTATTGTAGGTCTGCGTATGCGGGCCGGGCAAGGTGGATGTATTGCCATTCCCAAAATTCCAAGCGTAGGTGAGGTTGCTGCCTAGCGAGGTCTGGTTGAATGTGATATTGCCCCCGACGCAGAGCGCCGTCGGGCTAGCGGTAAATTGCGCCACCACAGCCGGATGCACCGTAATACTCACCGTCGTGTCCCGAAATCCGCAGGCATTGGTCACGCGCAAACGTATCGTGTGCACGACAGGCGTATTGCCTGGAGGCGCGGTAAAGATTTGGGGCGGAATATTGTAGGTTGTATAGGTGGGTGCTCCGCTCCCATCGATAAACCACTGAAAAATGCGCGGCGTGAGCCCCGGATTGAGCGTATTGTTGGTGACGTTGACCGTGAGCGGCGTGCAGCCGATCGTCGGATTCACCACGATCAGCGGCCTCGGCAGGCTGTCAATCACCAATTGCCTGATCAAGGTATCGGTGCCACAAGCATTGCGCCCCACCAACATCACCGTCCACACTCCATACTGATAGGTCTGCGCCGGCGGATTGAAGACATTCACCAAGCTGTCGCCCGGAAAGCGCCCAAAGTGCCAGGTATAGCTGTTCACGGGCACTGCACCCGTGGAGGTATTGCCAAAGGTCACGACCTGCGGTGCGCAACCGGGATTCGGATTCATATTGAAGCCGATGGTAGGTTGCCCAGTCACGATGATAGGTCCCACCGTCGCCACGCTCGGCGGCGGGCAGGAATTCGTTGCCGTGAGCGTGATCGTATAATTGCCGCCCGCAGTGTAGGTATGGCAAGGTGAGACAGCTGTTGTAGTGAATCCGTCCCCAAAATTCCAGAGGAAATTGGTTGCGTTTTGGCTGTTGTTGAGGGGGCAGACAATGTGGGGTGTGCAGCCGCCATTCTCAGCAGGCGTGATGCTGATGGATGCCGTCGGCCGCCGCTCAAAGATCACCGTGAGCGTCTGCACTGCGGTGCAACCGTTGCCTGCGGTGGCGGTCATGGTCACCGTATAGGTGCCATAAGCGGTGTAGGCATGCACAAAATTGGCGAGGCTGCCCGTCGTGAAGATCGGAGTGCCGTCTCCAAAATCCCAGGCATAACTCACCGCGCCCGTCGTGGTATTGGAGAATGTAACGGGGTCAGTCGTAGCGGGGTCGCCCGGCACGAGGCAATAGACTGTATTGCCGTCTCCATCGTCGCCCGCGATGGCAGCGTTAGGTCCAGCGGAAACCGTGACGGGAATCGTAATCGTGCTTGTACATCCCGGCCCATTCGTCACCGTGAGGGTCACGTTAAATGTTCCCCCCGTCGCCGGATAACTGTGCGTGGGGTTGGTATTGGTGCTCGTGAAGCCATCGCCAAAATTCCAGAGGTAAGTGGTGCCACCACCGACGCCCGTGGAGTTATTGATGAAGGTGATCGGCGAGGTCGAGCATTGATTGTTGGGACTGAATGTAAAGGCGGCAACAGGCTGCCGGAGCACTTGCACGCTTACCGAGGTCGTCGCCGAGCAGCCCGCAGTATCGGTTGCGATGCAGGTATAGGTGTAGGTGCCCACGGTGCGGGTATCGTTCACGGAGGCAAGCCCCGTGGTATTCGCGAAATTGAATGCGCCCCTGAACCAGTTGTAAGTCGCCGTCGAGGCATTGATGCCCGTCGAAGTATTGTTGATCACGATATTTGCGGGCGATCCGCAATAGACGAGTTGCGTTGGCGTGATGCTCAGGTTGAGCCCAGGGCACTGGGCGACAAGCTCATGTGGTGCAAAAAGGGCCAGCCAAAAGGCCAAAAAAGACAGCAAAAAAGTGCGTCCGATCGATTTCGGAATCATAGTCAAGCGATTAACATTCAAAGGAGTCGTTGAAAGACCGTGGAATTTAGGGAGTTAATCCTTGGAATCCAATCAAAGGGAAGATTTGGGGGAGACGATGGTCAGGCACAAAAAAGGCAGCTTGGTTGGGGGGGATGGTTTTTGAGGGGATGATAAAATTGGATTTTGCAACTGATTGTATGGAAGATAGTTCCTGACAACCTGTGAACCACGTGGTTGATGCGCTTCGTTCAACATTATGATTCAGAATTTCCAACCTTCCAATCCTACGCAACAAAAAGCGCGAGATCCTGACCAGCAGAACCTCGCGCTTCACGATTTCATTCACCCGATTGTCAGCCTTACTTCCTCGTCTTCTTAGGCGCTCCCGCCTTTGGCTTGGCGGTGCGGGTAGCCACCGTCTTGCCGCCTGCTGGCTTGGATTTGCCTTTGCCTGCTGCCGGCTGCGGCTTGCCGCCCGGTGAGCGCGGCTTGCCCTTGGCTGGCGCGGCTGCCTTGGCGTCCGCAAACTTGCCTTTGGGACGCTCGTCGGTCTTTTTGCGCTCGGTCGTTGCGGACTTGCCTTTGGGCCTGTCGTCAGTCCTTTTGCGCTCGGTCGTCGATGACTTGCCTTTGCGCGGGGTCGATGGGGCCTTCTCTTCCGGGAATTTGCCCATTTCACCCTTAGACTCTGTGCGTGGCTTACGCTCAGGCTTGCCGTGGCTGCCCTTGCGGGGCGGGTCCGGCGGATACATTTCCCTGGGCTTGTACACGCGAGGTGCCTTCTCTACGGGCTCAGGCACGCCTTTGCGGGTCGTCGTCTCCCCTTTTTCGTCGAAATAGCGGCCTCTTGGCTTGTAGCTGTTTTCAGCGACATCGCCTTCGGCTTCCGCTACGCTTTTGCCTTTGCGCGCGCCAGATTGTGTTGCCTTCGGATTGCCTTGTGCGCTCGCAGCTGCTTTGGCGGCTGATTTGGCCTTGCTATTCGACTCCCCAAAAGGTACATTTTCATCGTTGAGCTTTTGCTTGATGCGCTTGCCCGCCGCGCCTGACTTTTCAGACATTGGCTTGTTGGCAACATAATCTTTTTGAGCCTTAGCTTCTGCATCGCGCAATTTGCCAGTCACCTTTTTGGCGCCTGCTTTGGACTTTTCCTCACGGCTGATGCGCTCTGCGAGCTCGCGCTTGTCGCGCACCCCGATCTGCCCCTTGCGATTGGCCTCGGCCTTGCGCATTTGGTCATCGAGGCTGTATTTGGTCACTTTGACGGCCTTGCCCTTCAACTTGAGTTCGTCGCCATTCAAGACCAAAACATCATAAGCCCACTCTGGTAAGTCGGCCAATGCATAAGCATCATAAACAGCGATCGTACCGATCCTGTCCATTGGTACGCCCGTCGCATTCACCAAAAAGCCCACAATATCGCCCGCGCCGATCTTGTCGCGCTTGCCTTTGCTCAGATGTACTTTGATTTGCTTGAATTCGACGTGCTGCACCTGATCTTTGGTGAGCGGATCGATTTGATAGCCCTTGATCGGCACCTGCAATTCGGCATGAAAGCTGTCCACGAGCACTTCTTCTTTCTTGGAAGCGACGAGGTTGTACACAGCGCCACGCTTGCCTGCGCGACCTGTGCGCCCGCAGCGGTGCAAGTAGATTTCGAGTTCGTCGGGGAATGCATAATTGATCACCGCCGGCAAGTTCTCAACATCCAATCCCCTGGCTGCCAAGTCTGTGGCCACGAGGAAATTGACTTGTTTTTTCTTGAAGCGCTTCATCACAGCAGCGCGCTCGACCTGATCGAGCAAGCCGTGGTAAGCCTCTGCTTTGTGGCCCATGCCGCGCAAGAAATTTGCGAGGGAGTAGACCTCGTCACGGTTGGGTGTGAAGATAAGGGCCTGCTTGACTTTTTGATGCAGGATGAGTGCTGCAAGGTAGCGTTGCTTCTGTCCCTG
>JANPHP010000032.1:0-8871 GCA_031424495.1 Bacteroidota bacterium | reverse complement strand
GAGGATCGCCCTTGAGCTGCATCGGCGCATGTTGCAAACTGGACCCGTGATTGGATGCCAATTGCGTATTTGCTTGCTGTCCGTTAGCTGTGATCGCCCTCCCTCCCATCACATCTGCCTCCCTTTCCAGCGCAGAGTCATCATTCACAGCGATTCCCTTGAGCTGCAAGGTCGGCTTCACGCGACCTTGTTTTTGCTGCACGACGTGCCAAGCCTCGTGGGGCAGGTGGCGCTCCTGCCCTGGCGCAATATGGATGTCTGTGCCTTGCGCATAGGCATGCGCCTGCAACTGTGCGGGTTTGCTGCTGTTGTAGTGTACGCGCACGTCGTCCATGGCGAGCCCGCTTAGGCTTTCGATGCCACTTTTGAGTTGGTTGGGCAAGCCGCCTTGGGCGGCTTGGCGTTGGATGGGGACAGCGCTGTTGGCGATATTGTGGTAGGCCTGGAGCTGGGCTGTGCGGGGGCCTTGAAATGGAATCCCTTTTGAACCAATCGTTGCGCCATTTGCCTGTTGCAAAGGCTGCAATCCTTCCTTCGACGCTGATTCTTCCTGTCTCCGTTCAACTTTTCGAGCATTCATACATTGTGTTTTCGAAATCCAACTACTTGAAAATTGAAATTATTAGGCGCCTCGCGCCCCTTGAACGCGCTGCAATTCCTTGGATCACATCTGCGGACGAATTTCAGTCACGTACATTTTGCCGCCTGATGTGGGCACGCCTTTGATGTAGGTCCCTTTGCGCACACCTCCGCCACTTCCATATTGCTCTTGCAAAAACTGCTCGGTCGTCGATGTAGGATCCATTTCCTTGTGTTCATTGACCCGCAAGGCCCTGTCAATAAAGGCTTCTACTTCTAGTAACATCAGTGCCACATATTCTTTCATCTTTCCTACCGATGGTGGGATTACTTCCTTTTCATCTCCGCCTTTAGCGTGCGCCTCCGTGAGTATTTTGAGGTTTTTGGTGGCCAATGCTACCTGTTCTTTTCCCGGCATTGTCGGATTGAGAGCCTGGATACCAATCAGCACATCTCGGAGGCTTGGCAGCGAGGACGGCGCTTTCACCGTGGGAGGCGGAGTCTCTTGATTGACCATCCATTCCCCAAACTTGCCAAAGTTGTTGAGGATGGTGGTCCGTGAGGCCGAAAGTGATGCTTTAAATATCGCTTGATCTGAGGGAGCAACCAATAGCGGCTGCAGTAGATTGAGGGCATCGGTTTTGACCCAGATGCCCAAGCTCTCTTTGACTTGGGTCGGCGTGGTGTATTTTCTCACGCCGCTATCTTGCCGGTGGCGCATGCCCGGAATCGCTAGTGCATTGGAGCAATACCGCGCAAATACAGCCATGCCTCTGTTTACCGATTCGGTTGGCGCTTTGGCATTTTTGATGAGCTCCTTATGAATATTGATGGCCATGCCCTCAGGCTCTCGCACGTTCTCAGCGGTCTGAGCAAATGGCGTAAATCGCTCCATGAGCAAGTCGGCAATCTCTGCCGGATAGAGCGAAATATTTTGCTGCCCATAGACTTGGCCACCGCTTTTTACCTTTTTGACGGCTCCAAAGCGCTCGTAAGCTGACTCCACCTTCCAGTCCTGACCGATCCCAGCTGTCGTCAATCTGTTGGCTGTTGCGCTCAAATCACTCGTGGAACCAAGGCCGTCGGCGATGCCTTGGGCGACCCTTGCAATCTCCGCTTCTTTGGCGTCGATTAAGCCTTTGCCCGCCTTGGTCTTGGGAAACACGAGCGGCGGCGATACGAGTTCCAAGGTGTTTTCTGAATCGGACTCCAAATGCCATGTGAGTTTGAAGAAGTTTCCCCGCAGCGCCGAACTCGCCATGAGTTTGTGCGAAGGAATGATCTCGTCCTTTACATATTCTTTTCCTTCGGCGGTAAATGAGGCAAATTCAAACTCAAATCCCGCACTTTGCAAATTATCCATGCTCCTCAATTGGGACTGATATCGATCCTGCAGGATCAGGAATTCCTTGAGGTCTGCAGTACCCATGACCCGATCGATGGTCAATAACTCCTCCTTGTGATCCATGCCTCCCTGTGGCTCCATCGAGTTGCCACGCATTGGCCCCATTTCGGCATCCTCCATTTTGAGTACCGGCCCACGCAAGATCGCCTCCAAGTCATCCCAACCTTCATCTTGGGCAAGCTCCAGCGCCTGTACCATCACCTTCAGATTGCTGCGATTGGTAAGGTCGAGCGTAGAGATTTTGGACAGCAAAGTCTCCCTTGTGTCCTCATCGGTGATCGCGATCCCAGTCGCTTTTACCAACGGATTTGCAACCAAAGCCGTTTGTAGCATGGTTTCCAATTCCTCCCATTCTTTTTGTGCGGCCAACAATTTGAGTTCGATCACCTCATGGTAGTTTGCCTTCCAGTTTTTCACCAATACATCCTGGTAATAGCGAATTCCGTCCAACTCGGTCCTCAAGATTGGGAGACATTGCACGATATTTGGCATCGCCTTGCGCATCAGCGGAAGCGTTTTCAAGCCTGTCTGCCCAATGCTAGCTGTCTGTGCAAATGGAAATTGGACCTGCGAATGCGAGCGAACCCCCATCGCCCGTTCCCCCATCACATCAGCCTCCCTTTCCAGTCCGCTGTCATCATTCACCGCGATTCCCTTGAGCTGCAAGGTTGGCTTCACGCGGCCCTGCTTCTGCTGCACGACATGCCAAGCCTCGTGGGGCAGATGACGCTCCTGCCCAGGCGCGATGTGAATGTCCGTGCCTTCCGCATAAGCATGCGCCTGCAATTGCGCAGGCTTGCTGCTGTTGTAGTGCACGCGCACGTCGTCCATCGCGAGGCCGCTCAGGCTTTCGATGCCGCTTTTGAGTTGGCCGGGGAGGCCGCCTTTTGGCGCGGACTGCCGCTGCGCGACAGCACCGTAGGCATTTAATTGGGCGACTTGCGCGCTGCCGTTGGCGAGATGTGCATAGCGTTGCAGCGGGCGGTCTTGCTGCACATGCTGCTCCCGTGTTGATGGCTGCAATGGAGCCGGTTGCGCTTTGGACTGCTCGAGGTATCCTGCTTCCTTCATATTGCCTCCAATTGCAAATCTTCCATTCTCAAGTGCGATTCCGCTCCTACATATTCTGCCAATAAGGCCTGTGCCTCGGCATTCCCAGGATCATGCAAAACCACCATTTCCAGCAAGGCGACTGCCTTTGCAGCATCGCCCAGCATGTGGTGGCAGACGGCCATGTTGTAGTAGGTCCCAGTGTAACCACCATAAATACCCGTGCTATGCCCGAAGTAAAAGAGTGCCTCAGCGTAGGCATCAAGCGTATAACAGACGCTGCCGATCAGCGTCGCCAAGTCCCTGTCCTCGGCCAAAGGATAATAATTTTCCCAACAGCGATGCATTACCTCCACCAAATCTGCGGCATCATCGCTCCGCAAGGTCGGCAGCAGCTCACCAATGCGCGCAATATAGACCCCGAGTTGATGGCTGTCATACATTCCCAAACGCAAACCCGCCATCAAATCCTCCATTTCCATGTGTTCCAAATGGTTGCGCATCGATTTGTACACGGCAAAATAGGTGTCAGGGCTGCTGTCCAACAGCGATTTGCGCACGGCCGCAATGGTTTCTCGGTAGTGAATGGCATTCTCGACAAACAACAAACAACCTGTGTTCACGCTCGTCGTGCGGTGCGATGGGAAATAGCCTAGCCCGCCTGATTGCAAGCAATAACTGAGCAATGCGTGGTAATTGACGTTGTGGGAAATGGAACCATGGGTCGCGAAGGCAGGCGGATGCGCGTAGGCGACGTTTTCCAAGATTTGTGAACCCTTGTCGGCGGTGAGCAGCACGACGCCTCGGCGGCTGAGCGAGCGCAAATAGGCAATGCAATCCATTCCCAATGCGGGTATCAACAAAAAAGCTTCATCAACCGCTGTGGCATATTGCGCAAGCAGGTTTTGGATTGCTTCAGATGCAGCAAGGGTCGCGTCCACGGGCTGCAGAGCATATTGCATCTCCAAGTTGTCCAAAACCTGAGCAGGCGAGGCCGCAGCCAATGCCGATGGCAAATGCAGGGCCACTTGAACGGGATGGCAATTGCCATCTTTCACATACACAAGTTCTTGCGGGATGCTGTCAAATAAATAGTTGGCGACGAGGACCAGCGGTACGGCATATTGCGCGGGACGGATTTCCAAACCCGACATTTGCAATTCGATCGGTCCGGGTGCAGTGGCATCCAACAAGGTGATATCGAGCAGCCCGCGTTCAAAATAGGCCGCAAAGCGTGGATGCACGCGCCAACTATCGAGGTTGCGCTGCGTGAAATCGGTGAGGATGTAGCGGAATTGTTCCAATGCGATGCCCTCGTCGGCACACAATTCCTCCAGTTGTCGCAAGATGTAAAATGCCATGCGCCCCGAGCCGCCACCGAGTTCCAAAATGGGAATGGGTTCGATCACGGCTGCTGTGCCCGCCATGCTCCGCAGGTCACGGTAGAGGCCCAAGATGGTCTCAGCATAAGCGCGTGCGTGGCGCGGATTGCTTGTGACGTAGTGGGGCACCTCCCCGCTTCGCCAAGCATCAATGCCCATTTCCTCAAAATATTGCCGTTGCAAGGTCCACAGCATCGATGCTGCGTATGGCTTGAAGGGCTCCAGCAAAATGTTGGCGGTATTTTCGGGCTTCTTTTTCATTTTCTCCTTTGTTTTTGGGGAATGCGCATTGCAAATCAGTCCATCCGCAGGATTCCCAATTTGGTCATCTCCTTTTTCACGCCCTCCACGATGAGGGCTTCGTTCACCACCGATTCGCCCTTGCGCAGGGCTTTCATCGTGGCGTAACGCACGACATTGGCGATATTGCCGCCAGCGAGTTCATATTTCTTGGAGAGCTCAAACACGTCGATCACCGGGTCGATGGGCAGGGCGGATGAAAAGGATGTGCGCCACAAATCCATGCGCTGATAAGGCGTGGGCATGGTGAAATGCGCCATCAGGTCAAAACGACGCGTGAAAGCCTCGTCCATATTTTCCCTGAAATTGCTGGCCAAAATGACCAGCCCATCGTAGCTCTCGACGCGTTGCAACAAAAAGGAGACCTCCTGATTGGCGTGGCGGTCGTTGCTGCTGCTCACCTGTGTGCGCCGCCCAAAAAGCGCATCGGCCTCGTCAAAAAACAGGATCCAATCTTGGGCGGATGCTTTTCGGAAAATATTGGACAGGTTCTTTTCGGTCTCGCCGATGTATTTGCTCACCACCATGGAGAGGTCGATGCGGTATACAGGCCGGCCGGTACGCTTGCCCAACCAACAGGCGACCATGGTCTTGCCGGTACCCGGCGGCCCAAAAAAAAGTGCACGAAAGCCCGGTCGCATCCGCTTTTTCATGCCCGGCAACGCCTCAAATCGCTCCTTGTATTCGAGCCACTCCAAGATTTCCTCCACGGAACTCCAGGTCGCAGGGTGTAGCACAATATCTTCACGCTCCATTTCGGTGGTCACCGGCTGTGCAGGAAACTCCGCGCTAAATGCAGGTCCTCCCCGCTTGCCCATGCAAAAGGACGCCAAGGCATGCTCTCCGATTACCAATTGGCCTCCAAAGATACCCGCTTGCCCTGGCAATGTTTCCAAGCGCAATATTTGTTCGGTTTGGAAAAAATGCTGATCCGAGAGTAAGGCGGAGACCTCAAAGCGCCGTGTAAGGTCGCGGTCGGCTAGCAACCACAATGCCGTCTCACCAGTGGGCATGAAAGGCTGCGCTCCACTTGTGGGTACTCCACCAAAGGAGGAAAAATTACGGTTGTTGATCGTGTTGATCGTAAGCAATGGATCGAGCAGGTCGGGTCGCACGTGCGGCGCCATCGCCAGCAGCAGCAGCAAGCGCTCCTCGCGACTCAGGCCATGTTCCCGCAGAAAACGGGCATAGTTGCCTTCTGCGCTTGCAGTAATCTCGGGCATCGGCACTTCTTCGATCGCTTGGTAACGATCTGCTTGCCCAAAATGCAGACGAAACCGCGTATCCACAACGGCCGCCAGCCAATCGAGCTCGGCTGCGATGATCTCACCATCGGTGGGTGTCTTATTCTCCTTCATGCGTTAAACTTTGCTTTGTCCCCCCAATCCACATACAAGACATTGCGCATCCAAGGCAGTTGAATGTAGGCGATATCCCAGGGCAATCCCTCCAAAATCATGTCGTGCCCACGTGCCTCGATGCGCAGCAGCCAATGGTCGTCGCGCAGCCGCAATGTGCCGCTGCGTTGCAACCAAGCTTGGCGATAACCATCTACCGACAGTTCGCCAGCGAGTGTCCAGTGCGCGAGCACGGCGCCGACCAGCGTGTCGATGCCCGCTAGCATCTCGGCATCGACCTCGACCGAGGGATCGACCAAGGCATCAGGCGCTAGCCCACAGAGCAATTTGGGCAGCGCCAAGGCTGCCTCATTCCATTCTTCATCCCCCATTACCAAGGTTTGCAATAGCCGCACCGCCTGCTCCTGCGCAAGCACAGACACAAATGACTTGTCTTCGACCAGCCCTTGAAACTGAAAATAGCGCTGCAACATCGGCCAGAAAATGATCAGGCCCGCATTCTCCACAAAATAGGGCAAGTCGCTGCTCGTGGGAGCATTTGGTAGACTTGGCCTTGGCGCATTCGCCTGTGGAATTGTGTTGCCCGAATTCGCTTTGGGTTCATGGGCGCATTGCACCATGGCCTGAGCGGCAATATTGCGCTTGGATTTGGGCATGCGCAGGTGACGATCGAGCCATTGCTCCATCAGCGCTTGCGAGGGCTCCACACCGGGATGGGCAGCATAATATTGCTCCAACAAGGCCTGTAAAAGGACTTCTGCATCAGCCCCTGCAAGGTCGAGTTTGCGCCGCAACCAGGGCAACATCGGCCGCAGGGTAGGATATTTCTCCGGCACCCTCGCTGGGCGCGGTGCTTGAGTTTGCAGATGCAGGATGGCTGTCGCCAAAGCCTGCAGATCACCGCCTTGAGGCAGTTCCAAGCCTTGCAACCAATCCATTAGCTGCAGCTCGTCGTGTGCTTTGGTCGGATGCGCAGCTGCAAAATGGGCAAACAAAGCCGCCAACAATTTGGCTTCTTGGGCATCCGGCATTTCCAGCAATTCGCGCAGCTTTGGTAAGTAAACCTGCAATTTGCCAGCAGGTTGTAGGGCGGGCGGCCTCCACGCGGGCAACAGCAGCGCCGACACGGCCTCGGCCACGCGCGTGCGCATCTCCGCCGTGAGGCTATAGCGGCTGCGCAGCCAAGCTGCGGTCGCAAGACTTGTAGGCTCGTTATCAAGGAGATGGCGACTAGCTTCAACAGCCAAGCGCTGCAGCAGCTCTTGCAACGATGCGCGCGGCGCATTCAACACGGCACGTAAAAGTGGCGTAAGTGCTGCTGTATCTGCGGGCGGATTGGGCGCTGCCTGTTGGCTGCGCCCGTGAGCAATCAGGATGGGGAGGAGCACCTGCGCGAGCAGCGCGGGTGCCTCGGGCGGCAAGGCAGGCTGCGTGTGCAGCCAAGCGGTGAGTGCGGAGGCATCTTGCGATGACTCAGGAGTCTGGGCCGCGTATTGCGCTGCAACCCGCGCAAGGAGGTCTTGGTACTTGCCTTGCGGCAAATCACAAAGCATTTGCAACCAGCGTGTGATCCGTTCCGCTGTCGTTGGCAGGGCGGTCGGTGCTGCTTGTGGCATTTCCCCCAATGCCAAGTCTATTGCTGCAAACAATGCTTCTCCTGAACTGCTGCCTAAATTCCAAGTTGCCTTCATCCATGCTTGCAAGGCTGCCTCAGCTGCTACAACCTGTTCGCCAGCGTGCGCAGGTGGGACCTCTGCTAACAAGTAAGCCGCGACCAAGGCACTTGGAGCGGCGAGGCAGTTTTGCATCCATTCCAGCTGCAATAGGAGTCCGGCATTGGTTTCCAAGCGTGACAGCAATGCCTGCGGCAAGGCAACCGCAGTTTCCATTTGTAGCCAAAGCAAAATTGCGGCGGCTGAAGCGGTCGACGCTGCATGCATTGCACGTGCAATGCTTTGGTAAGCAAACTCTTGCCACCGACGTCGGTCGATGGCGGATGCGTTTTGGAGGAGCAGGCGACTTGTGGCGATGATGTTCGCCTCGCCTTGCCGGATCGGTCGCTTGATGATCAACTGCTCCCAAATGGCTGCGATTTGCGCGGCGGGCAGTGCCAAGACGAGGCGTTGCAACAGCTTGCCTTGCCCCAATAGGGCATGCAATTGTGCATTGCCATGCCTTTGGGCTTGGCGCAGTACGGTGGCGACAGCAGCGTGCAAGATGGCGGGGTCGGGAGAGCCTGCCCACCAAGGATATTGGCCCGATGTGCCGTAGTCTGCAACCACTTGCAGCGCACGCGCCACGGGATCCGCTTGCGATTGTTTCGCGAGTGCATCCTTCAATTGGTGGCGCAAGTGCTGCTTGAAACGTTCCAAATAGCCATCCACGAGGTGCAATGGATCTAAGGTACCCAAATCGATCTCCAAACGGGGGATCGTGATGTACTCATCCGGCCCCACGAGCTCATTGCAGCATGCATCGATCATGGCCGCAATATGCTGCCGACTTGCCTCCATCAATTCCTCTGCACCACGTTGCGCTGCACGCCGATCCATGAAATCGAGTTCCATGGCATAACGAGCGACGATATGGTTAGGTGCGGATGGCATAGCAGCTTAGCTCACTGAGATGGTGATTCTTTGGTGCAATAGGTTGCCAGTCTGCTGATTCGCATCCGTCGCATAGATCGCCCAGTGGCTCTCCCCGATCGGATATTGTGCATTTCTGAGCACGATGCGAAGTGCCTCTCCATGCTTTTCTTGTGTGGTGAGTTGCACTGCAAAGGGTATGACAAATTTCG
>JANPHP010000031.1:0-14426 GCA_031424495.1 Bacteroidota bacterium | reverse complement strand
CTTCGACAGCGGTGCATGAGCTTCGGTATGACTCCATCGAGACCCATACCATGCTCAAAGCAACGCGTGGCGGCGACGCCAATACCTCATTTCTCGCCGCATTGGTCCCCTTTGAAACCGATTCACCCAATGTTTCCTTGCTCTGTGGTGCTAGTTGTGACGCCATCAAAATCGCCCGCAATGGCTATGTTGATGTCGCATTTGCCGGGAGTGGGGTACAAGCGACAGCCTCAGGCCTTGCGCATGACCTGAGCGCGGTTGCTCAGACAAGCTTTTATTCAGAATCGACGAGCGGTGATTTTTCGCAATGGCTATTGCAAAGTGGTAGCCTCCTGAAATATGGTATCGATACCCTCGGTTACGCGACGGTGAGCAGCAATTGGGCCTTGGCGGTGATGGATTCCGTAAGTTATGAGGGCCACGCAGGGGCCGTTGGGACCCTTTATTTGTACAATCTGGGATTTGTGCCGCAGTCGGTCTTGGGGTGGAATGTCGTGCAAAGTTGGCATTACGACAGCAATTTGGACCGATTGGAGATCGTGTTCAGCGGCGCAGGTCGTTTCACGATTCACAAGGACTTTATCTTGGGGCAGGCCGTCACTGGAATGCCTGCAAGCATCAAATTGGGCCCCAATCCTACCCGAGGCAGGGTTGAGGTACAGGTGGGCAGCGGCATCAACGCAGGTTCATGGAGCGTCTTTGCGGTGAATGGGCAAGTTGTGCGTAGCGGGCTTTTTGGAGCGGCTACATTTTCCTTGCCATTGGAGGACCTTCGCGCTGGCATATACCTTGTATCTGTGTTCGATGCGCAAGGGACGATCATCGGTACTGAGCGTGTGGTTGTGGAGTAGGGGAATGGGGCAGGCTTGGGTTTGCAGTTTGAAGGATTGAATCTTGGCGAATTTGCGGTATCCGATTTTTGAAGCAATGTGGAGAAATGGCTGCAATCGATCCGATCGATCAATCCAATTTGCGCCTATCAAAAGGAGTTGATCAAATGACAAAAGTGGAAAATCCAGCAGTCGATGAGCTTGTACAAGCTCACATCCAATATTTCAAAACCAAGGGCGCGGAGGGCAGCGTGATGGAATTGGATGAGCTGGAAATCGCAGATTACGATTTCTCAGGCGTCGAAATGGACAGTGTTTCTGCAAACTTTTGCAGCTTCAAACGTTGTACCTTCAATGCGACTGACTTGTATGCCAGTGAATTCAGGCATGCGATTTTTGAGGAATGCAGCTTGTTGAATGCGGTTTTGGTCAAGTCGGTTTTACACAATGTGACATTTACAAAATGTGTGCTGCAAGGGGCTGATTTCATGCGTGCTGAGCTTATCGGAGCGACGATTGTCGATTGCGACTTTGGCGGGGCCAATTTTTCATCAGCCCAACTGACCGACAGCAAGATCAGCAAAAGTAGTTTTGTTGGCTGCAATCTTTCAGGCGCTGCGATCAGCGACAATGTTGAAGACGAAGTGCAATGGTAGCCTCTGTGCATTAGGCTGCAAGATCCTGGGGCAACAGGGCTTAGCGTGCGCTCAATGCAGTCTACGATGCACCTGTAGGCTGAGGAATGTTTCGGCTCTTTTCCCCACTTGGAACCGATGGATTCCCCAAGCCCTGCGGCAATGAAAACCAAAAGGTAGTACCCGGCCCCGCATTGGCAACAAGCCAAATTTCGCCATTGTTTTTGTCCAGAAACTCCTTGCACAAACGCAGACCGAGCCCTGATCCACGTTCGTGTGCCGTGCCATCGGTACTGAAATAGTCGCTTCCCAATACTTTTGAGATATGTTCGGCTGGTATGCCGATACCCGTGTCTGCGACTGCGAGGTGCAGCCTTGTGCCTACCTGCGCGGCGCTTATGTGCACATGACCATGGTCTTGCGTGAATTTGATCGCGTTGGAGATGAGGTTGCGCAATACAAGCGCGATCATCGCGCGGTCGCCCATCGCAAACATTTCGGGTGCAACCTCATTGCTCAGGCCGATGTTTTTTGCCTTGGCGGCTGCTTCATGGTTGATGCATTCGGCAGTCACCAAATCGGCGATGTCGATCGGCTCGCAAGCAGGTGAAAAGCCCTCCATTTGGCTATGGGACCAATTGAGCAAGTTGTCGAGCAGCATGGTGGTATTGTCGACCCGCACTTTGAGCCGACCCGCCATTTGGCTCAGTTGCTGCTCGGTGACGAGCCCGCCCTCCATCAATTGCAGCAGCCCTTGGATGGAGGTCATGGGCGAACGCAGGTCGTGAGAAATGATCGAAAAGAGCTTGTTTTTGACGGAATCCAGCTCGATAAGCTTGGCTTGTTGCGATTCGCGTGCCAATGCTACTGCCTGCATCTGTGAATTGATGGCAGAGATTTGCGTGCTTTGCTCCAAAATTTGACTGTTTTTAAATTTGAGGGCCGCATTGTTTTTGCGTTGCCGGCGCGCCACAAGCAATAGCACGATGGCAAGAATCAGGACCGAGATTGCGATGCTGGCAATGGCAAAGGTCTTGGTATTTTGGCTCGCGATGGTCTCCGATTGGAGTGCGTTTTGAATCCTGAGCTGCTCATTTTCCAGTTCACTTTTGGCCATCGCCATTTCTTCACGCAGCTTGGAGATTTCTTGCCCCTTGGCTTCATCGAGCAGCGCTTGCGTGAGGCCGTTGTAGATCTCCATCCAATCGAAAGCCTGCGGAAAATTTTCCGTTGCTCGATAGGCCTTGTACAGCATGAATGCGGCATAGTGCTGGTAGACAATGATTTTCATCGCCGTTGCCATCTTGTAGCTTTGGAGGCCAGTGGCGATGGCCTCTTCATAGCGGCCCAGCACGATCTGTGTATTGGCCATGTTGTTGAGGGCATTGGGGATGTCGGTCGTGTCACCAAGCGCGCGCTGAATTTCGACCGACTGCGCGAGTGCATCCAGAGCCAGTTGGTAGCGTTTTGTAGAGCGATAGTTGGCTCCTAGGATATTGAGTGTGCTAGAGACGGTCGCTTGGTCGTTTACCGATCGTGCGATTTGCAATGCATGATTGGCTGCGATTTCGCAGGCTGTGGTATCCTCCATCTCAAACCGCACAGATGCGATACGGTTGTAGATGCGCGCAATCATGTTGCTGTCAGCAGCTTGGGTTGCGATCTGCAAGCCCATATCCAATTCCTCCAATGCCGATTGCATGGCGCCCGATGCCCTGAAGGCATCACCAATCAGTCGATAGGCATCTGCTATATTTCGGTCATTGTGGTCGGCCTGCGCGATTTTGAGGTAGTTGCGATAATAGGAAATCGCTGTCCCATAGTCCCCACGCTCATAGTACAACCTGCCATTTTGCAGCAAAGAATCGGATACCGACTGCCCTAGCACCAGCCCAGCAAGCATCCAAATGCACATTGTGAGATACAACCGCCTCATAATTATCCCCCTACGCTCAGATCATCATCAGGCCGAGGGCATGCATGATTTCTAGACGTTTACCGCCATGAAAGTATACACAACCACGACCGACAAGTACCCTTGCGGTTTTTCTGAAATCCTATATCAATTGCAAACGAAAAGCAACCATTAACCAACAATCCACTTCAAAGCTAGCAGAAAACTTGAGGAATCCAAGCATGTAGCAAGTGAAAAATTGCCAGATCACCGCATTTGACCTGCGCCTCAGTCCAAAATCTTCTGGGGAATGGTTCTACTTCAAGAGATTATCAAGACTACGATCAATGATCTTCGATTTGTTTGCTTTACGGTATTGGACTTCCTTTTTGGCTGCCTCGATCATCGCCTCCAGTTCCTCGATCTCCAATTCCTTGTTTCGTTCGTTGATGTCATAGAGCTGCCCGAGCACGAGCCGCATCTGCTCTTTGATCTTGTCGCGGTCTTTGCCTTTTGTTTGCCCGTACTCCAATAGCAGGCTGCGCACCTGCTCCAACAGCACACCTTCGCGACTCAGCCCATAAAACAAGCCTGGCGATTCACGTTTCAGCTGCGAATAGTAGGACTCCGTCTCGGTCTTGCTGTCGTAACCACTGATCGCGGGCTCCACATCGTCCATTTGGATCTCGGTGAGCACGCCGTTTTGAATCAAGAAATAGTGATCGCCGAGGTTGAATGTGAATTCCGTCACGCCCGCAACGGTGCTTTCATAATAGATATTGGGGTCGAGATGCTTGAGGCTAGCAGGCAGGTTTTCCTCTAGGATCTGTTTGCCATTCATCCAAACTTTTCCTTGATCGATGCGAAGTGTAGTCGTATTGTCTTGGCGACGGTTTTGATCGGCATATTTGACATTGAGCGCAGCTTGCGAGTGAGCCTGGGCAATGAAGCCGAGGGAAATCAGCAGCACGAAGATCAAACGCATCCTTGTCACGACATCCGGTATTATTGGACGTGCAATAATACCACATTTCCATCTTTGGGGACAAACAAATCGGAAGTCACCACCCGATAAGTGTCGTGGTGCATCGGCACGATCGTTTCCCGCTTGTTGCCGATGATGTTGTCGAGTCGCTCCCGCGCGAGGTCCAGGCGATTGTCGAGTCCGCTGTCCAGCAAATCCTCATGCGTAGGGGTCATCGTCCAATTACTTTCAGACTTGTTGGTCTTGGAATAGACAAAGGTCGCGACGCCGACGGTGACGCAGGTGAATACCACCATCACGATCGACAAGATGTGGTTGAATGCAAACATGGAACCGTTGCCACTGTAAGCCAGTTTTGGACGCTTGGGCCTTTTCTCGCGTGTAGCGCGCTTGGCGTAGCTCATAACCCTGGTCACGGAGGCTTCAGACGGCGTGAGGGTAATCGGATGCAAGTCAGATTGGGCAGATTTCAGCTCTTCAAACTTCGCAAAAAGGCCTTCGTCTTCATATAAGGCATCGAGGAAGCTGTCATGCTCAGCAGGCGACATCTCGCCATACATGAAACGCAAAATATCGTTTTCAGTAAATTTCTTCTTCATTTCTCACCTCCATCTTGCTTTCCAACCCCACAAACTTGCGCAAATGCAACAGTGCATAGCGCATGCGCCCGAGCGCCGTGTTGATGTTTACGCCCTGCACGTCGGCGATTTCTTTGAAACTCATATTGGCATAGTGACGCATGATGAGCACTTCCCTTTGCTTTTCGGGAATCTGCTTGATCATGTCCCGCACATGCTGCGCACTCTCCTCTTGGATGATTTTGTCCTCAATGCTCTCCTCGTGCTGAGGCACATTGTTAAAAATGTCATAATCGTCGTTCTCGTGCTGAATCGACGGTCCGCGACGCTCCTTGCGGTAAAAATCGATGGCAAGGTTGCGGGCGATGCGCACGGCCCAAGAGATAAACTTGCCTTTTTCATCGTATTTCTCTGCTTGGATGAGGCGTATGATTTTAATCATCGTCTCTTGAAAAAGGTCTTCGGCGAGTTCTCGCTCCTTCACGATGAAAAAAATCGTCGTGAAAATGCGGCTCTTGTGGCGATCCATGAGCTGGGAAAAGGCATCTTCGCTGCCAGCAGCGAACTCCAGCACCAGGTCGTGATCTTCTTTAGGTATGAGGGGCTTGCGCATGAGCCGTCGTGCTACATTTTTTAACTTTTAAAAATTCGACCCAACAATTAGATCATTGTGTCGTTAATCTTGGAAAAACTTAACTTGCGTCGTGATTCAACAATCGTTGTACGCAGGCATTTGTGAGTAGTTACGAATAAATCGGCTGAATATTGTCTGGCATCAAGAACATTTTTATCAAGGGCGCTCGGGTCAACAACCTGAAGAACATCACGGTTTCCATTCCCCGGAAACAACTCGTCGTCATCACCGGCGTGAGCGGTTCTGGCAAGTCTTCATTGGCATTTGACACGCTCTATGCCGAGGGGCAGCGCCGCTATGTCGAGAGCCTGAGCTCTTATGCTAGGCAGTTTCTCGACCGCATGGAAAAGCCCGATGTCGATTACATCCAAGGCATATCGCCAGCGCTTGCGATCGAGCAGCGCAAGGCTTCTGGCAATCCCAGGTCCACAGTCGGTACGCTTACAGAGGTTTACGACTACCTGAAATTGCTGTTTGCGCGCGTGGGCAAGACCTACTCGCCGATTTCGGGCGACCTCGTGACCCGCGATCGCGTGTCAGACGTCGTCAATTACATTGTGCAGCAACCTGTCGACACCAAAGTTTACCTCACCAGCAAAGTCAAGATTCGTTCCCAAGGCTTCAAAAAGGAACTCGAAGTGAGCCTGCAAAAGGGCTTTTCGAGGATTTGGGTGGATGACCGTGTTGAGGATATCGAGGGAATGCTGGAAACCAAGCTTTCCAAAAAGGCAGTCGACTATCTGCTGCTGATCGACCGGTTGGTCATCGCGCACGATGACGATGAGGCGCTGGCATTTCGCCTCTCAGACTCCGTGCAGACCGCCTATCAAGAAGGAAACGGCAGCTGCCTCATCAAAGTCAATGATGGGCCTTGGAAAGAATTTTCAGAGCGATTTGAGCGCGATGGGATGCAGTTTGAGGCGCCTAGCGTCGATCTTTTCAGTTTCAACAATCCGTATGGTGCTTGCAAAACCTGTGAAGGTTTTGGCCGCATACTCGGCATCGACGAGGATCTCGTGATCCCCAATCGGTCATTGTCAGTGTTTGAGGCTGCCGTAGCCCCTTGGCGCGGCGAGCAAATGCAGGAATACAACAAGGCCTTCATCGCCGAGGCAACCAAGCATGATTTCCCCATTCACCGACCATGGCATGCCCTCACAGAAACGCAAAAGGACCAATTGCGCGACGGCATTGGCAAGGCTTGGGGCTACAACCAGTTTTTCAAGGATCTCGGCGAACAACTGCACAAGATTCAAAATCGCGTAATGCTCTCACGCTACCGCGGCTACACCCGCTGCCCCGATTGCAAGGGCAGCCGCATTCGCAAGGATGCAAGCTATGTAAAGGTTGCAGGCCTCATGATCGGTGAACTCCTCGGTTTGGAAATCACAGATTTGCAAAAGACCATGCAAAGCCTCGTCCTCGACGAGCGCGACCAGCACATTGCAGCCCGCCTCCTCAATGAAATCAATACGCGCCTCGATTTTTTGGTCAAGGTCGGCGTGGGTTACCTCTCGCTCAACCGGCAGATTCACACCCTTTCGGGCGGCGAAATGCAGCGCATCAAGCTATCATCGTCCTTGGGAAGTGGCTTGGTCGGCGCGATGTATATTCTGGACGAGCCCAGCATCGGCTTGCACCCGCGCGACACAGAGCGTTTGATCTCGGTGATGGAGAGCCTGCGCGACAAAGGCAATACAGTGATCGTCGTCGAGCACGACGAGGCTGTGATCAGGCGGGCGGATTACCTCATCGACATGGGGCCGGGGGCAGGTGAGCTCGGCGGCGAGGTCGTGTTTGCGGGCACGAGCGAGGCCCTGCTCGACTCCAACTCGCTCACGGCATTGTACCTGACAGGCCGGGACGAGATTCCGCTACCCAAATTCCGTCGCAAGAAAGTCAACAGCATTCGCCTCTATGGGGCGATGGAAAATAACCTCAAAAATGTGAGTATCGAGGTGCCGCTGCAGGCTATGACCATGGTCACGGGCGTGAGTGGATCGGGTAAGAGCACGCTCATCACCAAGATCTTGTACCCAGCGATCAAGCGACAGATTGACGCCTACGGCGAGAAACCAGGCCATTATGAGCGGCTAGAGGGCGAGATCAGCGAAATCGGCAACGTGGAGATGGTGGATCAGAGCCCGATCGGGCGCAGTGCGCGGAGTAACCCTGTGACCTATATCAAGGCCTACGATGCGATCCGTGATCTTTATGCCGATCAGCCTGCCGCCAAGGCAGGAGACATGAAGGCTGGATTTTTCAGCTTCAATGTCGAGGGCGGTCGCTGCGAAACTTGTAAGGGTGAGGGTTTTGTGACGATTGAAATGCAGTTTTTGCCTGACATCACCCTCAAATGCGAGGAATGCCATGGACGTAGGTTTCGCAAGCCTGTCTTGCAAGTGAAATACAAGGGCAAAAACATCGATGATGTCCTCAACATGACCATTCACGAGGCGATGGGCTTTTTCGTGAGTGAGTCCAAGATTGCTTCTAAACTTGAGATCTTGAACCGCGTGGGTCTGGGTTACCTGCGAATGGGACAGAGCTCAAGCACCTTGTCGGGAGGCGAGGCGCAACGGGTGAAATTGGCCTTTTTCCTCAGCCAAGGCAAGGAAAAGAAAGGAACACTCTATATTTTTGACGAGCCGACCACTGGTCTGCACTTTGACGATATCAAGAAGTTGCTTTACGCAATGAATGAGCTCGTCGAGCGCGGTAATACGGTGCTGGTCGTTGAGCACAATTTGGAAATGATCAAGTGCGCAGATTGGATCATCGACCTTGGGCCCGAAGGCGGCGATCGCGGGGGAAATCTCGTGTATCAAGGACCACCTGAAGGTTTGCTTGCCATCAAGGAAAGTCAAACGGCTCCATTTTTGGTGGACAAGCTTCAACAAAAGGAAGCCAAGCACTGAGCAGGCGGCAGACTCGATTTGGGGTATCCGTCAGGGAATGAGCAGCAGCAGCGAAATGAAGAGGAGCACACCAGCGCCAATGTAGAGGTACAGGGCGAGCCACTTGTTGCCGGTGCTTTTGACCCGTTCTCTGCCAAAAATGAGCTTGAGCAGAAAGCCGTTTTTGGCATAACCTGCTATAAAGGCTGTGATACCAAGTACCGCGAGCGCCAAAGACATGATCAATTCGATACTACGTAGCATAATCGTAATTTTCGTTGCAGGGTAAATATACGCAAAGCAAAGGATTTGGATGTGCTGTAATCGAGCAGCACACTTGCCAGGCGATTATCCTCTGGATTGTTTGCCAGCTTTCTTGGGAGTGTCCAACAGATCGGCGGGGTTGATCACGGGCAGAATGAAGCGATGAAAAGCCGTACCGTGAAATCTGCCGATCAAGATGCCTCTCGCGGTCGAATAGCTCACTGCTGCAATTGCATTTTGCAGGCTCGATGCAATCGATAGCTCGCCATTCGGACCCTCCGGTAGCCAAGTTTGAAGGTCTTTGATCAAGAAAAGGAATTGGAAGTGAAAGTGCCCATGCGCCTCGACCTGAGGAGGATCACTCTGGGTCTCCACCCAAATCTTGAGCTCTCCACGCAGGCCCTCTCTCTCTGCACCTGTAAAGAAGCGTAACGAACAGTCAGAATCGAAGGCCGCTATCAACCTGTCGTCAAAGTCTTCATTGCTTTCCACGTGACCTTCAATGATTTTGATCTCCATGATGTCGATCGACGATGCTTGCAGCTGTGGAGCCTTCTTTTTTGTGGTCATGCGATTGATTCTTCAGCCAGAGTGGGGGTTGAGGCAACAAATTGCAGAATTTTCCAAGTGGTGCCTGAAGTCCAAATTGCGGCATAAGTTCGGGGGGCGATCTTCTGTTTGGGCAAGCTAGTTGCTTCGTTGTTGATGCGCCTCACGACAATGATGTCTTCGCCGAGCTCTGCCTCCAATTTTGCAAGGCTTCTCAGCGTCATGTTGTGCTCACCATGCAACCACCGGGAGAGTTCCGATGGATTCTTGTCCATTCGGGCTGCTAGATCACGCTGCGTCAAGCCCTTTTGCGCCATGATATCGTGCACACAAGCCACGATCTCGGCATATTTCCTGACAAAGATTTTGGTTTCTTCGGGCGTCTCTGCAAGGATGCGCCGCGCGACTTTGCTTTTCATTTTGGTCTACTTTTTTTATAAACGCTTAAAATACAAACGATTAAATGTCAACTGCCTCCAAACGAATTTCCTTCCTTCATCAGCAGGAAATAAAAATCTCTTCATCATCGCTTTCGAGCGTCCTTCCATCCGCACCGATCCATATTTCTTGGTCACGCAGTGCCCGCTCGATGCCTTTGGCAAATGCATTTGCCTCAGTAAATTTCATGCTCAAATCCTTGCTGTCTTGCACGGCTTGGCTCGTCTTAATCCCACCGTTCATCAAGATTACTAAGTGGTTACTGAGGCGCATACAGTACAACCTGATCGGAAAATTGGAAAATTCAAAGTCCAAATTCCGCACTGCCCATGGCTGTGGAGGCAAGGCAGCCGCTGCATTTTCAAAACGAAAATAAGCCTCCCTAGCACCCATATGGTCACCCATGGCATCCAATATGAAGGCTGCCAAGTGCTGCACCGATGCCCGATACTGTGGATCGTGCTCAAATCTGAGAAAGAACTTGTCGGTTTCGGTTTCTGCCGCCCCCTCTTTGCGGATGGTGTAGTACGTGACTTCGCGCCCTTCATCATCCCATTTTTCCACTCCAAAGCTACGCATTTTCTTTGAAAATTTACTTATATGTGAATTTTTATGAATTTTTTTCAACCCCACCGCCAACTCCCTCAAATTCAGTCCACTCATTCAACAATGTTTTGCCGCTGATAATGTTTGAATAATCCGCGTTTGGCTAAGTATGGATGCAAAATTGTGTAAATTCATTCACATATCCAAAGATATTGGTTTTTGCTACGGCTCACCTAGCTAGATGGTACAAAAAAATCGGTCGCAATGAGGGAAAACCTCAGTGCGACCGACGCAAATTTTCAATGGAAGATCGATCAGCGAATGACCATGATGCGTTGGCTTTTGTTTCCAGTGTCGGTTTTCAGCCTCAAAACATAGATGCCGCCTGCTACCGGATTGTTCGCTGCGTTGGTGGTATTCCAGTGCCAGCTATGATTCCCAGCATCCAACGGCCCATTGTGAAGCACCGCGACACTTGCACCCATCATGTCAAGTACCTCGACCGTGGCAACTTCAACTTGATCCATAACGATGCTTACCGCCATCAGATCAGACGTCGGATTTGGGAAAGCGGTCATTGAGAATGCTTGGTTGGCTGCACCATCCATGCCCACTAAAAGGATCGTGATTTGCAAATAGGCTGTATCGGTACACAAACCATTCTGCACCACTTGCATCACAGTATAGGTTCCGGGCGCGTTGTAGGTATGGGTAGGGTTGCTGGCTGCGCTAAATGAGCCATCTCCAAAATCCCAATGATAAGCATTGGCATTGAGGCTAGAATCTGTAAAAACGATCGGCGTGCCGATCAGAAAACTCGTTGATGCTGTGCCAAAACCAGCGGTTGGCGCGAGGGCAGCTACCAATTCTACCGTTTCAGACCAGATGTAAATGCCTGCATTGCTGTCCCACTGGGCCAGCAGTTGATATGTGCCTGGTGCTCCAGCCATGAAGCTGCGGTTTTGGCCGGGCAACGGCACGCCATTGAAGTACCAATGATAGTCATCAAACCGGAAACGGCTGTGCATTTGCACCGAATCCCCACTGCAAATACCAATTGTATCGCTGCCGTCGATCAGGTCGAGGAGCTCCAAGTCAGTCACGTAATCGGGAAGAACAAAGTTGCTGGGCTGCACGGCACTAGCCACCGTCGCATCCAATGTGTAGGACGCATCTGAGCAAAGCCACATCGTATTGCCATCGAGATAGGTCCCCTTGATACCGGCATCACCTTGAAGGCTCACTGCGACATGTGTTTCCACTTGGGTGTTCACGTTGATCTTGATCAGCGAGTCCGCATCGCCGCAAAAGATCCAGATTTCGTTGGTCGGCGGATAATAGCTGATGTTCATAGCGGGCTGGAAATTGCCGCCGAACGTAACGTCGGGGCTTGCGAATAGGTTTTCGGTACCGCTGAAGATGTCGATTTGGTAAATATTGCCGGGGTTGCCGGCGCCATAACCCGTGATGGCATAGACCACGCCATTGGGGCCCACGCAGGCGGCGGCCAGGAAATCAGCGCTCGGGGCAAAAACAAAGCTCATCGCACCCGAAAATGGGTCGATTTCATAAAAATTGCGACGACCAGTAGTGGCAATCGAGTCAAACAGGCAGTAGAGCTGCCCCGTGACGGGATGGTGAAACAAGGCATTGAAGCTCGCATCTGCATTGAAAACATCATAATACAAGTTGGTGCTGTCGTTTTTGAAAAGCATCAACTCGCCGCCATCTGAAAATGCCGCAAACCGCAGTGCAGTAGTATCTTGAGCATCCAAATTGGGGATTTGCGTGGCAAAAAGGAGCAAGCTCAGCAGGAAGGAAAACCGTTGAATGAAGCGCATGATGTGATAGAAAATGTGATTCCAAATGAAGTGGTGGTGGCATTGCAAATCATGCAATTGGTCCCACGAATCGCGAAATTGCACAATTAATTGCATTTTAATAGGTTGGTTGAAATGCAAGCTTTGCCCATTTGGCATTCCTGCATATTTTTGACAATCGAAACCGCTCCTAACCTATGGCTCAGCCTCAAGTAATCGGTATTTGTGCCATTTGCGCACGGCCACTCATTGCCGGCAAATCAGTCAATGAGCACCACCTCATTCCCAAAACCTACAAGGGTACTGAGACGATCACGATCCATGTGGTCTGCCACACCAAAATTCATTCTGTGCTTTCTGAAAAGGAATTGCTCGATAATTATCACACCCCGGAGCAGCTGCAAGCACATCCTGAAATCGCCAAATTCATCGCTTGGGTTCAGAAAAAGGATCCTGAATTTCGGGACCGCAACAAACCCACCAATGCGCGCAAGGGCCGATCGCGCTAGTACCGTAAGTGCCAGACCAAGTAGCCGGCGACGGTTTCGGTGCCGATGTAACGAGCATAGATTGCATCCGCTGTTGCAGGGAAGCACTCTAGCTGTAGTCCCATATATGTGATGCGCGATGCATTTTCAAAAATCACGTACTTTACATGGTGTTGAAGGATCGACTGCAGCAAATCTAGATCTGTTTGGGCAAATGCAGGGTCGTCGAGCCGTGGCATCGTGAGTCCCTCGTGCATCCATAGAAATGGCGGTACCGATAGCCTGCCCGACAGTCCATAGAGCCAGGTCATGTCGCCCATCAACAGAAAGTTCCCATCATGCACCCTCGCCCAATCCAAGATCATACGAGGTTCCAATTGGCCGGCGCCATAAGGCACCACAAAACCTAAGCCTTTGATTCCGTCCTTGGGCCTCATTTCCTCATGCTGCATCACATCCGCTTGAAAATCCAGTACCAGCCGCAGGCGATTTACCCGCTGGTCAAATTCAATTGCGGTATAAACACTCAGTCCCAAGAGTAGGAGCGAGGCGCCTGGCGCAATCCTCGTACGCCACTTTTCGGGCCATGCAAGCTTGCCCAGTTTATTTGTCAGCCATTCCACCCAAAAGGCATGCCCGAGCCCGATGGATACAAAGACCAGCGGAATGCCGTTTTCCATTTGATTGAGGGTGCTGTGCATAAAAAAGCTGCAAACGATCACCATCAAAATAGCCAGGATCAAATAGCGGAATGGATACGTTTCCATTGGCCCAGTTTTTCGCCATTTGCGCCAAAGCCATTCCGCCAGCACCACAAGAAATGGCACATATAATAGGTAGCGAAAAACAAGATTCAAACCAGTAAGCGTTTGGAATGGCAACCAAGCAAAACTGCGAATCGATTTGAAGACGCCAAAATGCCAGTGAGCAGCCCGCTCAGTGCCGATTGCCTGCGGATAAGTCCAAAAATACCGCCAAAATTCAGCCTCAATGCCGAATGGCCACCCGACAAACAACCAAAACGTCACCAAAATCCCAGGCAAGCCAGCTGCAAGACCGATTAGGGCAGGCTTGAAATCTACTTTTTTCCAAAAAAGCAACATCGTCACCAAACTCAGCGGTATTGCAAAGAAACCCGGGCTCTGCTTGCTCAAAATCGCCAAGACCCAAGTCGTTGGGATCGCCGCGGTGAACAAAATACGCCTCCACCCAAAGTTTTGCGAGGACAGAATAGCCAATAATACGCCCAATAAAAGGAAAAAATAGGCATGCTGCTCCATGTAAGGCGTCCCCATCGGCGGGTAAAAAACGACCGTGCTCAGGCAGCCGTAGGCCATTGCAAGCGTGCGCTTACCCGTTGCTTTGTACAAAATCCCAAATGCCAGCAAGCCAAAAAGGCCGTTCATCAAGGCCGCATGCAATCGATAGGCCCACCAATTCACGCCCAAAACCTTGAAAAAGACAACTTGCATCCCGATGGGGACGAAGCCGTTTGGCGTATTAAAATCATGAAAATAGGACTGCCCTTGCATCAAGCGCCAAGCGCCATCAAAAATGATGGGGCTGTCGAGCGGATGCATTCCCCAGCGACTGGCAATCAAGCACAACCCAAAACCAAAGGCAAAGATCACCACAACCACAAAAAAGTTGCTTGCGCGTGGTATGCCGACGGTTTTCAGAGGTCAGCCAGTTGGAATGTATCACCGCTATGGTAGCCGCCTTTTTCGTTGCGGGTGACCGTTCCGCATTCGTGGTAGGGGTCGTGCTCGTAAAAGAGCACGATGCCCTCATCGACCAGCCAAGGCAGGAGTTGCTCGCGCTCGTCGAGCGTGAGCAGCGGCCGCGTGTCGTAGCCCATCACATAAGGC
>JANPHP010000030.1:0-3343 GCA_031424495.1 Bacteroidota bacterium | reverse complement strand
CCAGTGCCAAGCCTGAACTTGAAACAAACAAGACCGCCAAAAAGAGAAGGTTACGCAACATAGAGGGTAGTATTTCGATTTTATGAGTAGCGAAGTTAGCAAGGATTTGCATTCATGCCACCTCCTCGATCTTCATTTATCCAAAATTGTGCTAGTCGCGGATTTTTAGTCCATTTAGTACCTATTAGCCAATGCTTTGGAATCAAAATTTAATCCAAGGTTCAACTTGTTGCCCCTCAGCGATCCCAAAATCCAGTGGCACGACCTTTCAGCCGTGCCACCTGCGTTTCTCTGGCTTGGTGCCCCTATTGTAGTTCAGGTTTCAAAGGTGAGGCGAATTCCAATTCGTGCAAAACTAGATTTCGAGCAATTTTAGAAGGTTGACATCGGGTTTCGAGGGAGTCCAAATCAACGATTCCCGATAGTTCCTTATGAAACACGAAAAAATCCATCAGAAACACGATGAAAACACGATGATTCCTAACAAATCAACATTTCAGTTTTGCCGGATGCGAACAATTTTGATGATTCATAAGGCCAAATCGATCAGAACTTGAAGTCAAACAACTCCGAAACGGTAATCTCAAAGACTTCTGCTAGGCGGTAAGCCGTCATGATGGACGTAGCGATTTGACCCGCTTCGATGCGAAAAAGTTGGTGCTTATCGATGTTGAGTGTATCGGCCAATGCTTGCTTGGACAGCTCTTTTGCTGTTCGTAAGCTCCTGACTCGCTGGCCAAAGGCGTCGATGAATGCCTGATTTTTTTCGAGGGCCATCTTTTTGTGTCAAATATGTCACGGCTTTGGCGTAGCTTTCGTGTCAAAAATAACACGGTTTAAAAAGTAAAGTCTATGGTAACGCTCACAGAGAATCAAATTGTCATCACGATAGAAACCGCGACTCCTGCCGAGACGCTCTCCCAAATGCAGCTAGGCATCAACGAGGCGCTGCAAGGGGTGTTTGTCGCCGTTAAGCCCGGTGAGTCGCTTGAGGTGGATGGAGCTGCGGCTAGTGGGTACTATTATTTGTTGCAGTTGTTGCGGGAGTCGCTGGGGGCATAGGGGATATCTTCGTAGGCATTATTTTGAAGGTTCGGCAACACTTTTTCGCATGTAGTTTCAATTTCGTGGGCTATTCCACACAAGTCAAATATTGACATCGAAAGTGGAGCGATTCGGCGAGCGTATGCGGACTTCTAAAAAGAGGCTTGCGAATAAAGATATTTGTTGCTATATTTCGGCTTGGTAATTTCTCTTGGGTCTCTAGGTTCGGGATAAGATCAAGGCTAGTGAGCACACTTGAAAAGTACAATTGGAAGTTATTCTTGGACGGAGACTTTGCAGCAACGATGCATCTTCGCCAGGAGATCTTGAATTATCTCATTCGTGAAACGCGACGTTTACCAAATACCTACTCGATTGACGCTGAGGATATCTGCCAGTTGACCTTGATTTCACTAATTCAGCGCTCGGTGGAGCTCAAGGAACGTTTTTCAAACTCCCCACCTACATCGATATTCCGTTACGCTCAAGTTGTCGCTAGAAATATTCTCTCTGAATCAATAAGACAGGAGCGTCGGATCAAGGACTTGATGGAGGTAGACAAATACATAGCAACAAATTACGATTCTGAAAATTCCATTTCTGCAACGGTCGAAGATGAGGCAATGTTGGAAGCAATCGACAAAATCCCAAAGGTCGTTGATTCTCTTCCGAAGTTATCGCAGGACATAATTAGGCTAAAGTATAATCAAGGAATGGTAGATAGTGAAATTTCTGAGTTGCTTGGCATTTCCGTAAGTTCTGTAAGGAGTATGCGGCATAAGGCGATGGTTACATTGAGAGGATTAATTCATCAAAATCCATCTGGAGATGAGTGATAATCAAAAAGATAGACTAGCACTACTTCGCATCCTAGGGGCTGGAGCATCCAATGCGGGGGACGTGGAGAGACTATTGGAGGCTCTTCAGCTATTGAAGAAACCACAACTCGAAGATATTTGGTTTAATCACGAAGCCTCAATTTCTTATTGGCTACTAATAATAAATGGGGTCGATAACAAAATTGAGACGAAAATGGCAAATGAAATACTTTTTTGGAAAGAGTTTCATGCTGGAGGTGATGCTAATGTAAGATGCGTTCAGTCGTCAGATAGAGAGCTTTATAAACTCTGCGCTTCTAGTTTTTCTGTGGTTAGTCCACCCTCATTAATTTTTTCTACTGATGCTCGTTTTGAACAGGCGATCAAGGTTGATTCCCAGTTATTACATGAATTGATCAAGGAAAACAACAGCCTTCGCAGCTTTGTCGGTAAAGTACACTCCCTAATTTATAACGGTCATTCAATTGAGGATATTCGTAAGCAACTATTGAAGGAGTCCTTCTGGAAAGGGGTAAAAATTGTTTATCAAGAAATGAAAAGTCTGATTTCGATCACCCTAGGAACTTAGTATTCAATTCCAGTCGATTAGACTTGCACTCGAATATGATTGTCAAATTGAAACCAGATTTGTAGCCCATTCGGGAACATTTCAACTTTGATTTCGAATCTCCGAAATAGCAAATGCCCCAAGCGGGGCATTCACAAAGGCTACAACCTGGAAGGAGAGCCGCTATCAGGCAAAGATAGCGAATTCAGGATCACCGTCCTCTCCCGCATAGGGCTGGTTTACGCACCGTAGCACATCCCAAAGAATCTCAGCCCGTTCCTGAAAGAACTCAAGGTAGTCGCTGCAATACGCGGCGTATGGATTCTCGAACCCAAGGCCCAGCAGCTCCCTGGTCTGCGATGCGTTGGCGTATGCCAGGGCAAGCAGCTCATTGGTGAGTGTGGAGCAAACCTCGGCCTCGCGGTAGCCGGCTTGCAGCGTAGTGACCAGGTGCTCGTATTCCGATGGCGTGATTCCCCTGACCGCGCCGCCGCGTGCCTTTCCGATCTTGCGCAGGAGCGTTCCAGTGACGCGATAGCGCGTCCGCAAGTATTGGCGCATTTGCGCGTCGATTTCTGGCGCTGGGCAAGGCAAGCATAATCCCGCCTTGCTGAATACCATGAGGTTCCCCTCGAATGTGGCCTTGAGTTCGTCATCGCCCATCGCCAAGTAGGTCTCGGCCTCAAGCATCCCGGCCTCGCAGCTCATGCGGATGTGTTCCAACTCCTCCTCGGAGACTTGAAACAGGTCGCGGGTGGATTTCGGGTCGGCATGGTGGCCGTTTACAATTCTGATGATCTTGCTGTCCATGTTGTTGTGTTATATAAGGTGTTGAAATCAGGTGAATCGCACGTCCATGCTGCCAGGGCCGAAGCGTCCGTCTGCGGTGGCCACGCCAGCCTTGACATTGACC
>JANPHP010000029.1:0-12188 GCA_031424495.1 Bacteroidota bacterium | reverse complement strand
CCGTCGTCTTCAGGGATACACTCGTAAGCCTGAAACTTGAGGACTACTTGGTTGTTCCAGATACGTCTTATGCAGCCAAAATCACCCTCGGCACGATTTCCTTGGCGACCGATACCTTGACACAAGACATTACGCTGGGGCAGATGCTCCGCGAACTTTGTGCACAAGGGCAAGGATTTGCTTGCACGCTGCTCACACAACAGGGGCAACCTTTGTTTTTTGGTACCCCGCCGATCAACAATTTGTCGGGCGACGATATCCCCATCGATGCCTCGACCTTTTTTGACGAGGCCGACCTGCTCACAGGGTGGATGGTCGTGAAGGTTGAGAACCACTTGCCCATGGACATCACTAACCTCACCTTTCACCTTCGCAACAACGGTGTGTACACTGATACCTTGGTGCGCAAGACCATGGGGCCAATCCTTGTGGGCCAAACGGTGCGCGACAGCGCCGACCTTTCTGGCAAGACCGTCGAGTCCACCATGGCGGCCAAATTGGAAGACATCGACATCGCTGGTGCGCCTGGAGGTACGATTCTTGATACCAATGCCTACATCCGTCTGCAAATCATCGTGCGTGACCTCACCGCCTCACGAGCCACGGCTGTGTTTCCCGCACAACGTGTGATCGACGACTACAGCCGCATCAACTATCGCTTTGACAATGGTGTCGAGATCACCCGCATCAAGTCCAAGACGGGATTCTTGCGCTTGGATGCCATTTCGACGATACAGGACACGATTGCATTTGAGTACTCATTGCCTACGGCCATCAAGAATGGGCAGCCCGTAAAGATCTCAGACCGACTTGTGCCTGTGCCGGGCGGTGTCTCAACCGCACACATCGATTTTGAGTTGGTAGATTATTACATCGATATGACCCTCAACGGGGACTCTGTAAACCTATTTCCCTACCACCTGATCGGGGATTTGCTTTACTCTGGCGTCAAGAATACCATGGACCTCACCGACTCCATCGACATCACCTACGGATTGGAGGGCATCAAACCGTCTTACATTGAGGGCTATTTGGGGCAAAGCACCTTTGCATTTGCAGACACCATTGATTTTTCATTCTTCAATTCGATTCTCGGTGGCACGCTCGATCTGCGCAATCCATCGGTGACGATGACGATCGACAACTCCATCGGTGTCGACGGTGAGCTCAGGGTAAATCGCATGGATGCTGTCAACAACCGCACCCATCAAACCATTCCGCTCACGGGCACATTGATGAACAGTCCGACGGAGGTGCGTGGCCCGAGGCTGCCGAATGTCGGGCAGACGATCTCCACGCCGATTGTCCTGAACAACAACAACTCCAACATCAGGCCCTTCATCAGCAGTTTGCCCGATGAAATCCGTTTTGATATGAGCGTGCTCGTCAACAAAAACGGTAATCCGGCATTGCGCAACAACTTTGCCACCGATCAGAGCGCGATCAGTGCCTATTTGGATATCGAGGTGCCTTTTGAAGGAATCACGGATCATTTGTGGCTGCAAGACACGATCGACATCAACGTGAGCGACGCCACCTTGCCCAAGGGCATCGAGGATGGTAAGCTCAAACTCGTTGGCAGCAATCAGTTTCCCTTTGAGGCAGACGTGCAGGTGTATTTTGTGGATGCAATGGGCAGCATTTTTGACAGCTTGTTTACTACCGGGGCTGCGACCTTGCCCGCAGGGCAGGTAAACCAAGCTGGCTATGTCGATGTTCCCGGCACTGGCGAGCTGATCGCCCAATGGGATCAGGCCCGCTTCACGACGCTCAAACAACGCGGTGTGCGTGCCATCACGAGTTTCAAGCTGAGCACCAAGCCTAGTGGACAGCATGTGAAGCTCTACACGACTTATGGAATTGATTTCTACATTGTTGGCGACCTCAGGTACCATATTGGCACTTGATCCTAGACGATGCAGGACTCCCATTTACCACACTTGATCTTCGACATTTCCAATATGAGTAAAGCAAAAATGCACTTGAGCCTGCTGGCGATGGTGCTGCTCATGGGTAGCTTGCGCGCCCAATACAATATTCAGAGCACCTTGTTGCGTGACCACGTATGGAGCCAAGCCAATCAGCCGGCCAACATTGTGGAAGGAGACTTTGAAAAGTTTCGCTACGGGGCACAGGGCTCATTTTGGTTGGGAAATTCCCAAGCACCGCTGGACGGGATTTTTGCCGAAGGTGGATACATCACCGATGCTGTCAAGGATCGCCTCATCGGCGATCTCAAAGCCAAAGAAGACGTGGGTGCAGGCTATCATTTGGGATTGGCTGCTGTAAATGTGAAGTTTGGTGAGCAACGCGTTGGCTTTTATTTGGACGATTACGCTTCTGTCTATACGCGGTTCAATAATCCCAATACGCTGGGTCTCGTGCTCAAAGGCAATGGCGCCTATGCCGGAGATACCGTAAGTGACCATGATATCTCTGCAAAGTTTTTGCGCACGCGTGAATTGAGCGTGGGCACAGGCTGGAAATGGGACAAACTGAGCCTTGGCGTGCGCCTGCGGCTCAAGCAGGGCATCAAAATGGCCGACCTTGATCACCTCAATTATTCGCTCTACACGGCACCGAATGGCACACAAGTGAATGTGAATGCCGATTACGATCTCTACACGACCGCCAAGCTGGGCAAGACTGGCCTTTTTCAATTTCAAGGCTATGGTGCAGGCATCGACCTCGGCATGCGCTACGCATTCAGTGAAAAGTTTGATGTGGATTTGGCTGTCAATGATCTCGGTTTCACTTCCTGGGCCACCAACAATATCAACGATACCGTCAATGTGAATTGGGAAGGTTTTTCGGTCGCAAGTCTATTTCAAGACAGCATCAGCCAATTGGTCGATCACCAAGTGGACTCAATCAAAGGTTTGTTGCTCCCTGATACCATCCAAAAACGCCATGTGGTCTACTCGCCGGTATCTGTACGTGCCAATGCGACTTTTCATCTCAATGAAAATGCGAGCATCTCAGGTTCCATCGTATGGTACCCAATGGCAGCCGGACAGCGCACGCGACTGCCGCTCATCGGTCTCAGCTATCAACACAAAGTGGTAGAGGGGCTCACCCTCGGCGCCAATGCTTATGGCTTGGGCCTCGACGCTTACGGATTCGGTGCGATGGCAAACTATCAGTTCACCATCGGCAGTGTAGGCCTCGACATCATGGCAGGCTCAGACAATCTCCTTGGATTTGTCGCGCCCAAGGTAGGCCGGGGCATGAATGTCTATGGTGGAGTCGGTGTGAGTTTCTGATACAATAGCTAAAAGAGAAAAATAAATGCCCCTTCATGCCAGCAAGACTGCCTTATCTTTGGGCTCTATGAAGCAGCTGATCGGGTATGCAATGTTGCTGTTGGTCATGGTGGTATCGAGTTGCCACCTACGTCCCGATGTCTTTGTGCCGTCGGGAGACCTCGCATTTGATACAGACACCGTCTTTTTTGATACGATTTTTACGTCGTTGCCTTCGCCGACTGAGCGATTGGTTGTGCGCAACCAAAGCGGCAAAAACATGCTGATCGGAGAGATCAAGCTGGAAAGTGCAACAGACTACAGCCTTATTTTTGATGGCATCACCGCCAACCGCATTGAAAATTATGAGTTGGAAGACGGTGACTCGGCCATCGCATTCATCAAATTTACTTCCGACGAGAAAGACGCCTTTGCACGCGATCGCCTGCTTTTCAAGGTCGGCGACAATACCCAACATGTAGACATTGAAGCCTATGTCTGGGATGCCGTTTTTTACAAAGACACCGTTTTGGGCGGATTTGGCGGCAGCAATCTCACTGTATTAGGGCCGGATAAGCGCCACGTGATCGATGGGCCGATGTATGTGGCAGATGGGCATACCCTGCGCATCTTGCCGGGGACGCAGATTTATTTCACCGGCCGCAAAGACGACAATTTTAACCTCATCTCCTCGATCGTGGTCTTTGGCCGTCTTTTGGTGGAAGGGACGCTGGGAAATGAGGTCGTATTCCAACAAAGCCGGTACGGCGAGCGCTACAATGAATCTGGCGGACAGTGGCGCGGCATTGCCTTTGGGAGCATCGCCAAGGCCTCCTCGATCGACCATGCCATCATCAAAAATGGCTTGATTGGCGTGTACCAAGAGTATGGAAATTCGGGTGTCGGGCCCAAAATCAGCATCAGCAATACCGAGATTCGCAGCATGGGTGCCTACGGTATTTTGTCTTATGGCTTCATGCAGGTTTTGCCCAACTATCCGCTATTGCGTGTCGACAATTGCCTGATTCACAACTGTGTCGAAGGTACGGTCGGATTGTATGGCGGTGGGAAATATGAATTCAGGCAGACCACGCTGGCCAACTATACCGTAGACTTTACCCGCAACAAACCGCAGCTTGTCGTGAACAACTACGACGACAATTTTGTGTACCCTACCAAAGCGACATTTGAAAATTGTATCATCTGGGGATCAGAAGACGAGGAGTTTGTCCCGGATAGCTTTCCTGTGGCCGATGCATTTGATGTAACCTTTCAAGCGACATTGCTTCGAACAACTTTGCAGGTAAAGGGTTTCAATGTCATTACAGCTAACAGCATCGACTTCCCCAAGTTTGTGGATCCGACAGCCGCTGAACCCAATGCACGCGATTACCGACTGCTTACAGGCAGCCCGGCGATCAACCTCGGACAGCCGATCATGGGCTTGGGCAGCGACAAAGAAGGAAAACCACATTTCTTGCGGCCCGATGCAGGCTGTTATGAGTTTATCGAGTGAATCTCTAATATTGCGCCATGGAAGAAAACAGCGCCCTGCGTCAGTTGCTGCAAAGCAATCAACTCAATGAATCCGAAAAAGCGATTGCTGCCAAGGTCATCGCCGCTGAACGCATCTCAGACGACGACGCGCTCTACCTTTATGAACATGGCGACCTGCCACTGTTGTCGCTGCTTGCCGATGCTGTGCGCACGCGCAAGCAAGGCAAAAAGACCTTTTTCAACCGCAACTTCCACATCGAGCCGACCAATGTTTGCGTCTACTCATGCACATTTTGCGCCTACAGCGAAAAGATCAAGAAGCGCAGCGAGGGTTGGGAATTGTCGCTAGGGCAGATCATGCACCAAGTGATGGCATACGACGGCAAGCCCGTCACCGAGGTGCACATCGTGGGTGGTGTGATGCCACAGTATGACCACGCTTTTTACCAAGAACTGTTTCGCGCGATCCGCGCTCACCGCCCCGAATTGCACATCAAGGCGCTCACGCCGGTCGAGTATCACTATGTGTTCAAAAAGGCCAAAGTGAGCTATGAGCAAGGTCTCAAGGAAATGATCGAGGCTGGTCTGGACTCTATGCCTGGCGGCGGCGCTGAGATTTTTCATGCTGAGATCAGGGACCAAATTGCTGGCGGCAAATGCTCGGGAGAGGAATGGCTCGCCATGCACGAAGCCTTTCACAAGCTCGGCAAACGCTCCAATGCCACGATGCTCTATGGACATATTGAGCAGTATTGGCATCGGGTGGACCATATGCGGGAGCTGCGCGAACTGCAGGACCGCACGGGTGGATTCCAGACCTTTATTCCGCTTAAATTCAGGAATCAAAACAATGAATTGAGCCACCTGCGGGAGGTTTCGGTAATCGAAGACCTGAAAAATTATGCCATCGGCCGCATCTACCTAGACAACTTCGACCACGTGAAGGCCTACTGGCCGATGATCGGTCGCCGTACGGCTCAGGTCGCTTTGTCTTTTGGGGTCGATGACATCGATGGTACCATCGATGACACCACCAAGATCTACTCCAAGGCCGGTGCAGAAGACCAAAACCCTGCGATGAGCACCTTGGAGTTGATCACACTGATCAAAAAGGCTGGCTTTGACCCGATCGAGCGTGACACATTGTACAATGTGGTACACGATTTTTCCAAGGAAGAATTTGAGCCCGAGACAGTGGCTTAAGGCAGATCTCCATGGCAGAAATCTATTTGATCAGGCACGGTGAAACCGACTACAACCTGCGCAAAATCGTGCAGGGTGGGGGTATTGATTCCGACCTGAACGATACTGGTCGCAGCCAAGGGAAGGCATTTCATGATCTGTATGGCGATCTCAAATTTGACAAGATCTATTGCACTTCGCTCAAGCGCACGCGGCAGACCCTTGCGCCCTTTGCCGCGCAGGGGGCAGTCATCGAGGCACTTCCCGAGCTAGATGAATTTGGCTGGGGTATATTTGAAGGTGTCGAAGGCAATCCTGAAATCGAGCTCGAATTTGAGCGGATCTTGGCTGCCTGGCGAGGGGGCGATTTCCATGCACGTGTGCATCAGGGAGAGTCGCCCGTCGAGGCTTGGGACCGCGCCGCGCCTGGTATAGCGCGCGTCATGCGCGATACCCCTGCCGATGGCAAGGTCCTCATCTGCTCACACGGGCGCATCATGCGTGTGGTCCTGGCGCAGCTCTCGGGCTATGGGCTGGGCCACATGGACCTCTTTCCCCATCAAAATACAGCGCTCAATCTACTCAGCTTCAATCCTCGGGGCCGTTTTCGCATTCATAAGCTCAACGACGTCTCGCATCTCAAATGATCCGTATCGCACTCGTCTCTTATTTCAATACCCGGCCCTTCATCGATGGGCTCAACCATTGGTTTGGCCAAGATGAAATCTTGCTCAAGGAGGTGCCGCCGAGCGTCTGCGCAGAGGAATTGCTCCAAGGCAATTGCGACATCGCCTTGTTGCCGGTAGGTGCTCTCACTGACTTTGAAGGCATTTCCATCATGAAAGACCATTGCATCGGTGCAGATGGTCGGGTGGATAGCGTATTCTTGTTTTCCCATGTGCCCATCAGTGAAGCCACTGCGATGGTTTTGGACCCACATAGCCGCAGCTCCAATGGTCTTGCGACAGTCTTGCTACGGGAGTATTGGCAGCGTGAGATCCCCCGTTTGCAGCCTACCGGCGATCGATTTTCGCAGATAACAGGGACTGTTTGTGGGGTAGGAATCGGGGATAAGGCTTTCGCTTTGCGCGAAACTTTTCCCTATGTCTACGACCTTGCCGAGGTCTGGAAGCGTTTTACAGGCTTGCCATTTGTCTTTGCGGTCTGGGCTTATCGATCAGGCGCAATCAATGATGGGCAGCTAGACCGGTTGCGCATGGCGCTAGAGTGGGGGAGGGTGCATCGCCAAAAATCTGCTCAGCGATGGGGTAGCCACTATGGTTACGAGGGTGTGGATGCCGAGCACTACATCATGAATTGTATCTCCTACGAGTTTGATTCAGCCAAACATGAGGCGATGAAAAAGTATTTTGGCCTGCTGAAGCAAGCCTATGCGAGCACCGTTGAGTCTTAAGTGTAGCCAAATTGTTCATAAGTTGAGACTTATGGGCTGAACGATTTGGGAAAGTGCAGACTTTTTGGCTATTTGGGCAAAATCCCTTTTTGGAGGGTAAAGGATCCAATATTGTCAGTCAAAGATAGAATTTGTCATTCCCATGAGTCAAAAAATTAAGGTACTGTTTCCGATCGATTTTGAGGATACCTCGCTCAAGGCTTACCCTACGGCCGAGTATCTCGCCAAAGTCTATGATGCTGAAATTTTCCTCATCCACGTTTTGGAGGCTCCCTCAGCAGCTGGGCGGTTGTTTTCCAGCTTTGACGAGGCAGATGCGCGTAAAAAGACCTTGGCTGCGATGGACAAATTCATCAAGGAAAAAGGTGATCCATCGATTGTGTACAACAAGATCATCAAGGTGGGTAAGCCATGGAAATGCATCACTGAGGCAGCTACCGAGCTCACCGCCAACATCATCATCATGGGCACCCATGGTGCATCTGGTCTGGGAGAGATTTTTGCCGGCACCAATGCAGCTCGCGTGATCAGCACGGCACCTTGCCCTGTGATTTCTCTGCAAGCCCAAGGTTTGAAGCCTGGCTTTTCCAAGATCCTACTTCCGATCGACTTGTCGCGTGAAACGGGCGAAAAGTTGGAGTTGGGAATTGAGTTTGCAAAGAATTTTTCCGCAGAATTGTTGATTGTGTCTATTTTGAAGGGCAAGAGCGAGCGTGACAAAGAGCGCCTTCAGAGTCGCATGGCCAAGGCAGTGGCGCATATTCGCAAGAATGGCGTGAGCGTCGAGGCAACGATGCTCGTGGCCAAAGGCGATGTGTCAAAGGTTGTGTTGGACTACGCCTCTGAGGCGTCGGTCGACTTGATCATGATCATGACCCAGCAGGAAGGCACCGCCAATCTGCGCACAAGTGTGTTTGGCAACGATGCCGTGCATGTCGTGAATCACTCCAAGATTCCAGTGCTCTCCATCAAACCCAAGCGTGAATACCATTCGGCTCACTTGCAAGGCGGGCATTTCGGTTGATGCAATGCTGCATGCAATTGCAGCAAGGTTGGGGGCAGTTTGCCACCCAATAGTGGAAGAAAAGGCATGGTTTTGGATTCGGCTATATCCCACTCCAGCGTAAGTGGCTGTCGATCAGTCTATTTTATTCAGGTGCGCCGGATTGTAAACCATGCTTTTTCTCCTTATGTTTGCCCCGATTTATTGGCAGTTCACCCTCTCAGGTTTATTTTAGCATAAGATTTGGTCGAATGAGACAACTTAAGATCAGTAAGCAGATTACCAACCGCGAATCACAGTCGCTGGACAAGTATCTGCAGGAAATCGGAAAGGTCGAACTGCTTACCCCCGATGACGAGGTGGAATTGGCACGTCGCATCCGCGAAGGTGACCAAGCAGCGCTCGAGAAGCTTACCAAAGCCAACTTGAGATTTGTGGTTTCGGTGGCCAAGCAATACCAAAACCAAGGCCTTTCATTGGGTGATTTGATCAACGAAGGCAACCTCGGTCTGATCAAAGCTGCCAAGCGCTTTGACGAAACCCGCGGTTTCAAGTTCATTTCCTACGCCGTTTGGTGGATTCGTCAGTCGATTTTGCAGGCACTTGCCGAGCAAAGCCGTATCGTGCGTCTTCCACTCAATAGGGTAGGTGCCCTGAACAAGATTGGCAAGGCATTCTCCAAGTTGGAGCAAGAGTTTGAGCGCGAACCATCACCCCAAGAAATCTCCGAGATTCTGGAGGGCATGAGTGAAAACGAGGTGCAAGACACCTTGAAGATCTCTGGTCGTCACATCTCGATGGATGCGCCACTCGTGCAAGGCGAAGAAAATCGTCTGCTTGATGTCTTGGAAAACGAGGAAGAACCCGATCCAGACAGCGGTCTTATCAACGAGAGCCTCAGCAAAGAGGTCGAGCGCGCACTGAGCACGCTTACGCAGCGCGAGGCAGAGGTTATCAGGCTCTATTTCGGTATCGGTGTCGAGCACTCGCTCACCCTGGAAGAAATCGGAGAGAAGTTTGACCTCACACGTGAGCGCGTGCGTCAGATCAAAGAAAAAGCGATTCGCAGGCTGCGTCATACCAGCCGCTCCAAAGGCCTCAAGGCTTATTTGGGATAAGACTTTTTGAGTCTACAAGATTTGCCAATCCTGCTATATACATGTGCAGGATTGGCAAATTGCTTTTAGGGTGGGAGCATTCCAATCTTTGAAATGACCTCCAGGTTGGAACCCATTCCTTCACCTTCGGATGAGCACTGCACCGCAGGCTAGAACGGGCCGACAGGTTCGGATTTTCTCAAGCAATGCGTTTCGGCTTTGAGGTGATTTCTCATTTTCCCAAACACACAAATTGGTCTCTGCGCAAAAAGATTTCACAAACGCAGCAACACATTACAGCACTGCCATACGCCTTGCCTTCGTCCGGCAATCAGTTTGCGGGATGAAGTTGAAAGCGTATTCCGAAACCGTACATGGAGCAATATTTTGAACCCGTGTACGGTCTCTTGGAAAATCGATGGCAAGCACGTTCGCAAGCTTTCATGGTGCGTTGGATATTATTCGGCGAGTATAGAATCGCGATGGGATGGTTTCTGCATCTCCCAATCTTATCAAAGTCAGTAGTCCGGATAATGAGGGATTGCGGTCTAATATAAACTTGGTCTCTTCTCCAATATCCGCCCCTATATTGCGTCCTTTAGCCTCGGGAATTGTTGAGATATTATGGGATGTTGCAAAGGTGGATAGGAGTTTGATTGAGATATTACGGTGGCTAGAATCGTAATATTAGCGCATAAAAATCAGATAATGAGAGGCTTAGGTGTTTATTTTTGGTTTTGGATATTGCGGAAAGGAAAAATGTCTCGCAATATTTTGCTGCGAAATGATTGGATTCAACGGGGCAACACAGAGGTAAAACTTGTGTTATGTGATCACCTTTTTGGGCAAGAGCTTCCTTGAAATTTTTGTGGGTCGGCATCTTTGGGCGATGGTTTGTCTTGGTCGGACTCAGGTCGCGCGGCAAACCGCCGACATTCTAAAGCAGGAAGGGAACCATGCCGACGGATTCTCTACTTGCTACCCACAATTGCCTTCGGCTTTCAAGATCGGGAACTGATATGCAGGAGATCGGTTTGGTGGCAGTGATCATTGATTCTCGATTGACCTTGCTGAACTTACTATTCTCAGTGCTCAATTCTCCCCACAATCCACTACTTTTGCAAAATGCTTCATCGCCCACGTAGAAACCGCCAATCTAAGGCCATTCGGGAAATGGTGCGCGAAACCCGCGTGCTACCTGCACAACTGGTCTATCCATTTTTCTTGATCCAAGGTGAGAACTTGGCCATTGAGGTCGCCTCCATGCCGGGGATCTATCGGTATTCCATCGACCTCATGTTGAGGGAAATCGGGGAGTGTCTCGCCCTTGGGATCTCCAATTTCATCTTGTTTCCAGCCTTTACCGAGGATCAAAAAGACCCTTTGGCGAGCATCAGTTGGCAGCGAGACAACTTTTACTTGGAGGCTATCAGGCAAGCCAAGGTGAAATTTCCATCTGCTACGATCATCACCGATGTGGCGATGGACCCTTACAGCTCAGATGGGCATGATGGGCTGGTGCGCGACGGGCAGATCGTAAACGACGAGACGCTGCCGATTCTCGCCAAGATGGCCGTGGCGCAAGCCGAGGCGGGTGCCGACATCATCGGGCCGAGCGACATGATGGATGGCCGCGTGGGCTATCTGCGCGAAGCTTTGGACGCTGCAGGTTATCCCAACGTGAGCATCATGGCCTACACAGCCAAGTATGCAAGCGCGTTTTATGGGCCATTCAGGGATGCATTGGACTCAGCCCCCAAGTCGGGAGACAAAAAGACCTATCAAATGGATCCGGCCAACCGTCGGGAGGCCCTGATCGAGGCACAACTGGACATGGAAGAGGGTGCAGATTACCTCATGGTAAAGCCTGCAATCGCTTATCTCGACGTGATCAGGCTGCTCAAGGACCAATTTGACTTGCCGATCGTGGCCTACAACGTGAGTGGCGAATATGCCATGGTAAAAGCAGCTGCCATGAACGGTTGGCTCGATGAAGAAGCTGTGATGCACGAAATGCTCCTCAGCATTCGCCGAGCAGGTGCCGATATCGTGATCACATATTTTGCAAAACAATACGCCCAACTCTTGAAAACGAAGTCCTTATGAGCCGAATCGTATCCCCATCTGTACTTAGCGCCGATTTTGCCAACCTGGAGCGCGACATTCAAATGCTCAACAGCAGCAGCTGCGATTGGATCCACTGTGATATCATGGATGGCATGTTTGTGCCGAATATCTCTTTTGGGCTGCCGGTCTTGTCTGCGATCAAGCGTCACAGCAAAAAGCCACTCGATGTACACTTGATGATCAACGATCCTGGCCGCTATGTGAAGGATTTCAAGGATGCAGGGGCAGACCTCCTCACCGTGCATTACGAGGGTGCGATCCACTTGCATCGCCTGTTGGCGCAGATACGCGACGCCGACATGCGTGTAGGGCTTGCGCTCAACCCAGGCACGTCGATCGAGCTGATTCATGACGTCATCGACCTTGTGGACTTGGTTTTGGTGATGTCGGTCAATCCTGGCTTCGGTGGGCAACAATTCATCGAGAATACCTATTCCAAGGTGATGCACCTCGCTCAAACGCGTCGTGAGTGCAACGGCCGCTTTTTGATCGAGGTCGATGGTGGCGTGAATGCTTCGAATGCGGCCAGGCTCTATGAAGCAGGTGCCGACGCCTTGGTGGCAGGCAACTATGTCTTTGGATCCAAAGATCCTTTGGCCAACATCGACGGGCTCAAGGAGTTCTCC
>JANPHP010000028.1:0-8234 GCA_031424495.1 Bacteroidota bacterium | reverse complement strand
CCCTACCAAATCAAAAACCGTCAGGCAGGCGATACGGCCCTTGCATCGGTGAAAAATGCTCATTCTCCCACATGCAACAGTTGTTTGAGCTTGGCTTCAGGGAGATTCACTTTGCCTACGATGACCTCGCTCCATTCGCCCAGTGCATCCCCATTCGCCAAAAAAGCTGTGTCGGCATTCATATACCAAGTTTGCCGCGCGCGCATGGTCTTGGCGCCTTTCAATTCGCAGCCTCCCTCATCCCGATCCAATTGGTAGCTGAACACGAAGCTCTGCCATGCCGGGTTGTAGCTGAATTGCACCTTGCCCTCGCTGTCATAACATTCACATACGCGGTCGGGCTCCTCGGCATCGGCATAGCAGCGATCTGAGCCCATGTTGGATGAGGCTGTGGTGAATGCAATCGATGGGCCGCGCAAATGCCTCGTTTCCAGGTAGCTATATTCATCGCTGGCATAGGAGAATCCGCCTGAATACGTTCCCGATGTCTGGTATTTGCGCATGAATCGGCTATCGACAGTTGCTTCCAGCGTGACCGCTTCAAAATCAATCGATTCGGCATCGAAATAGGCATCGATGACCTGCCAGCCACGCGCAGTCTTTCGCAGCATCAAGGCCGTCTCATTGAAAAAATCGTGGCTCCGCTTGGTGATCGCGAGTTCGCCGCGCAGGTAGATGATCTGCAAGGTGTCATTGCCCAGCCGCTCGCGCACATGCATGTAAACAGAGTCGGCCTCATCAAATTTTTGGGGTCCCCAATTGTACATCCAACCTTCGGCACCGCGCATGCATCCGCCATACACAAACGTGAGCAAGGTGCTGTCCTCCAAATCAGGGACCGTTTTGCCAATCAAGGCCTGAGCCGCAAGGTCGCGCTCATCTGAAACGGGGCTTGCACAATAATATAACGGGTAAAAATCGGACGCACCTGTTGCAGCCTCGTCGACTTCAATAGCTTCAGGTTCTGCTGAGGCTTGCTCGATGGCGGTGGCAGAGGCCGCTCCGCCGATCGGGTTGGGGGCAGGTTTGTGGCTGCAGCTTGCAACCCAAACGGTCAGCAATATCGCCGGCAATAGGCCGAGCGTGCGTACAGACTGCAATAGCTTAGGATTATTCCTCATGAAAATCGGCGTCACGGCCCAATTTGTCCCTACTGAACCGACAATCAAATTTCGCAACAATCTGTATCGAAACCAACAAAGGCTCAGGACATTTGGGAGGAAGGCCCAGGTACTGCGCTCGTGAATGCGTACAATTTTTCAATGTCGACAGCATGCGCAATCGCCTGCTGCCAGTCGATTTTGTCGATGATTTCGGCTTGAAACCGCCGTTGATAAGCTGCGAACCATTTGCTTTCACGGTGCAATTCCTTGGCTGCGGCGCTATGGGTTGCCAGCAATTGCAAGAGCGGGTAGGCAGTAACATCTGCGTGTTTCAAAAGCTGCATCACATTGCTGGCAAGAAAGAGAAAATTTTCAGTGGCATCGAGTTTGTCCAGCGCATTGCCGGGGGCCTCGAGTTGCTCTTTTTCCGCTTGGGTGATGAAATAGATTTTTTCCTCGAGCGAGTCGTATTCAAACCTGGGATCGATGAGCTTGCATTGCAGATTGAGCAAGCATAGCAAGCGCAGCTGCAAGTAATCGCCGTGTCGTTGAACCCAAATCGTATGCGGCTCATTTGCAAATTGATAGCGAATCTCGATGCAGATATCGGTTTCGTCGTAGTAATGCCAAGTCTCCTCGATTTGCGCAATCATGCCATCCAAGTCGGCCATCTTCGCGAGCTGCCGCAGCAAATGCAAATAGGGCTGCTGTGGCTGATAGACGATTTCCAGATCGGCATTCCAGGTTCTTTCAGCGAGGGGTTTCATGGGTTGAATCAGGAAAAATATTTTGCGCAAGCTAAAGAAAGGCAAATCCTTCCCCAAGCCCAATCAGCGTTTTTTCTGGATGAGTTTCCAAGCCCCCTTTTGTTAACCCCGCCAACCAGCGATGCGCAAAACCGCAATGAAAATGAGCCCAATTGCCATCAAGCCCTGCAATACAAGTATCGTCAACAGCGACGCCCGGAGGTATTTTTGGCTATAGCTCAGCCCTTTGTAGGGAATAAGCGCGACCATTGCAAATATCACATGTAAGGAAGTGAGATTTACGTTTGGGATGATGGCGATCTTTGTTTTGTGTTTTTTTACATTCTGAATGCCTGCAGAGCGTGACCTGCATGTCCGCGATGCGCCGGGGCCAAGGGTGGGGGATTGTTTGGTTTCTCAGGGATGCGAATGCGTGATAGGGATTTTGCTTGCCTTTGTTGCTGGATGTAGGCTTGTTGCTCATGGTGGGCGATAGCCTTGTTTTTTAATTGCTAAAACTCCAAGCGTTTCTAAGTTTTTGTCTGCTGCTCTGGGGAATGTTTTTTGAAATGGTTATTCTATTGCTATATTTCCCAAAATAAATAAGACCATTCAATATTTCATTTGCATTCACAATGTCTTGGCAATCATTGATAAAAATCTGTTTTACATTACCATATTCATTGGTAACTCTCCCGTCTTTTATTACGATAATAAATTTAGGATTGAACAGTATTTTAATGAGAGTTATTCTGAATTTTATCATATAAATTTAATTGCGAATTTTATTATCAAGTTTGCTCATTTTAAGCTACGATTGATGGCTTGTGGAGCCGATTTATTCGAAGCGTCAACTTTGATCGGTTGCCCCCAAGACCTCGCTTTATGCAACCAGCTGCCTAAAGCACGCTGGTATGCATTGCAGTCGGGATCGTAGGCCGCATTTTCGCTACCTTTTTGGATGGTGCCTCGGAGGATGTTGGTGCTCATCGTGTTTTTTTAGAAGGCCTCGAGCAAGGCAGCATCGCCATTCTGCATTTGCATGGCATGCGGCCCGCTCAGGCTAGCAAGGATAACATTTTGGATTGGAAATCGCAAATTGTCACCGGCATCATAAGCGTTGCTGCGATTAGGTCAGCGTTTCGTCCAGTGAATTTTGGTTGATGAATTGGCCCAGCATCAAGGTGCGAAAGAAGACATTCATCATCGTAGGGATTGGAGATCAAGCCGCCCCCGGCAGTAGTCACCCGTGTCGCCGGTGCAAAAATTCGGGCAGCGTGCCAGTTGATTGGCGTCAACCCCGCCAACCAGCAATGCGCATGACCGCAATGAAAATGAGCCCGATTGCCATCAAACCCTGCAACACAAGTATCGTCAACAGCGACGCCCGGAGGTATTTTTGGCTATAGCTCAGCCCTTTGTAGGGAATAAGCGCAACAATTGTCCCAAGTAAAAAGCCGATCAGGTTGATCCCGAAAAGATTGGCATTCAAGGCGGAAAACAAATTGGCACCGAAACTGCGCCCCCTGATGAAGACCGCAAACATGATGCTATTGAAGGCAATGAATCCTGCTATGAAAAAGAGAATTTTTTTGCGCTCAGCTTTGCGTAGCGCATCACCTTCTGTTAGTTCGATGGTGGTATTTGGACTATTCTCCTGCATTTATTGAAGTGGAAATGATGGTCTAAACCCCAACCCCAATCAGGCGCTGCAATCACAGTCATCAAAAAAGGCGAGGTACCAAACCTTGTCGATTTGGACAAAATAAATGGATTTGATGATGTAGTGATCCACCAATATCTTCAAAGCCATTTTAGGGGCACTTTTGAATTGTGTTGGGATGACGACATCGCGATTGGGGTCGCCTTCGCTTGCGGGATCTTGGAATTTGGGAAAATTGGTGATCGCTTGATAATAAAGCCCGTCTGGGCTGGTTGCGGCATCACAAAATCCATCGTTGGGCGTTTTGTCCTTGAAAAATGGGTAGTTTTTGTTCTGCGGTTGCACCTCGCCATGGTAGTCGCTGCCGAAGTGATATCCCAATTCATCGCCATGGTAAATCAAACAAAAGACGCCTTCATTCCAATACCTCCCAAACGGGAAATCCTTGTGCATAAACTGATTGGTGACGGGCGATGAAGCGTGCACCATGCTGTCGATATTGTTTCCCCAAAACGAGGAATTCAAAAATGCAGCCACAAACAGCTCAAAATCAGGTGAGAAACGATCGTCGTGTTCAGGGACAGCGGTCGAATCGACAGTCGTCGCCTGCAAGGAGTCGGGATTGGCGGTCGCGGTTCCAGTATTTTTGTTTCCGCAGCTCAGGAAAAAACCTGTGAAAATGAGCAATGCAAGGAGGAGCGTGGTGTTTTTCATACGTTCATATACAAACGCTTGTAGGCAAGCGCGTGGGAAATCATTTCATAGCCTCGGCGCAAAGCTCCAAGGCCTAACGGTAGACGGCAAATGCCGCCTATTTCAGTACAAATCTACACAAAGCCGAGATGCAATCCATGTGACTTTTGACACCTTTCTTTTCCTTTTTCATTGTCCGCCACCTGCAGCCAAAAACGGCCCCACAATATCGGCAACGCTCGTCCATTGCAGTTCTGGGTAGCGGGCGTTGTCGGGATTGGTCATTTGGGCGTGGCCCTCGACCATGTCGCGCATGTATTGCATGCCTTGCCAAGCGGGGTAAAGTTCCTTTTTGCCAGGCGCGAGGGTGCGGGCAATTTTGATGATCATGCTCAGCAGACCGACGCCGCCGGGCCTGAACAGGCGGTGTTCATGCCCCGTGATCGCGCGCATGATGCCTGCGAGTGTGCGTGCAGTGACCTGTATGCCCGCGATGCGCAGGTAGCGCGGCGTGCTCGCGTCGAGCGCGGCTGCTGCCGTGTAAGCTGCGGTGTCGGCCACGGTGGTCATGTCCATTTGTTGGTCGGCGCTGCCCCAATAGAGGATGCGCTTGCGTTTGAAGAGGATCAGCGGCATGTCGCCCGTAAGCATGTCGGCAAATGCGCCATTGAATATCGTCGTGGCTTGGATCGGCTGTTGGTCGAGGTACAGGTGAAATTCGCGGCGCAGATCCAAGTTGCGGTTGCGGCCGGGCTGCGTCTTGGTGAAGTCGAGCGAAAAATCGGAGGGAATAAAGCGCGGCACCTTGGCGGCGACAGCCGCGTCGAGCAGCACTTTTTGTGCGTCGATGATCACCGGGCGCAGGCCCGAGAGGGCCGAGACCACACAATCCATGCCATCGCAGGCTTGCTGAAGCGCTGCGGGGTCGTTCATGTCGAGCTGAATGACTTCCACTCCGAGCCGCTGGAGCGCCGCGATTTTGGTGGTGTCGCTACTTGGGCGGAGGATCGCGCGCACGTGGGCACCACGTGCGACAAGCGCCTGGGCGATCTTGCCGCCGAGGTTGCCTGTGGCACCGGCTAGGAGGATTTTTTGGGTCATGGAGGGGGAACTGCGGGGGAGGGGGATTGTTTTGGCTTTTGGCTTCGTGATGGTATTGGCGGAGGGTTTTGTTGATGCTGAATTGATTTTCGTGGTATTGCAGTGTTGGCTATGGTGGTTTGGACGCTTACCGCAATTGCTGATGAAAGGGAATTTGATACTCTCAGCCAAGACAGAATATTCTTCATGAAAATGATGATTCCAGCAACCTAAAACTAGTCATTGCGGTTCGCGGTTGTAATGCGCTGCTAATGTTGCGTTGCAAATTTTGGAATTATGATCCGGCACTTTATTTGAGTGGTTCTGCAAGCCCAATTAAAATTCCTTCTGGTCCACGAATGTAACAAAGCCGATACGCATCTAGGTATTGGACAACTTCCCCCTCTAGCTGTGCACCATGCTTGTAAAGTCTGGCAAGTGTATCATCAATGTCGGCAACAGTAAACATGGCACGCAAGTACCCGAGGGCATTAACGGGGGCGTTGCGATGATCAGCAATCACGTTTGGATGGATAAACCGCGATAGTTCGAGCCGGCTGTGTCCATCCGGAGTGACCATCATCGCAATTTCGACACTTTGGTTGCCAAGTCCAGTTACCCTGCCTGCCCATTCGCCTTCAATCATTGCTCGTCCTTCTAAATTTAGTCCGAGTTCAGCGAAAAATGAAATTGCGTCGTCAAGGGATTCCACCACAATACCGACATTGTCCATTCTTAGCAAATTATTCTTTTTCATAGTTTAGGGATTATGTTGGAACCACGCTCTAATTGAGCTACGCATATCAAGCTGCTTTGTGCTACTTGTCGCGCAATGCGCTCCAAATTCATCTGATTGACGATGCCATCTTTTCATTTCGGAAGAAATTTAGGGAAAAATGCTTCCCCGTGCAAATCTATGGAAAGCAAGACGATTCCGAGGTGCCTTACGCATCCATAGAGATAATCCATCGGAGATGCAGGTTTCCTGGTTTGCGCGATCCAGCCTGACTCGATGGACTTGTGGCGATGAGGTGGATCTTGTTGGCCTTCCTTTGCCGAGCCCTGTCTGGGACGCAATTTTGCATGGATCACTGCTCGCGCGCAGGATTACGCAGTCTTGGGAGCCATGGGGCGCTACGTGCATGCGCTAATTGGGTTGTCGTGGCCCGCATGTGGCACCGGCTAGTAGGATTGTTCTTTGGGTTTTGCTACGTGCGTGGTATTCATTGCTCGTTCAAGCCAGATAGTATGTAAAAAAAATGCTTGCAAGCGCGTTAGCACTTACAAGCAGAAGTTTTCCTCTTGTGGAAAATGAAATAGTTCATGCCCAACAAGAGTGATGAGGGTTGGGTTATGCTGCAACAGCGAGCATAGCTTTGCATTCTGCGGCACATTTGCGACAAGCATCAGCACAGTCTTTCATTTCTGAATGTTTTGCACATTCAGTTGCACAAGCATTGCAAGCCTCTTCGCATTTTTTGCAAAGCGCCTCAAGGTTTGCATCGGTTTTACTCGCCGCAACCAATGCGTTGCAAGCAGCAGCACAAGCGATGCAAAGTTTTGTGGAATGTTCCATTCCTGCTTTGCCTTTGCTTTCGGTGGAGCAAGTTTCACATGCTTCTGCACATGTTTCGCAAGCATCAATGCAGTTTTGAATTTTTGGTGTCTATGTACTTGAAGCAAGTACGGGAAATGGGGTATTTTTATAGGAGATTTGTAGAAGAAAGCTTTATGGGGGAAACGAGAACAATGGCACAGAAGGCACCACAAGACCCATCGCCGCAACCATCGAAAGCCGACAGTAGCGGAGATGAGTTCACGTTCTTGAATCGGCTAGGGCAACAGATTTTAAGGCAGTGTAAGCTAAAATCTAGTGAATACCCTAATCCACTCATTCTTGCATCAAAGAACTACGTCTCTCGATTTGAGCCAAAAGAAATTTTTGCTCATGTTCTTTATGCAGAGCCACCAAATCCTTGAAAGGATGCCCGTACTTCTTGGCCATCAGTTCAAGTTCCAGGTGGGTCAGAGCATCTACTTTGGCGTGAATTTCCAGACACAGTAACTCAACCATATTCAATGCTGGTTTACAGTCCTTGTGGATGGTTTCGGTTATCACAATAAAATCAGTCTTGGGGCTTTCGCCGTTTTCTTTTTGATTCATGTTTTTCAAATTTCCCGCAAGGTCGGCGGCAAAATCTGATCGACCTAGGATTTTGGCGGGAATGCTCGGACGCCGCCAAAATCCTAGCGTGGCTCCCTCGCATTACCTATCTTTGCAACATGGCTGAGAAGAAACAGGGCGACAAGCCCAAGGAAACGACCCCCAAACCCAAGGAGGGCAAGGGGTTGGAGAAATTCAACAAGGGACTAGACAAGATTTTTGGCCCCAAGAAGGGCGATGGCTCGAACCGTACTTAGATCACCTTCTTGAGGATCGAGAAGAAAAGCTTCTCGGTACGGTGATTGCGCCTGAAACTGAACTCATTCAAGTAGTTTTGCAGATACTTGCGGCTAACGCTGGTATGGGTTCCCCTGATAGACCTTTTCAGGATGCTCCAATGCCCGTCAATCGTTTGGGTGTGAATGTGACCGTCCTTACCTGCTACGTGTTGTCCTGCACTGTGATCTACCACCAAATGCTCAGCAACTTCATTGCCTAGTTTGTTGTAGCCCTTGAAGTCGTCGGTGTGCGCTACTGCATCCTCGGTGGTATGCATGACAATGATCGGCATGAGTGTTACAGCCTTGCGATTCTTCACAACTGGAATTGCAACAATAAAATGGACGGTGTAATAAAGTAATTTTTGGATGCGGATTCCTCGCCTTGGATCACCTTGTTTTCAGCGCTTGCTGAGTCCGCTCGGCGCGGGGCCAGGTTTTTTTTGTTATGTTTCGCCAAGCGGGTTAAATCGCCGATTCTTCCCAACAGGGGCGCTTTTCTTGTTG
>JANPHP010000027.1:0-7980 GCA_031424495.1 Bacteroidota bacterium | reverse complement strand
CGATGCTGTCTCATCGCTGTCTGCGGTTCACAATTGGCCACACCACATTTCATCCCACAAAAAATTGCAGGACAAATGCGAATCGAATCACTAGAGCCTACAACTTGATCACCTTGCGCGTAAGCGCACGTCCGTTGTGGTTGAGGCTCAGCATATAATTGCCCGCTGCGAGGCCCGACAGGTCCAGGTCCAGGCGCTGCAACCGCCGATCGGTGGTCACCGGCAGCGTGCGCAGCAGTTGCCCATTCATGCTCCACAATTGCAATGCGATCCTGTCTTTGCTGCCGCAAATCTTGCATTCCACCTGCACCTGCAAGCGGTCCTGCGCGGGATTGGGCGAGGCCGTAAAGAGCATTTGACCAAGCAAGGGATCATCGACCGCCACCAAGGTATCCACGACGGTCACCGTCGTGGTACAAGTCGCGGTATTGCCGGCTGCATCCGCCACCGTCAACACGACTGCATTTGCCCCGATATTGCTGGAATTGAACACGCTGGGTGTTGCCGAAAGCGTGTCGACTGCACAATTGTCAGTGGAGCCGTTGTCAACGGCTGCGGCTGTCACGGTCACGAGTCCGTTGGTATCAAGGTAGACGGTGATATTTTGGCAGACTGCGACTGGCGCAACGGCATCCACGACAGTGACCGTAAAGCTGCACGTATCTGCAAGCCCGTTCGTATCCTCCGCAATATAGGTCTGCGCCTGCACGCCCAAACTGAAGGTTGATCCGCTTGCCAAGCCACTTAACAAGCTCAACGATGCGACTCCACAATTGTCAGTTGCCGATGGCATGGCATAATTCACGACGGTATCACAACTGTTGGCTGATGTAGAAACGGTCATGTTTGCTGGGCAAGAGACGCTAGGAGCTTGCTGGTCGATGACCGTCACGGTATGGGAACAAGTGGCGGTATTGCCCGAACCGTCGGTGGCTGTCCAAGTCACGGTGGTGCTACCAACAGGATAAGTAGACGGTGCGTTGTTGCCGGTGATCGATGGTCCAAATGCCTGCCCAGCTACCCAATTTGATGTCGGGCCATTCAGTGCAAAGTTGCTCAAAGTGCCCGCTTGCGCATTTCCAGAATCATCGATTGCATTCGTGATGCCTGCATTGTTTCCGCCAGCGATTCCTTGGTTGAAATGGTACAAGGCTACAAGACCTGGTTGCGCAAAATGTTCAGCATTCATCTCGGCCTGGATTTGCAATTGTGTCCTTTGGTTTGTCCAGACCGCAATCTCGTCCAGTGTTCCGTTGAGATATCGGGCACTCGTGGACAGTCTGCCGATTTCACAGGCAGCAGGCCCGACGGGAATCGAATTCACGCCGGCGGTCGTGATCGCGACCAATGCACCATCCACATACATGCGGAGATAGGAATCAGTGCCCCTTCCCACTGCAAAATGATGCCATTGACCATCGTTGATCGGTGCTGGCGAGTACAAATTGGTGCCGAACATCGTGCCCCCTTGCGGACGATGAAGGAATCTCAAGAGGCCAGTGGGTCCTTCAATTTCTACCAGCACGTAAGTGCTTCCATTATTGTTAGTTGGGTATACATTGAAGATGTCTGAGGAGGTGGAATCAGCATACGTAGTGTTGACCCATCCCTCGATCGTATATGCTCCTGAGGCAAAGTCGATGTCATTGAGGCTGACATAGTCATCGACACCGTCAAAATTCAAGGCATTTGCGTTGAGGGCCCCACAATTATCAGAACCCATCGGGCGCATGAGGGTCGTCGTTCCCGAGCAAAGGCCCGGTGTCGTGTTGATCGTCACGTTGGGTGCGCAGACGATGGACGGCGGCGTCACATCATTTACAGTTACGGTAAAGCTGCAGCTGGCAGTTTGCGAGGCGCTATCGGTGGCGGTCAGGGTCACCGTGAGCCCGCCTGGACCTGATTGCAAAGCACCGCTCGCGGGCGACTGCGTGACCGTGGGTGAGCAAGTGCCTGTCACGACGCCCAAGGCCGTGTAGTTGGGCAGGCTCGCTTGGCAGCTTGCATCCAAGGCCAATGACTGCGCAGCTGGGCAGGTAATCGTCGGTGCAATGCAGGGCGAGAGGGTACCTTGGACCTCGATCAAATCGATGGCAGATTCCTCTGTGCCGCCATATTGGTCAAAATCAAGGCGCACGTTCATGCTCGTGCCGCCGCCGGGGATGTTGAAGGTGTACTTGATGAATGCGACAGTGTCGCATTTCGTCAGGGGATCGGCACCCGTAATCGCGCCGTCGAGGTTGGCGTCGATGCGCAGGCGGCCGCCTGAAATTCCATCGCCCATGAAGCGGCCCACCGTGCGGTAGGTCCCGCCGTCGATCTTAGCCTGGATATTGATGGAGTCGGCAGTTTCCCAACGCGTGCCATTGTTGCTGGCCGTGGCGAGGTAGAGCGACACCGTGAGCGAACTGTAGCCCGCGATGTTGATGTTTTGGGTTGTAATCTGCCCAGGCGCATGGTTGCCGGGAAATGGCTGCTGGTTGGATAAAATGTCTTCACCGGCCCAAAAGAATGATCCTTGGAGGTTGATGAGGGTGCTGCCAAAACCGGTAGCGCATCCGCCGGTGGGTAGCACGGGATTGGTATTGGTCCTCAAAAAATAATCGGGATCTGTAGGACAATAACTGTAGGTATTGGAGTTGTAACGAGAGCCCTCACCATCGGTCTCAAAGCTCTCGGAATGGAGGGTGACCTGGGCACCAGCGGCGCCACAAATCAAAAAGACGAGCGCAAACAACAGTAACCTTCTTTTCATGACATCCATAGTTTCGATTCGGTCCATCAAAGTGGAGAATGTCAGATGCATTCTAGCAAACAGGAATGCGATTCGGATATCTCCAGCGAAATGGATTCAAAATTACGACAGAATTGAAAACATTCTCCTCCCAATAGTCCGTGCAATGTCAAATCAGCTTGATTCTTTTTGGTTGTGATCGGCTGATTCATCGGCAAATCCTTAGTATTTTTCCGACATGAGAACTGTTGCCCTCATTACACTTACGCTCTTGCTTGTTGCCTCCCTCGCCCGCTCTCAAAAGCCGGGCAATATCGTGGCGCGCACGACGCTCGATTCACGGTTTGCGCCTTTTTACCACGGTGTAGCCTCAGGCGACCCGTTGCCTGATCGTGTGATGCTCTGGACGCGCATCACCACACAAGCCGTGGGCCCACTCACGATCAACTGGGCAATGGCCACCGACACCGGCATCACCAATGTCGTGACCTCGGGCACGGCGACGACGAGCGACACCATCGACCACACCTTCAAAATCGACGTCACAGGCTTGCAGCCGGGCACTTGGTACTACTACCGATTTGAATACCAAGGGCGCTACTCCGTCGTGGGTCGCACCTATACGGCGCCTACCGGCACCGGCGTGGACTCACTGCGCTTTGGCGTAGTTTCTTGCTCCAATTATGAAGCAGGTTACTTCAATGCCTACGGCGCCTTGGCCCGCCGCAACGACCTCTATGCCATCTTTCACCTTGGCGATTACATCTATGAGGGCGGCGGCGACGGGCAGGGCGACCGCGATCACGATCCCGACCACGAGATCATCGACCTCGACGACTACCGCATTCGCCACAGCCAACACAAGCTGGACGATGACTTGCGTTGCCTGCACCAAATGTATCCCTTCATTACCGTCTGGGACGATCATGAGAGCGCAAACGACAGCTACAAAGACGGCGCCGCCAACCATGACCCCGGCAACGAGGGCCCTTGGAGCGACCGCAAAGCCGCCTCGATCCAAGCCTATAAAGAGTGGATGCCTCTGCGCGACCCCGACATCGGCAACCGCGAACGCATCTGGCGCACGCTGCACTATGGCGACCTCATGGATTTGATCATGCTCGACACGCGCCTCTATGCCCGCGACGAGCAGGTTACTGGCAGTGCCATTGACGACCCGGGGCGCAACCTTATCGGCCCAGAACAGCTGGGCTGGCTCAGCAATGAGCTCTCGACATCCACGGCACAGTGGAAAGTCATCGGGCAGCAAGTGATGATGGCACCGCTGGAATTGCCATTTCTTGGCCCCATCAATACCGATCAGTGGGATGGCTACCGCGCTGAAAGACAGCGCGTCTATGACAGCATTCTCACCAAACAGATCGATAATGTGGTCGTGCTCACAGGCGACATTCACAGCGCTTGGGCAAATGACTTGCCCACAGCAAACTACAATGCATCTACCGGTGCAGGATCTGTCGGCGTCGAATATGTATGCACCAGCATCACGAGCACCAACTCAGCCGTGAGCGTGCCGGTGGGCATCATCAATGGCGCCAATCCCCACATCAAGCATGCCAACCTCTCTGATCATGGCTACCTTGTCTTGGATGTGAACAAGGAGCGCGCCCAAGCCGATTATTGGAATGTTGCGAATGTCGCCAACGCCAGTCAGTATGCGCAAAGCTTGGAGACCTCGTGGTATTGCGCCGACACGACGGCTCACCTCCAACAGGCAAGCGACAGCAGTCAGGCGCCCTTGGGCGTACATGCGATCATTCCGCCCAAGTATCCACCCAACCTGCCGATCGCCGTGGACGACCCGACGACGACAGATGGATTGGTCGCCTTGCTTGGCGGCTATCCCAATCCATTTCACACGGATTTTGCGATCAAATACTACTTGCACCGCGCTGCCAAAGTGAGCGTGCGACTCGTGGACTTGCAGGGGCGCGATATCGAGAAGCGCAACCTTGGCCATGAAGCCCAAGGCTTGCACATTGTAGATTTTACGCAATCCCAACTTGCCAATGGCTTGTATTTCATAGAATTGCAGGTAGACGGGCGCACCGCGACCCAAAGAATGATTAAATATTGAAGGATGGAAAACATTGATATTGAGCAGGTAATAGCCTCGGCGCCGGAATGGTACCATGGCTATATTCGCGCCGTAGGTGACAAGGGCCTCCTGGACCAATTGCACGATCAGGTAGCCGAGGTCAATTCGCTTTTTGGGGAACATTTTCTCGCCAAAGCCCACCATCGGTATGCGCCGGGCAAGTGGACGCCCTGCGAGATGCTCGGCCATTTGATCGACGCCGAACGGATTTTTACGTATCGGGCACTGCGTTTTGCACGCAAGGATGATACGCCATTACCGGGTTTTGAGGAAGACGATTATGTCGCAGCTGCGCATGCAGATGCGCGCTCGATGGAGGATTTGCTGGAGGAATTTGCAGCAGTGCGCCAAGCGACCATCACCCTGTATCGTTCTTTGAGCGAAGAGGCAAAGTGGCGCTGCGGCCTGAGCAATGGGAATTCGATGTCGGTGTATGCGCTGTTTTATTCCACGGTGGGGCATTTTGTGCATCATGCGGGGGTTTTGAGGGAGCGGTATTGAGATTTTCTTTTTTTTGGGGGATTTGGGGATGGGAATGAGGAGTTGGAAGGTAGAAGGTAGTAGGGAGTAGGTAGTAGGTAGTAGGTAGCAGTTGTGTTACTTGGCGTTGCTGGGGCTGTTTATTTCTAGGTGAATTTGGGCAGCTAATTTTGAGGCGGGGAACATTTATGATCATTGCAAATCCTATCTACGACGTTGTTTCAGGGTACTGATGCAAGACGATCGCAGCGTCAGGTTTTTGATTGGGGCCTTGCTGGGTGAAGAGATTGCTCAGGCTGACTTGATCCCAGAAAACTACGCATTGCGAGATGAAGCAGGTGTTGGCTTCATGATTCTTCGACGCAAATTCATTGTGACGCTCAATAATGCTGATGGTTTTCCAATGCAGATGCAAATTGAGCTTCAAAAACCGAGGGACGCGGTCGACATGTTGCGGTACCGCTCGTATCTCGATCGGCAAAATGGGATAGCGCCGCAAAAGGAGGAAAGGGAAGGGAATTTGCCACAAGTGACGATCTACTTTTTGTGCTTCGACCTCCCTGAAATCACCTCAAGTGTGAAAGCAGGTCAATCGACAATACATCGACCTGCTTTCACATGAGGTGCTCACGCATAGGAGCGAGTTTATCGAGAAGCTCTCGCATGACTGTTATGTGGTGCAACTGCGCAGGATCAAGGGCAGGGTGCAAACAAAGCTTGAGAAACTACTCAGCGTGTTTGAGCAAGCCTATTTTGTTGACGAATATGGCATCGTCAAGGAATACCTGATGCATACCGACGATGCTGAATTGAATCACATACTGGAGAAACTGCACTATGCTGGCACCGAACCCGCAGAACGCAAGAAGATTGAGGATGAACAAGAAGCCTATCGTGTGATGGAGGCATTTCTGGCTGCGAAAACGCGAAAAATGGAGGCGAAGATCGAGGAACAGCAACAGGCACTTGCCAAGAAGGACAATACCATTGCCGAGAAGGACAGCGCACTTGCCGAGAAGGACAGCGCACTTGCTGAAAAGGACAGCGCACTTGCCGAAAAGGACAGGGCTCTCGAAGAAAGTGCAAAACTGATTGAGGAGCTCAAGCGCAAGCTATCAGGTAATTGAGCTTGCTATCGCGACCGCAAGCACATTGTCGTTTTTTTCAGGATCTCACTTTTCAGGAAAGCGAAATCCATTCAGAAACATCTCCTGCACGTTGAAGATCGGATACTCCTCGGCGCCATAGAGCAGCATGACCGAGAGGATTTTGCCATCGCACCATGACTTGATTGCATATTGCAAGCCGTCGCTGTCTTCCCAATAATCAATCACACCGACCGCATTGGGTGCGCTTTCCAAGGTATGCCCGAGGCCATAGCCGGCAGTGCTTGTCACGCTAAATTGCTCCTGGAGAAAATCCAAATAGGCTGTGATCAGGTCGTTCTTCACATCGTTGTCGTCGCCGATGGACTCTGAAAGTTTCACGACGATCACCGCAAAATTGTAGTCGTCTTTGTCGACCTCACCTGTATAAACCTCCGATTGATCCTCGCTCAGGGTCATTTCAAACTCACCGGGATCGGCAGGGAGGTAAACTTTACAGCCCGTCTTACCGACATCGTATTTGGAGAAGCGTGGCACAGCGATCTGCGCAGTGAGCGCGGTAGCGAATGCGAAAAGGAGGAGGAGCAGTGACAGACGTTTCATAGATTCTCGTAATCGTTTTTGAAGTAACGTACAAAAACCGTGCAAGGAACAGACTTGCACTACTTTTTTTTCGAAGGCTGGGGAGTTGAGGTGCCGAGGGAGGCTGTTGCAGCACGAGGAGGCCCTCACGACCGACAGGCTCACCTTTGAGCGCGGGGTGCTGCCGCGCAAGTGCCCATGTGTACTAGGTGATCGCCAACGGCAACCTGACCAAAAAGCGGAAAAAATGATCTTGGAATGCGCGAAAAGCGCTCCTGCAGGCCAAAAAGGAAGATCGGCGCGAGCTGCCCTTCCTTTTTAAAAATAAATTTTGCAGGTACCGCATCAAATTCAAAATAATCGTTACCTTTGCCTTCCCTAATGCCGAGGTGGCGGAATGGTAGACGCGATGGTCTCAAACACCATTGGGGTAACACTCGTGTGGGTTCGAGTCCCACCCTCGGTACACAACGGGAGGAAGCATCATAACTGATACTTCCTCCCGTTTCTTTTTGCCCTAAAACCTTGCTCAATTCGCTGGAAACGCGGATTAGCTCATTCACCCTTGGGGTTCGAACTGTGTCGGTTTTCTTGGAATAGTACATGCCTTCGGGAAAGGCTATTTTTTGAACCCTTTGCTTGTCGCGGTAGTCACCCTTTTCCCACAATACGGCCAGATTTCGGCATATTTTCACGCACTCCTCGATGTCTTGCATGAGGTTCGAACTTTTTTGCTGGACTTGCTCCAATTCCCTCAAAATCTCCTGCTTCTCGGCCCTGAGTTTTTCGCTGAATTCCTCGTAGTCGGCCTTGGTGATTTCCTCGTGCAGGACGAACCGCTCCTTGAGTCGCGTGAGCTTTCCGGTGATTTCCTTGAGCCGCTTTTCCATGACCTCGGCCTCCTTGAACTTCTCGGAATTCATCTGGATCATGGTCGCCTCAAGCTCCATTGTGATGAT
>JANPHP010000026.1:0-11877 GCA_031424495.1 Bacteroidota bacterium | reverse complement strand
TGCGGGCTATCACCGCGACTTTCCTGCTGAGAGGCCGCTCGAAATCGCCCCGATGGTGGAGCATGTTTTTCACTTGGTGATGGGCTGGCGGGCGCTGGGCGCCCGCGCCCGAGGCTCCATGACGCCCCAGCAAATATTCGGGAATTGGTTGGCGACGACCCTCATCCGGTGGTTTTACCGCACGCGGTACACCGATTTGGGGCCTTTCAGAGCGATCAGGTTCCAGCAGTTGCTGGACCTCGGCATGAAAGACACCACCTATGGCTGGACGGTGGAGATGCAACTCAAAGCCGCCAAAATGCACCTGAAGACCACTGAGGTCGCCGTCAATTACCGCCGCCGCATAGGAGTGTCCAAAGTTTCTGGGACTGTCAAGGGAACGATTCTGGCGGGGTATAAGATTCTTTACACCATTTTTAGATATTTGTAGCTCGAACGTTAGTCGATTCACCGTGTATGGGCCTAGCCTTTTTGATCATTTACATTTCGTCGCTTACCTTCATCCTGATGTACAGCGTCGTGCAGGTTCATTTGGCCTTTCTTTACCTGCGTTTTCAGAAACGCATGAAAAAGGAGCATGAAGCCTTGCCTGCGATGGCAGCGGGCACGGTCTGGCCGAGTGTCACGGTGCAATTGCCGATCTACAATGAAATGTATGTAGTTGAGCGCCTGATCGATGCGATTGCGGTGTTTGAGTACCCAAAGGGTCGCATGGAGATCCAAGTGCTCGACGACTCCACCGACGAGACCACGAGCATCGTGGCCCAAAAGGTGGCTGAGTGGCAGCAGCGCGGGGTAGACATCGTGCACCTGCACCGCAGCAATCGCCAAGGATTTAAAGCCGGCGCACTCAAAGAAGGTCTTGAGAGCGCCAAAGGCGAATTCATCGCCATCTTTGACGCAGACTTTTTGCCGCATCCCAACTTTTTGCTCACGACGATCCCCCATTTTCAAGATGCCGGTATCGGCGTGGTGCAGACGCGGTGGGAGCACATCAATCGGGATTACTCCATGCTCACCAAGCTCCAAGCATTTGCCTTGGACGCCCACTTTTCCGTCGAGCAGCAAGGTCGCAACTCGGCTGGCTACTTCATCAATTTCAACGGCACCGCCGGCATCTGGCGTCGCAGCGCCATCGACGAAGCTGGCGGCTGGCAGAGCGATACCCTTACCGAGGACCTCGATCTGAGCTACCGCGCCCAGTTGAAAGGCTGGCGCTTCAAATTTCTCGAAAACCTCGATTCCCCAGCCGAGCTCCCCGCCAATATGAGCGCCGTAAAGAGCCAGCAATTCCGCTGGACCAAAGGCGCAGCCGAGACAGCGCGCAAAAACTTGGGCAAAGTACTCAACGCCAAGCTGCCACTGGGCACCAAATTGCATGCGACCTTTCACTTGCTCAACAGCTTGCTTTTTGTCTGCATTGCCACCAATGCCTTGCTCAGCGTGCCGCTTGTATTTTTTCATGAGATCGATCCTGGCATCCGCGAGGTAATGAAATATGCCTCGATTTTTTCGGGATCGATGCTGGCGCTCATCCTATTCTTTTGGGTCTCGCGCCGCAACCGCGTAGGCGGCCGCGGCTGGCTGGGATTTTTTAAATTTCTGAGCACATTCCCGATCTTCCTCTGCGTGACGATGGGCCTGAGCATGCACAATGCCATCGCGACAGTCGAGGGTTACATCGGCCGCAAAACGCCCTTCATCCGCACCCCGAAATTTAACCTCACTGATGGCAAAGAGACTTGGCAATCGCGCAAGCAATACCTGAGTCGTCGCATCTCGGGCGGCACCGTATTGGAAGGCCTGCTCTTGCTGTATTTTGGCTTTGGCGTGGCGATGGAATTTTATTACCAGAGCTTTGGCATGCTGCCTTTTCACATCATGCTCATCATCGGCTACAGCACCATTTTTTACTTCTCGGTACGGCACGCATTCTATTCCGCCAAATAGAAGGGCTGATGCAAAGCAAGCGAACCCTCGAGTATGGCATGATGGCGGCGTGGGCCGCGAGTCTGTTGGCGATACACTTGGTTGTGCAAAGGCCCGATATCGGGGATCCCAGCGTGCGTGGATTTTGGCTGATGGCGCTTCTGCTATTGATTGGCTTGGGCAGCTATGCCGCATTGCTGCGCTTGCCCGACGATGATCTGCGCCACAAGTTACTCCTGCGCCTAGGCATTTTGGTACGACTCGGCATGTTGCTGGGCCTGCCCATGCTCAGCGACGATTTTTATCGCTATGTCTGGGATGGCCGCGTGCTGCTATCAGGCGCCAATCCTTATGATTATCAGCCTATTCAATGGATGGAGCATCTCGAACCATCCGCAAGTCAGGATTGGGCGCCGCTCTATGCCCATCTGAATTCCAAACAATATTATTCGGTCTATCCTCCTGTGTTGCAGGGCTTGTTTGGGCTGTCTGCATGGATCTCTGGGGGTAATGTTGCGATTGCGGTCACGGTTTTGAAAGCGTTTGTAATCCTAGCTGAAGTGGGCTCCATTTGGCTGTTGGGCAAGTTGCTGAAGCGCATCAACCTGCCACGCAAGCAAGTATTGCTCTATGTCCTCAATCCGATGATCATTTTGGAGCTGGCGGGCAACGTGCATACGGAGGCTTTCATGATCTTCTTTTTGCTAGCAGCGTTGTGGCTTCTGGCGAATGAAAAACTTTGGGGTGCAGCAGCCATGTTCACCCTCTCCATCGGTGCGAAGCTGCTCCCCGTCTTGGTGTTTCCCTACCTGTGGCGGCGTCTGCCGCGCAAGCAGTTCTGGACCGTGACGGGTCTGTCGGTCACGCTGTGCATCTTGCTCTTTGCGACTTTTTTTGATCGGGTGAATGTATGGCACTTCCAAGCCAGCCTCAAACTCTATTTTCAATACTTTGAATTCAATGCTGGCATTCACAATTGGGTGCGGGCGATCGATGGTGGCCTGCATCATGTATTCGCGCTGGCATTGCCATGGATCATGTTGGCGATCATTTTGTGGCGTGCATTCACCGAGAAGCAACCCAATTGGGAAAACTTGCCGACCGCGATTTTGGTGGCCCTGACTTTGTACCAATTGCATTCACCCGTCTTGCATCCTTGGTATATCGCCCCGCTTGTGGCCCTGTCGGTGTTGGGAAAATACCGTTACGCGATTCTGTGGGCTAGCTTGATCCCATTTACCTACATCGCATATTTCTATCCTGGCATACAAGAGCAGGCGTTGTTGGTGAGTCTTGAGTATTTGCTTTTGCTCAGTTATATGGCCTACGAATGGGTTTTCAAGCGGCCAGGGGTGAATTTGTCGGAGTGGCTGCTGCACCGCCAATGGTTTAGGCAGTGGGTCATGAAAAGCATCCCTGCGCGGCTACGCATCAAGCAGGCACGCATCGCGCGACACCTCACCTCAGGTGTGCCCATCCTCGACATCGGGGCGGGCCATGGCGGATTGTGCAAGGCCCTTCGCGCGGATGGATTCGACATCACCCCGCTAGATATCCAAAATCTCAGCTTCTTCCCCGATGTGGTGCCCATCTTGTACGATGGTCGGCAATTGCCATTTGCAGATAAGACATTCGACACCAGCCTGATGATCACGATGTTGCACCACACTCCCGACCCAGTGCAGATCATCACAGAGGCGAGACGCGTGACCCGGCGGCGCATGGTAATCATGGAAGACATTTACAGCAATCCGATCCAGCGGGAGCTCACCTTTTTCACCGATTCATTGGTCAATCTGGAATTTGAAGGCCACCCGCATACCAACAAGACCGACGCAGGATGGCAAGATGCCTTCCAGCAACTTGGACTCAAAATGGTCTACCGCGAAGATTTCAGGACCCTGTTCTTTTTCAGGCAGGTGATCTATGTGTTGGAATTGGGGGAATAGAATCGCTGCTTATTGCTTCAGCACCTTGGTCGCCCATTTCCATTCACCAGCATGCAAAGCCAAGAAATACAGGCCATCGGGCAAATCTGCAAAGTCGATGGTCCAGACTTGAACAGCGTCGCCATTGCGCACCAACCTGCCGTGCACATCATAAACATCAAAGCCGATCCTATCCTCCAAAACGCCACTGACCGCAACATGTAGCAGGCCTTTAGTTGGAGATGGCCATGTCTGCACCTGTGGCAATTGCTGGCCGGCTAGCCCGACCGTCGAAATATTGACTCCTTGACAGGTGGTATCGCTGCCACAGGTGTCGGTCGCGATGAGGCAGACCGAATAAATGCCATCGACCGCATAGCTATGGCTAGGCTGCTGCAAGTTGCTCGTGGCCCCATCTCCAAAATCCCAGTGCCATGTGGTGGCATATTGACTCACGTTGGTGAAGGTCGCATTCAGGCCCACAATCGCATAGCTGAATGCTGCAAAAGGTGGCCTGCTCACGATCACATTGCAGGAGTCAATGGCCTGGCAATTGCCATCGGTCACCGACCAATACAACTGATATTGGCCGACTTGCAGCCCGCCGATGCTGGCTTGCGGATCATTGATATTGCTAAAGCTCACTGAGGGAGGTTGTGCCACCCAAGTGCCCAATCCGCCGCCGGGGCTGCTGCCTTGCAATTGCAGGTTCGGGCCGCAGGCCACGGTATCGGCTCCTGCATCGATCAGCGCTGTGCTCCTCACCCAGATGTGCAGCGTGTCCACATCTGAGCATTGCCCGTCATATACGATCCAAGCAATTGCATTTGCGCCAGCTTGCAGACCCGTCACGGTCGTCGTGGGCAGATTCACGTTTTGAATTTGCCCGCCCCCGCTGATCACTTGCCAATGGCCGACACCTTGCAGCGGCTGTTGGGCCTGCATGAGCAGGAAATTTTTGCAAACGATCGTGTCTAGGCCCGCATCGGCGATCGGGCTCAGGAACTGCGCAGAAACGGGTATGGTATCAACGCGTGTGCAGCCTAGGCTGTCGGTGATCGTGACGCTATAAAGCCCAGCCGTGAGGCTGTTCAGGTCCTGGACCATGTCGCCCGTGCTCCAGAGGTAGGAATAGCCCGGTGTACCGCCAGACGGCAACAAGTCGATCTCGCCGTCGGCAGTGCCGAGGCAAGTTTCTGCAGCCACTTGCGCATTTGTCTGGAGCGGCGCTGGGCTGGAAATGACCACGGTCTGCACGATGTTGTAGCCATAACGATCACTAATCGTGACGGTGTAGGTGCCAGGCAGCATCGACTGCGGATTGGCGACGGTCTGACCAGACGACCAGAGGTAGGTATAGGGATGCGTGCCGCCGCTGGGCGTCACGGTGGCGGCGCCATTGCTTGTGTAACTGCAGGTCGCTGGCACGGTGCTCACCTGTGCCGTGATGGGGCGTGGGAATGGAAAGGGTACCCTGAACACATACAAGCCATTGTGAACATCTGAACCCAAGACCGTCCCCGACGGCAAGAAGGGATAACATCCCCAAGCACCGTAATAATCGTTGTAATTGGTATTCGTGGGCCAGGTATCGTATCCCGCGGCATGCTGCGGGCTTGCTGGGTTGGCGATGTCCCAAATTTGAATGCCATCGTGGTAATAGGCAACGCAGACATATTGCCCCGTCACCAGAGGATTGTGCGGAATGCTGGTGGTGTCAGCTGGCCCGAGCAAAGCAGACCTGAAGAGTGCGGCCACGTTTACATTGTTGAGGTTGCGCACATCGACCATTTTGCAGCTTTTGTTGCGTGTCTCGTCACACATGGCGAGGTAGTCGCCGTCTTCTGTGAGCCAACAGCTGTGATTGTAGCCTTGTTGCGGGTAACTGGGCATAGTGGCAAGCGTCACCGGTGCTGTAGGAACCGTAAAGTCGATGATTTTCAATCCATCGTAGCCATTGTTCATGTAGGCAGTGTCTTTGCGCACCGACAGGTCATGGGTATAGCTATTGAGGTTTACGCTTGCCAATAGCGTGGGCACTTCAGGATTGGTAGCGATATCAAAGATGATTACGCCGCCATTTTGGGTATTCGTGCCGACCGCGTAGAGTCTGCCACGGGTAGTGTCAATGAAAATGTTGTGAGACCGCTCAAAGAATTGCGCGCTATTGTAGACCACATGCACCGAGTCTGGCAGGTAAGACATGTCGATGATTTGCAAGGTGGAGTTGCCCTCATCCGCCACGCCATAGCAGTAGTGCCGGTAAGTTTTGAAGTCACGGTGGATGCAAACCGGGTAGGTGCCCTCGACACTGTCGCGCACGATCGGTGTTGTGGGATTGGTCACCTCGATAAAATAGGTGCGTTGGTGGGATCCTAGGATTGCAAACTCCTGCCCGGCACCATTCGCCCAGCCAAATACCTCATTGTAAACCAAATTGTAATTGATGGGGAGATTGTTGTTGTCCCAACGGGAAAGTAGGGTCAAATTGTTTCCTTGTGACCAAAGCCACTGACCACCACACAACAAAACAGCAAGCAGCAAACCGCAACGCAACCCAATTTTTCTCACACCCAAAACATTTTCTCGCAACAATTTACGGAAACTTTTCGGCTTTCGACCCAAAAACTCCATTGCAAGCGCATTGCCCCAGTTTCATCGTTGCACGGAGGCACTTCACAAAGAAGTCCTATCGTTGAAAAGTAGAACCAGTGGGGCGCAATTCATCTTGCTTTCCGAGGATGCATTCAAAATCCGAAAAAAAAGGCGATATTGAGTGTAACCAGCGGCGGCATGCTGGAGTCTAAAGTGGCGATGCAGGTTCCCAACGAAGAATATCATATAGGGCGGGTACTCAAGGGCGACACAAATGCCTTTGCGCTACTTGTAGAATACTATAAGGATTTGATCTTCACGATCTGCTTTCGCATTACCAAAAATGCAGAAGATGCTGAGGAATGCGCACAGGATACATTTTTGAAGGCTTTCAAGAATCTGTCGACGTTCAGGCAGGAGGCCAAGTTTTCGACTTGGCTATTCAGGATTGCCTACAACACGGCGATCTCCAAGCAGCGCAAGCTCAAGGTCGATCACCAAAGTACCGATGAACGGGCGGTGCAGAATGTGAGTTTTGATGATACGGAGAGCGGCTTGAGTCAATTGGGGAGCAATGAGCGCAAGCATTATATCAAGCTCGCGATCAACAAGTTGCAGGGAGAGGAAGCCAATTTGATAGGGCTGTACTACTACAATGAACTCAGCTTGGCTGAGATTCATGAAATCACGGGCATCGAAGTGTCCAACATTAAAGTTAAATTGCATAGGGCTCGCAAGAAGTTACACGACATTTTGCAGGGCCTGCTCAAAGGTGAATTGGAGGGTATTTTATGAATGAGGAACAAGATCTATTCGACGACATGCTTCGCGACCTCATGCAGGAGGCGGATGTAGAGCGTGCTCCAGCCAATTTTACGCAGTCTGTCATGGGCCGAATCAGTGCTGATGCCAAACGATCGGTTCGCAAATCAATACCGCTCATTTCTCGTCGGGGATGGATTGGCATCGCAGCGAGTACCCTTGTGCTTACGCTTCTAGGGATCTTTGGATTGCCCGGCAAAAATCAACCGATCGCCGAGAGGCCTGAGGTAGCCAAAGCACTGCAAGCTACCTCCTCGGTCTTCGAGCACATTCAAGTACCATTGATTCTTGCCATGAGTATCACAGCAGTCACATTGCTTTTTGCCTTGGACCGCTACCTCAGCAATCGCCGGAATCAGGCTCTCTGATTTGGCTATTCAGTTCTACTTAGCAGCGCCAATCATGACGATGACATGATCGTCGACGGCAACCAAGCCTTGTTTCATCAATATCCCGGCTGCCTTTTTGAATGTCTTTTTGCTCATATTCAACAGCTTCTGAATTGAATCCGGGTCGCTCTTGTCGCCAATGGCAAGCGTGCCACCCGCCTCGGTAAGCTTATTCAGGAGTACTTGCGTCTGATCGGTGACGTTTTCAAATCCTAATTTTTGCAGCGACAGATCCAACTTGTTGTCCGGACGCACCGTCTTCACGTAGCCTTTGAGGCGATCGCCAATCTTCACTGCCTGAAATAGCTCCGAACGGTATAACATGCCAGAGTACCGGTGGTTGACCACCGCTCTGAACCCAAAATCGGTTTCATCGATGATGAGCAATTGGACCTCGTCACCAGCCTCGACATCGAGGTTCTCGTTGTTGAGGTACCTGCGGATGCGATTGGTGGCCACCAAACGGCCGGTGAGATCATCCAGGTAAAGATAAATGATATAGGATTTCCCCACCTCCATGCGTGGATCTTGTTCCTTGTAGGGCGCCAAGAGGTCCTTTTCCAATCCCCAATCAAGAAAAGCCCCGACGGTGGCGATCTGCCTTACTTGCAGGTAAGCAAACTGATTGAGTTTGACCAGCGGCTGCAGATTGGTGGCGATCAATCGCTGCTCTGAATCGCGGTACAAAAACACATAGAGCTCATCGCCCACCTTGGCATCCTTGGGACAATACTTATTGGGCAACAATACATCGTTGCCGGCCTCATCGCCGAGGAAAAGCCCAAATTTGGTATCCCTGAGCACGGTCAAGGTGTTCCAATTGCCGATCTTCATCATGGCGCAAAATTAGCCTAAAAAAGGATGCAAATCGCGGCTGACAAAACGAAGATTCGCCATGAGTGTAGATGGTCTTATGGCCTGTACCAGTAAAAGCCGAGAATAGCTATCCCCTAAACGCAAAGCGGGGAGCCGAAGCTCCCCGCATATACTTTTTGAAGAAGAAGTCCTTCAATTGATTCTCAGTAGCACCAGAGGTGATGCTCAAACTCAACGAGTTGGTTGCGGCGGAAGTCGGCCTCTTCGAGGGTCCTGACACCACGTCCTGAAACGTTGATGATATAGCTGCTGAAAAGGCGCAATTCGAAGATTTCCCTCATGTTGCGGTACTCCGCATCATTGAACTTGTTTTTCCATTGGGTATCCTCAAGGGTTTCGAGGATATCTGCATAACGGAAGCAAACAAGGTTTTTATCGGGAAGAGTTTCACCTGGATCGACCCACACAAGGCGCACGAACTGAATGTCGTAGATCATGTCGGAACGATTCTTGTCGAAGATACGATCTTCGATGAATTCAAGAGCAGACTCATAAGCAGCGTAGGAAAAGTCGCCTTCGACAGCGGCGCCAGTAGCACCACCTGCTGGATCGGAGTCACCTTCGGTGCCACCGCCCAAGTCGTCGCCAAACTCATCACCACCGCCAAATTCGTCACCACCAAAATCATCGCCACCATCAAACTCGTCAAAACCACCGCCTTCTTCGTCAAAGCTCTCGTCGGAGCCACCATTGGTGCCTTCGATTTGTGAGGCCATCTTAACGACGTCTTCGTAGGTCAACGACTTGTTGAGGCTATCTGGATGATAGGCAAGGTACTTGCCTGATTTCAAGCCATTGATAAGCGCAGTGATAATGCCTTGCGTCTCGCCGTAGGCAGGATTGCCATACAAGCCAGGGCTCTCGGAATAGGTGAGCGGCTCATTGATCTTTTCTGTAAGATCAATACGGTTCACGACCTTCCTCCTCCAGAAGTGATCGTCGACACGTGGAGGGATGCGTGCGCCAGGAATCTGAGCGACCACCTCCGCCATGACTCCGCTCAGGAGCAGCATTAAGGTAAGAAAAGCTAATCTTTTCATGACAGATAAATTATTTAATGATTGCGCCGATAAACAGTTCCCTATCTCCAAATTGTTCTTCGACCTTCTTGTTTTGGAAGTTGAGGCGGTATACCGCGCCAATCTTGAAGAAAATCTTCGTTCCAGGAGGGTCAGACTTCAATGAGTTGCCGAGGGGCACAGACACACCAGCGACTGCATCTTTTCCGCTGCCACTGAATGAACCTACCTTGGTAGGAGCACCCAATGAACGCTGGGAAAGAAGATCGATGTTGTCGATCACGTACCTTGCATCTTTGGGCAGAGCATTGCGGAAGTCGTTATCTGGGCGCAGTTTGACTTTGCAGTCTGCCTTGCCTGGGATTGGCGACGAGCCGTTGTACTCTTTGCCGAGCACCTCGAGGATGATTTCAGGACGTGGTGGTTTGATAACCCTGTACTTGATATCATCGATTTTGATATTCTGACCGTTGGTCAATGAGCTCACACCCAAGACGCAAGTCTTGCCGGTAGGCACCAAAGTAACGATACGCTTGTCGGTGCTGCTAGGCAACACCTGAGCTTCGGTAGCAGTGAACCTAGGTGAGTAGAACTCGCCAAGTGCTGGGCAATCCACGTTAATGGTATTGCCACAGTTAGAATACAAGTTTTGAACGGAAGCTGAAGTGATCACCACTTCAGGTTTACGCACGGTGTACTTGCCTTGCACTTTCAACTCTTCGATGCCACCGTCTGCACGGGGCACTTTGATGGTTGCTCCGTAGGAAACTTCCTTTTCGGTTTGGCCTTTGGCAAATCCGCCAGGAGCGGTTTGAGTCAAGGTACCGAAGTTGCCGCTTTTGTCAGTCGAAACACCACCGCCCAAAAACTCAGGCTTGATTTCGCTCGAAGACATTGCAACAAACAATTTGGTTTCAAACTTCATACCAGCAGCCACAACACGTGACTCAGGAGCGTCAACCGCGATCAAGGAGTCGATTTTGAAGGTCACAGCACCCAACTTAGCTTTCACATAGTTGAGCAGATCGCTGTGTACTTCTTGTGCATCCAATTTGAATTTTTCCATCAGCGCCAAGTCAGCAACGACAGGCTTGCCGTGGAATGTGTGGTATTCCCACACATGTCCTTCATGATCCTCAGCAAGATGCTTGAAAGGGTTTTTGGCCAAATCAGACATCTTTGCGGTGTCGTCTTTTGCAACAAATTCATTTGCCCAGTCGACAAAACCGTTCAACTCGCCTTTGAGTTTCAAAGCTTCGCCATCTCCTCGGCCACCATTTGCTGCATCATTTCCAATCCAGAAATGATAGTTGTGTTCGAGATCGTTCATGCTAGCCATTTCGCCTGTTGCAGGGTCTAGGCCAGCGAATCCCTCAAGTATTTTGATGCGTGCATCGATGCCGCCCACGAGCTCATTGGATTTCTTTTCGACCAGATCGACCATAGCAATGAGGTACTCATTTTTATGGTTTCCACTGCCGACTTCCTCAGCAATTTTTGCCTTGATGCCGCCCTTTGTGTCCTTGTTTTTTTCCCCGAAGCTTTCGGCAGACTCATGCAACGAATCACGGAGGCTTCTGAAGGCGTCCAGAATCTCAGCACTCACGTTGAGCGCAAGAAGCGCTGTGAGCACGAGATACATCATGTTGATCATTTTCTGCCGGGGGGATAGATTACCACCTGCCATTTGATTTACTCCTTTCTGAGATTAACCGCTAAAATTCACGAAACGAATAAATCAACCGCGATTGGTCATAGCATTCAACATGCCACCGTAGATCGAGTTGAGGTCGCGGAGATTTTTGGTAAGACCAGCGACTTCATTGCGATAAGCTTCAGCGTCTTTGGAGGCTTCGACCATATTGGTCATGGCGCCACCAAGGCTCTGATAGAACTTATTGATCGTGGCGATATGCTGTTGTGCATCGCTCAATTCCAATTCATAGACAGCATTCAACGAGGCCAAGTTCTTGGTCACGCGTTGTACTTCTTCATGATAGGCGTGTGCTTGCGTAGCTGCGCCACCGACACTGCTGGAGAGGCTGCTCATAGCATCAACAGTGGATGCATAGCCATCGTTCAACTGAGACATTTTGCCGGTAGCACTGCGCACGCTAGCGGTATACTCGTTGGTAGCGACAGTAGCGTCTTCAATTTTTGCCAACTTATCGACATTGCTTTTCAAGCCTTCGAGTGAGCCAGAAAGTGAATCAAACAGATCAGAGTTGAGCTCGATGCCACCCATGCCTCTTTCAGCAATTGCGAGTGCCTCTTCTGCCGACATCCCTGATTTTTCATCAATCGCCTCGGGAATAAAAT
>JANPHP010000025.1:0-18382 GCA_031424495.1 Bacteroidota bacterium | reverse complement strand
CAGCAGGCACAGTCACGGTGGTATCGATCACAAAAGGCGTGACGTAGACGGTGTCCCAGTGAATCTCGCTACCGACCAAGATCGACTTGGTGAGTTTGTCGCGGATGCGGAGGTAGACATCTTTTACAGGATCGCCATTTTCAAATGCCTGTGCCATGATGTGGATGTCGTTGCCGATGGCAAAGCTGTCCACGTTGCTGGTGTCTGGCATCGAATAGGTGATTGCAGAACCAACAAGATCGTCTTGGTTTCTCACGAAGAAATAGGTCTTGCGAGTGGCAGTTTTGCCCTCCATGTCGGTCACCTTGACGGTGAATTCATAAGGACCAGCGGTTGGGTCGTAGCTCACAAACTCTTTGAAGTTCACAGCTCCGGTGACGCCATCCAAGTCGCCAAACCAGGTTTCTTTCCAAGGCTGCACGGCAGTGCGCAAGTAGTTGAGTTCAGGCATGAAGCGCACGGTGATTTCCCAGTCACGTAGCTCTTTGTCGTCGGAAAATGTCACGTCCACGAAGAAGCTATCTGAGCTGAGCACCTGGATATACTGTCCTTGTGGGAGTTCTACCGGGCTGGTCATCACGATTTTAGGGCTTTCTAAGTCACCAGGTGTGGTCACTGGCTTCTCCTTACACCCTACGAAAAGCAAGCCAAAAACAGAAGCGGCAAGCAAAAATAAAGAAGTCTTTCTCATCGGTCTCAATTGCGGGTTGTAACAACCGCATAAAAGTAGGAAGAAATTTTAAAGATAGAAACCTAGAAGCGGGCTTTGTCGTGAAAAAACGTATTTCTTTTTGCAACACTGTTTCATTTACCAATTTTCGCTTTACATTTGCAACATAGTTGCAGAAGAAATACAAGATGCTGAGCTCACAAGAATACGGAATGCACACGCATAGTCATCGGAATACAGATCGCTCCAATCGCATCAGCGCCTTCTTATCGTTGGCTTGCGCGATTCACTGTGCCCTCACGCCGATGCTCATCTCGGTGCTCCCGCTCATCGGGATGCAGTTTTTGGCTTCCCACTTGATGGAAGGCTTGCTCTTGGCCTTTGGTGTGGGCTTTGGTGCCTACGGCGTTTTGCGCAGCTACTTTACTGTGCACCACGACATTCGCCCAGTAGTCGCGCTTTCCGTGGGCATGTCATTGATCACCTTCGGTTTCTTTTTCGCTCCCGAATCCGTCGAGCCCTATCTCGTCTCGACAGGCGCCATCGGCATCGCCATCGCACAAGTGCTCAACATGCGCAGCGTCGGACGCTGTAATCATGCGCATTGAGAATGGAGAATTGAGGATTGGGATCTGGCCTTAATCGCTTTAGCTTTCTGGAATGTCTTACCGACAACAGGCTATTCGTACCGTTTTGGAGGTGAATTTTTGTTGATTTTGTAGGTACGCGATGCAACGCGTACCTACAAAATCAACAACATTCTTTGGCCAACACACCCTTCGTTTTTACAAGGATCACCACAATCCGCATCCAGAACTGAGGTTGATCAGCACCAACCTTCAAAAACCTACGCCTTGCCCTCAATTTGAATTGCAGGCCTTGCAAATTCCGCTCAACAAAAAATTGGCTTCGGTAAGTGTATAGCCCTTGGGCAATACAATCGACGGCACCTCTACATCTTCGATACAATTGGTATTGCCGCAACGCAGGCACTTGAAATGCACGTGGTCGTGCTGATGGGCGTGCTCGTGGTCATGACATGCATCGGGACACAGGGCATATTTCATCGCCCCTGAATCATCAAGGACCTTGTGCAAAATCCCCTTCTCCAAAAACAATGTGAGCGTGCGGTAGATCGTCACGCGGTCATAGAGGTCGCCTAGGGCTTTTTCCAAGTCAGGCTGCGACAAGGCATGCCCAGCACCATCAAAATGCAACAAAATCGCCATGCGCCCGTCGGTATGGCGGATGTCGTTGCTGCGCAACAAGTCCTGAAGATGAGTCGAGGTGGCTGACATGCTGCAAAATTACACCGAAGATTTGAGAATTGGATGAAAGACCCGCTTTGTTCAACCTCCTTCCCCCACTCAATACCGCATCCAGTAATAAAAATACTTGATGTACTCATTGTTCACAAAAATGAGGCCCGATTCCGATTTCCACCAGGTCGCCTCATCGATGTCGGTTTCATGCGATCCCCGTAGCACGAGTTCGATGCCCGCGAGGTGTAGCCGCAGCCTGAAAAATGCATCGATGCGCCGCGTATGGTAGCAGCTTGAAACCACCATGATTTTGTGCATGCCACGCTGCTTGCAGTAGCGCTCGATGGCCACAAATTCCTCAAACGTGCTCGTTCCCTCGGGCAAGCTGTCGATCGCCGGCTCGGGCACATGCTCCTCGCGCAGCACCCGCCGCGTCCCTTCAAATGTGAGATCCTGAATGTCATACAGTTGCAAACCCGGGCTGTGCTCGCCACCCAAACACACCACGCGCGGGGACCATCCTTCATGGTAGAGCCGCGCCGCTTCCTTGCCCCGGTCAAAAGAATTTCCCGACAACACAAACATCGCCTCCACGGGCTCCAAATCGTCTTGCACAATGAGATAATCGCCCACGGCACGCAATAGAGGCCGATGCAGCAAAGCCAAAAGCAGCAAAAGCCCAAGGCTGCTGCCCAAAATAATGCGCATTTTTTTCCTTTTGGGATGCGCAGGTGGATGATTCGACTTTGCCATCTCCGCACAAAGTACGTAAATCCGCACTATGAAGCGTCTTTCAGAACTGAAACTGCCGATGCTGGGCATCGGAATCGTGCTGGCTTTGCTCACGCTGGCCTTTGCCTGCAAGCACATCCCGAGTGAGCAGGAGCGCATGACTTCCGAACGCGCCGCAACCTATTTGGTCAAGGACTCCACGCTCCATAACCAATTTCTGGTGAGCAGCCGCGGCTTGGAGATGTTTACCCCCGACACCTCGCAACCCAAGCGTGCACCAGAGGCCGTGATCTATTGGGATGAAATCGAGCTGTTTCGCAAAATGGTGTACAGCCTGCCGACCGATACCCTGCTGCAGCGCTATGCTGCCAAGGGCGAACAACACTGGAATCCAGCGGATTTTAAAAGCCTACAGGCTGTCCCGCAGCCCTTTATTTACACCCCCTCTGCATCCCAGCCCCTGCGGGGCCTGCGCGTCGCCCTCGATCCGGGTCATGTCGGCGGGCTCATGGACTACGCCCAATTTTTGGAGGAGAAATTTGTGCGCATTCTCCCCAACGAGACCAATGGTCTCACGGAGGAAATCGGCTTTTGCGAAGGCAATCTCGCGCTCGGCACTGCGCTAGTGCTTGCTGAGCGCCTGCGCAGCGCTGGCGCGGAGGTATTGCTCACACGCCAAATCGAGGGACTCAACGCATTCGACATGACCTTTGACCAATGGCTGGACCGCGAGGTGCTGCGTCATGAAAAATGGCTCGCCGAGCATGGCCAATTGGTGGATCCGCCCGCGCCAGATGTCTGGAAACTGCGCTGTGCAGGCGCCAACTATGTGCGCGACTTTCACATCGAAGAAAAAGATGCCGCATTCTGGCGCAACAAAGCCAGCTTGGCACAGATCCACCGCATCGCATTCCTGAAAGCCGAATTTGTCGAGCGCGCCCGCAAGATCAATGCATTCAAGCCTCATCTCACGTTCATCATTCACTACAACGTCGGCGCCAACAATGAAACTGCCGCAAACGGCTACCGCAAAGCCGTTCAAGACAATTACAGCATGGCATTCATCCCCGGCAGTTTCATGGCTGGCGAATTGAAGGAACCAATTGATCGTCTGTCGTTTGCGGCCAAATTGCTGAGCGACGATTTGCAGCAATCCCAGCGCCTGTGTGCAGCCGTCTTGCGCGCCCATGAGCAAAAATTGGGGGTGCCGCCCATCGTCTGGGACGACCGCCTCCCCTACCTGAAAAATGCATCCTTGCGCACCGCCGACGTGGGCGTCTTTGCCCGCAACCTGCAACTCACCCGCCTCATCAATGGCACCCTTTGTTTTGGCGAGAGTTTGCTCCAAGATAACATTCAAGAAGCCAAGCGCCTCAATGCAAAAGACTTCACGCCCACAGGCATGACCACGCCCGTGCCCAACCGCGTGCGCGATGTCGCAGACGCCTATTACCAAGGATTGATCGATTGGCTGCAAAATCCGTGAGCCCTTGGCCTCCGGCCAAAGGGCTATCGATTCCCGCCTCTGGCGCCGAATGGTTGTGCCCCAACTCAATCGAGCATTCAAAATCCAAATTGTATCCGCATCCCAAATCATCCACCTACAGCTAGAAATCCTACAAATCCTGCCCAAGTTTGCACCATGAATTCCGCGACACCCATTGCCCTGCAAGAAAACATCTCCCTGCGCCACCTGAATACCTTCGGATTGGAAGCCTCGTGCCGCTACTACGTCGCGGCAGATGAAGCAAACACCTTGCAGACTTTTTTACAAACGTCTGAAATTCAAGCGCTGCCCAAATTCGTTTTGGGCGGTGGATCAAATATGTTACTTGTCGGGGACATCGATGCGCTGCTGATCCACAACAAGATTTTGGGAAGGTCGGTGATCGCAGAAGACGCGCAATCGGTGGTGGTCGCAATCGGCGGTGGCGAAGTTTGGCATGAGATCGTGCTGTGGACCTTGGAAAATGATTGGGGCGGATTGGAAAATCTATCCTTGATACCGGGTAGCGTCGGGGCATCGCCGATCCAAAACATCGGGGCTTATGGCGTCGAGATCAAAGATATTTTTGTTTCCTTGCAGGCCATGCACCTGCAAACAGGCGAGATCCGAGCCTTTGGGCCAGATGAATGCCAGTTTGGCTACCGCGACTCGGTCTTCAAGCGCGACTTGAGAGGCCAATACATCATCACCCAAGTCTATTTCAGGCTCAGCAAAGCCCCCCATGCATTGCACACTGACTATGGAGCGATCAAGGAAGAGCTGGACAGGCAGGGCGTGACTGTGCCCACGATCCAAGCGGTGAGCAAGGCTGTGGTCGCGATTCGGCAAAGCAAATTGCCCGACCCGGCTGTGATCGGCAATGCGGGCAGCTTTTTCAAGAATCCTGAGATTCCATTGGCACAATTTGAAGCGCTCAAGGCTCTGCATCCAAGCCTGCCAGGCTATGTCGTCGATGCCCAAACCATGAAAGTGCCCGCGGGATGGCTCATCGAGCAAGCCGGCTGGAAAGGCAAACGCATTGGCAATCATGGGGTCCACGCCCAGCAGGCACTCGTGCTCGTGAACCACGGCGGAGCCAAAGGCGCAGATATCCTAGCCCTATCCAGCGAAATCATGGCCGATGTCCTTCAAAAATACGGCATTCACCTAGATCGAGAAGTGAATGTCGTAGGCACCGTCGCATGAAATCTAAGGCGAGACCAAGGGTTCTAGGATCAAGTAAGGCATGTATTCGGTTGCGCTGTGAAAGCGCGTCAATAACAGGTCATTGCAAATTCGGCCTTCCCCATGATTCAACTGCAATGCCCAACAAGTCTTTGCCAACTTTGCCATTCAAACCCAATCGATAACAAATCAGGACAAAGATCGACCGATGATTGATGCCGATTGACTCGGCTTCACTATCTTGGCGACATGGGATTTGATTTGCATCCATCGCGCTGGGTTGCCGTTCTGGCGGCTTTTGCGCTATTTTTCATCGTATTGGCTGGTCAGGTTCGCTATACCGAGGGCGACTCGCGCTTCACGCTGCTTGCAAGCCAAGCCCTGCTGGAGCATGGCAATATGCGCTTGGATGCCTATCACAAGCGATTTCCCTTGCACGATCAAAACCACCAAAAGCTGTGGATGATCTATTTTGATCAGAAATCTGGTCATGCCTACTACGACTATCCTGTGGGCACTCCCATCTGCGCGACGCCGTTTGTCGCCGTGGCGCGGGCCGTCGGTTACTCACCGATCAATGTCTACGATGATCGCGACCTGCAGATCCTGATCGCCGCCACGACTTTGGTATTCATCTTTTTCCTGCTTTTCAGGCTGTCCTTGCTCTACTTGGGTGACTGGGAAGCCCTCGTTTTTGCGGCCTTGTTCACGGTCGGAACGACCCTCATGAGCACCTTGGGCGCCGCCCTGTGGAGTCAAAACTTTCAGGTCATTTTCATTTTGCTGGCGCTGCTCGAGCTCGCCACCGTCGCCAAAGACAAACGTCCAGCAGTACGCGGGCATTGGCTTGGACTCTGGCTTTTTGCCGCCTATCTCTGCCGCCCGACATCCGCCCCCTTGATTGTGGTCGTCTTTGGCTACCTTTTTTGGAAGCAACGCAAGGCCTTTTACTGGAGCGCGGGCGTCTCGGGATTGCTGATGCTGCTGTTTGTAATCTGGTCGGAGGTTGAAATGGGCCGCATGTTGCCCCGCTATTACTCGCCCGACAACTGGGAGCAGTATGGTGACTATTGGCACAACCTGTGGCCGCTGTTGTTTGGGCCTGCGCGTGGGCTTTTTGCCTTCATGCCCCTACTCCTACTAATGTTTGCAGGCTTTGCGTCGCGCAAACTGCGCAAGGAACCGCTGTTTTGGAGCATGTGGATCTGGTTTGTGCTGCTCACGACCGTGATCTTGCGCTCCAAAAACCCTTGGGGCGGCTGGTGTTATGGTCCGCGATTCTATACTGAGATCTTGCCGGGCTTTGCTTGGTTATTGCTGATGTTATTTGAAGTTGCGGGCGAATGGGCGCTGCGCTGGCGCAAAACGCTGGGCATTGCATTCCTCGTCACCTCCCTCGTCGGCGTCTTCATCCACACCTGGCAGGGCCTCTACAACAATGCAACCACGACCTGGAACGGCACCCCCAACATCGACGAATCCTGGCCCATCATGCGCTGGGATTGGCGATTCCCTCAATTCATGGCCACCAATCGGCAAATCAATGTGCACACTGGCGAACTCGAGATTTCGGGCCTCGTCTTGGCGGCGATGAACAAAATCCCTGAGAAGCAAGCGCTGCTCTTTGGCCTGCCCGATCCCGATTACAAGGACTATTTTGACTTTTGGAATCGCCGAGACTTGCTGCATACCGGCAAGCCCGTCTTCAACACTCTGCTCGACGTGCAAGAAGCTGGCTTCCAAGAATTTTGGTACAGCGGCATCCTTTACCGCCCCCTGCTTGGGCACCCCGAATTGCAGGTAGATCCGCCATCGGCTGACAGCATTTTGGGCCCTGATTCGCTGATGATCGTCAATCCCGAACCCTTCATCGGGCATGCCAAATTCATACAAGCACCTGCAAAATGAGTCAAATCAGTAGCTTGCGCATGATCAGCCTTTTATCAGCCCCATCGACAGTGGCATTCGCCAAATTTCCACCACAACTTTGAGCATGACGCCGCAAGACAACAGCCTCAGCACGCCTGATCCGAGATTTGAAATCCCTGTGACCCGCTGGGCGCTTTGGCTGTCGGCCTTTTTGGTCTTTTTGGTGATCATGTCGGGGACGGTGCGTTATTCCGATGGCGACTCTCGCTACGCGCTCGTCGCAAGCATGGGACTCCTGGAGCACGGCAGCATGCAACTCGATCCCTACGCCGACGAACTCGACCTCAGTGCCCTCAACAATGGCCACTTTTGGATGGTCTTTCACTCGGGCGACGGCGGGCATCTTTATTACGATTATCCTGTTGGCACACCGATATTCTCCACGCCCTTCGTTTTTATCGGGCGCATGTTGGGCATGAATCCTTTGCAGCGCGAGGACGACAATTCCCTGCAAATGGCCATTGCTGCCATATTGTGCGTCACCGTTTTCCTCCTGCTTTTCAGGCTCAGCAACCTCTACCTCGGCGATTGGGCGGCGCTGATATTTGCCTTGGCGATCTTTTTTGGCAGCACACTCAGCAGCACATTGGGCACGGCCCTTTGGAGCCAAAATTTCCAGACCATATTTGTCTTGCTCATCCTGCTGGAATTGGCGGAATGGGAACGTGGCAAGCGGGCGGATATCAGAGGAATCTGGCTTGGCGCCATATTGTTTGCGGCTTATCTCTGCCGACCGACATCGGCGGCCTTGATTTTACCGGTCTTTGGCTACCTCGCTTGGCGCAACCGCAAAGCCTTGCCTTGGACCATGGGCACGGCCGCAGTCTTGTTTTTGTCCTTTGTGCTCTGGTCTTGGCTGGAAATGCACATGCTGCTGCCGCGATATTATGATCCGACGATGTGGCAGACAACCACAGAGTTCTGGCCGCATTGGCTGCCTTTGTGGTTTGGTCCTGCGCGCGGATTGTGGGCTTTCACGCCTGTGATGTTGATTTTGTGGGGCGCTTGGGCAATGCGTAAGTTGCGTTTTCAGCCTTTACATTTGTTGTTTTGGGTTTGGATCGTGCTGCATACTTTTCTGCTGGCGCGCTCACAATCTCCCTGGGGAGGTTGGTCTTATGGTCCGCGCTTTTTCACCGAGATCGTGCCGGGTATGGCTTTGGTGCTCCTGTTGATGGCGGGCGAATGGGAGAGCTTCAAACCATCAGTGCGCAAGGCAATGTTGGGCTTTTTTGTCGTGGCATCCGCTGCGGGCATCTACATCCACACCTTGCAGGGACTTTACAATATCGAGACGGTCGCGTGGAATGACAATCCTAATATCGATCAGCATTGGAAGGAAAGGCGCTGGGACTGGCAGCATCCGCAGTTTCTGGCCTCTGGCCATCAGCGCTTGGACATGATCGCCGAGCGCGGCATTGCGCTCACCGCCCATCAGGCCCTGCGCCGCCTGCCCGAGGGCGCAAATGTGCTCCTGGGCGCGCCCGATCCGCTCGCACGCGAGCTCTACGCCCGCTGGAACCGCCAAGACCGCTTTGGCCGCAAGCAGAAATTGTACAATTCCATGCACGCCATGCAAGCCGACGGCGTGCACGAATGTTATTTCAACCGCAGCCTATTGCCCGAAATCCTGAAACTGCCCAATGTCAAGATCGACAGCGCCATCGGCTACCGCCTCTGCTTCGGTGAATTTCTCGCCGCCAACAAAGCGCACGAGATCATCGCCGCCGCCAAAGACGATTGCACCACCGGCGCAGCCCTGGAAACGCGTGCCTATATGTACAGCATCCATAGCAGGTTTGACAGCGTGCGGCTGCGGCAGAGTTATATTGTGCACATCAAAAATGGTCAGGTCATCCACGAGGCTTACAGCGACAACCGTCTCGATTACGACCTCCCCGGCAACCCACATGTACACGCCACATCGGCCGGCATCTTCGTCGGCAACTACGCGAGCATCAATGTCGACGGGCAAGAATGCAGCATGAACGAACGCGGCATGAACGTCGTCGTCCTCGACGAAAAACGCAAAGTCATCTGGACCGCCAGCTTCGACACGCATGGCGACGACCATGAAAAGGTGTCATTGATGAAAGCGAAGTGGGGGAATTGACAATTGACAATTGACAATTGATAATTGGGAATTATGCTTGTCTGGAACTTTGCCGGCAAGCCAAATCGTTTGTCATTTCGACCGGAGTTTTTTGGTATTTGCAAGGCTCTGAAAGAGCCGCAGCAAATGCAAAAAAACGTAGCGGAGAAATCTTGCGCCTATCCATACACCTGCTACTAAATGGCCCTCCTTTTGCGGCGCTCTTCGGGGGAATTGCAAATAGAAGTTTTCAAGCAGGAGGTGTATCTGGCAGCGCTAGATTTCTCCGCTACGTGATCGGCTCGCTACGCTCCCTCGATCACTCCGGTCGAAATGACAAACCTTATGCATCCCTACTGCCAAAATACCTACAAATATATTGTGCCCCAAAACCCTGCGATGCGAATTGGTTCCCCCCAACCGAAAAATAGATTTCAATCCATCCGTTCAGCCCTGCGGGCTTCGCGCTCGGCTTTGGCGGCTGCTTTTTCAGCTGGCGTGCGCGTGCGAAACAGCGGCTCGATTTCGGGCTCTGCATTCGCAGATCGCCGAATGACATCGACGGAAGGTACCAAATCCGCAAGACCTGGCTGATGAACGCTGCCCACACAAAATATATCTGAATTGATGGTCATCGGGATTTGCAGCTGTAGATTATGTCCATCTCGCAATGCAAAGCTATGCGTAAACACATCCAAATGCGACGTGCGCAATTCACCATATTGCGTTTGTTGGGGAATAAACAGCGTCACCATCTCCTCCAAGCCAAGCTTTCCGGTCAAGTCCACGCTGAAAAATCCTTTGACGGCATTCACCGCGATCGAATCGCCATTGGGCAAGACGAGCTTGAGCGCGACGTCAAAATCGAAGTTTTGGCCATTTGTGTCGAGCAGGACCGCCGACACGAGGTAATTGGGGTCGCCTCCTGGCAAGGGTGGCCGCTCAGCTTGCGGCAGCAAGCAGCTGACCTGCTTGGGAGCCGCATGCGCCGTGGCAGGCACCTGCCACAAACCCACCAGCAAAAGCGCAGCGGCAGCGCCCTTGCGCCAGCGCGCAAGCATGAGACTGCGTTGCGACGCGGAGGCGGCGACCCGCAGGGGCGTCGGCCCGATCTGCGATGCATAAAAGCGTCCGCATCCCGTCCAAGTGCCCGCAGCCAAGATCGCATTCAATTCTGCCTCAGCCTTATTCGTGAAGTCGATCACCTCCTGTTGGCAGCGGTGACAATAAGCACCCTCCTTGCGGGCGTCCATCGAGACCCAGTCCTCGCCGCAAGGCTGAGCGATCGAGAGATCCTTAAAGCGGACGTAAGGGCGCGGAGTGGGCATGATCGAAGATAGGGAATTTTGGTGGGAGTTGTGTTGAATTTTGCCTCCCGACAATCGGAGGGATTTACAGCTTTTCATATTGGTTTGTGGCAATCTAAGCAGCCTAGTCCACCGAACGATGAAAACCACTTGAGTGTGTAACAAACTTGTTCAGCGAGGCTAATCTGGGGGAGACAAATGAATCCGATTTGAACCCGCAGCATCTTTACGCCGATGGCGCATACCGACCATTTATCTCCGGCGTAAGGATTTTAGTAGCAGGGCTAATGCGCACTCAGCGCCATAGGCTCGCGTCGGATGTCCACCTCGACGAACAGAGGCTGACGGCCGCAATTTTCTTTCATGCGACTGCGTGCGCCTTGGCGTATTGACCGGAAGATGACGTGCAGCCCATTGCATCTTGCGCAGGGAATTCCTACCTTTATCGCGTCTAGATGTCATAGTTGCCACAGTATTTCATGTTATGGAAAAAATCGCTCCCTCTGCTGTAGTCCAGGCGAAACAAGCCGATGCCCCCGCCAAAGAATCCGCGCAAAAGTCGTTAGCGCCTCCCGGATTTCAATTGACTGCGGGTGAACTCGGCGCTCCCATTCAAAAAAAGGACGCACAAGGTCCCATGCAGATGCAATGTCTGGACACAGCCACCGTTTTGGATCCTAAATGGCAGGAGTTTGCAACCAAGTTCAACGGCAAATTCCAGTCGGTCTTGCATGTTTTCCCCAACATCGCTGACCCATGCGCCGCAACAACCGAGCAACCGGCAGCGGAATCCATGACTCCGGCGACCTTGGAGGGCCATGACGTCGAGTACACAGCCGGCGAGACCTGCGAGGTCGAAACTGCCACGAGTGCCGAAGCTGCAAAATCGGATGCGCCAACCCAAGCGCCTGCCTCCGCCCCCAACTACTATAAGACCCTCCCGACCGATTACAAGGGTTCCGACACCGCCAATGCTGCACTGAGCCCCTCGCTCACCAGCCCAGGCAAGAAATATGCAAGTGTAGGGGACAAAAGCGGACTGGATATCACTGCCTTCACCGCCTCCAAACTGTTTACCAGCGGGCAACGCGACAAGATTCTCAATTTCATCGCCACTGGCCAGATTCCGGAACGCTTGTTCAACGGCGACGATGTCGGCAAGACCACCGCACAGCAGCGCATCCTCATGTCAGCACTGATCTTGGCCCAGGGGCAGTTCAAGCCAGGTTCATTTGAGCAGAAGGTACATGCACGCATGTGCTGGCACTGGGCCCACCTCACCAATGACTATGCAGGCACGTCGGTTGGCGGCCTGAATTCCGGTGCAATGGGTTCCTCAGACTTCATGGGCAATGCCAGTTTCAACACCGGCAAAGCGAGCACATACTTCGACAACCGAACCGTGCTTGCCGATGCATTGCCGACCACCGAGTCCAATGGTCTCGGCCCCATTCACGCGGGTACTGGCCACAAAGAAGGCGAGCAGGACCAACTTGCAGCCATCGAGAAACGCAATAAGGAAATCGAAGCTTGGAATGCCTTGAGCGACGAGGAGAAAAAGAAATCCAAGAAAAAGGAGCCCAAGGAAATCAAAAAGAGCTTCGGGCGCAAGAAGGGCATGGATTGGTCTCAACTCTCCAAAATCGAACCGGGCGATTGGCTCTACGTGTACAACGCAAACGGCAGTGACTCGGGCAACCATAGCGTGATTTTCTCTCACTGGGCCTCCGACGTTCAGACCGAGGCTGGGATCCAATACCGTTCAGCGGTCCTGTTCAGTCAGGGGCAACCGGAATGGGGCGGCCGTGAACACACCGCCAACATCGGGGCCGAGTTTTACCACCGCGAATCCATCAAGCCCGACAAAGACAAGGGCATCGTCGGGCAAAAAGGATTTCTCATCGACCAAGTGACGTGGGGCACACGATTCAGCGAAAATGCCAAGCCCATCACGACTGCCGATGAACTCATCCCCGACAGCAAGAAAGATCCGGCTCAGCTCAGTGCAAACAACAAGTATATTGAGACTGTCGAATCCAAAAAAGGATTTATGGTGGATAGGGCACAGCTTCAGGCAGCGCTGCAAGCCAAGGGTCAAGCCCTCCTCGACAAGATCGGCACGCAACTGCCACAAGGGCAGATCGACGTTTTCAAGGGCATATTGGCAGGCACCAACATCGAGAAGAGCGTCAAGGCCATCCAGAAACTTGCAGCATTGTCTACCAACCTTGACATGACCAGAATCGATGCCACCAAGAAAAACGAGGAGCACGCCGAATGGGAAAAAGGCTTCAAGGAAAAAACCGATGGCATCACCAAATCTGAGTCCGAAAAACTGGCCTTGGAGGGCGAGCAAGGCAAGCTGACCCTGGAGCAAAAAGAGACGGGAATTCCGGCACTCAAGGCGCAAATCAAATCCATCGAGGGCGCCATCAAAAAGCTCAAGAAAACTGATCCCAAGATTGCCGAACTCCAAGTACAAGTCGATGCATTGAAAACCAAGGTCACCACATTGGAGGGCGATCCAGAAGCATCCAAAGCAGCCGATGCGCGTGCAAAGGAGATCAAGACCCGTCTCGGTGACATCACCAAGCTCTTGAAAACCAACAAGGTGCAGACAGGAAAGCTAGCGGATGAGTTGGATAAACTGAAGAAAAATGAGCCTTTCATCACTGCGCATCCGGGCGGCTGGAGTGGCAAAGATGTGAGCGAAAAGACCGACGGCAAATTGGAAAGCATAGTCTCCCGCGCCGATTTGGAAGCGATGCTCTCAGATAAACCCTACGTGAAGCCAGAAAAGGTAAAGGCAAAGAAATAGGCGTGCAACTTGACGTTTCCAAATGGCCGCTAGCATTTACCGCTATCGGGGCGCGTAGGCTGTGAAATTGCGGGATTCTCGGCAAGGCGATTGCTACGCAGGGATGCGCTACACTACACCTTACGCGGGCACCGTGTAGGAGGGGTATATGCCCTCCCTGCCTGTTCAAAGCCAAATGATGAATTCCGCTTGCTTGCCGCATCAGGGCTTCAGACCCAAGATCTGCCACAGATTTTCCGGGCGTGCGCTCATCGGTGCTTTGAGAAAAACAACCACCAGCACAATATACACCGCAAAGCCGATGACGATCGCAACCTGCACGGCATTGGTTTTTTGGATAGCTTGTTTGTTTTTGAGATCACAAATCTCGCCGGGACAGTATTGTGCTTTCTCCTTGTAAAACCAGCCATAAAAAAGGCAACCGAGGCAGATTCCAAACGCAGATTCAAAGAAGAGAAAAATGAGGCAAATCAAGCAAATCAGGCCCGTGACAATGCTGTAGGAATTGAGGAAGACCATCAAGACCAGCATGATGCCCGCTAGGGAAATCCCGATTTTCCAAGCAAACTTCTTTTGGGCAGCGCCGACATATTCCGGCGTTTGCCGACTCACGATGAGCCTGCCGATGATGAGCGCTGGCGAAAACCGGGGGTTCACAAAGACCCGCACCACAAAATCAGAAAAGAAAATGATCACGAAGTATTTTGCCAACATGAAGTCGCCCTTGAAGATGATCATCAGCAAAGACATCAACGCAACCACGAAAAGAATGCCCGACGCGGCCCTGATTTCCCGCTCATTGAGGACTGGAATACGGTAACCCGCTACATCTTCGCCAAATTTGATGATCGATCCCATGTCTTATTTTCGATATAGGGTGCAAAGCTAATCGATTCTGGCGAACGCAGCTGAAATGCAAAAAAGCCTGCTTGGATGTCATATGCGGTCCCTCGATCCGAAAACCAATCTTTGGAGGGTGTGCTTCCCTTGAACTTTGCCGGTACCGATTGATCATCCGCCACGCCGGACAGGCTCCCGACCGCAGGCAACTGACGCAGCGGTCCCGCAAACGGTTGCCAGATGCAGCACCTTGACGATGCTAAAAAGCCATATCGTCGCAACGCCTACCTATTTAGCCTTCAATTGATATGATACCGCTTCAAACTCCAAGTAGTGCCATCCCAAAACGATCTCCGCACTACGCCCACGCCCTTTGCAAATAGGATCTCACGCGTAGGGTTGCCATTTGTATTCTCAAAATGAGAGACTTGTATGAGGTCATGATGGACCACTCGATTGATAGTCATCGTTGCAAATCTACCCGTGATCTTGGTGAAACCCTCATCTAAACTATCAACGCCAGCACGCTGAAAAAAGTGAAACGCATTAAAATTCAATACACTGTCTGACTCTGACATCTGAAGCACAAAGGAATCAGGACCACTGTTGTCGATCCGGATAAGCCATTTAGTATTTCTCAGCACAATACCATAGAGGAAACGCTCATACTCATATTTCGGTCGCGCGTTATAGTCAAGGACAGTGTCATGGCTTTCACTTATCACATACACACTATCCAGGTTCCCAGGAAAACTATCCTGCTCATAAATCCAATAACTCCCCTTTTGAAAGTAGCAGTAAGCAAGGAAGTCTGGAGAAACGGTGTAGAGCGGCTCGATCTTCTCCTTCCCACAGCCCAAAGCGGCCACAAGCATATACAGCGCAAATGTTGACAAAAGGAATGCTTTGAGATGCTTCATGGCTGATTGTTGCTGTCTTATTGGTGAATTTCAGATGGGTAGAAGGGTTACGAATTCATTGAAGATGCTGATTTTGAACGCTTGTGTTCATGAAAGTACTAAGAAAAACGGAGATGACAAACTTGTTTTTCGATCCGTCTTGCTCAATCGGCTGCCGCAATGGCCTCATCGCCAATTGCGCATTCCTCAGCCACCAAGCAAGAACCTCAATGGATATGATACCGCACCAACTCCCAAATCGACGCGTCTGTCATCGTTCTCCGCACGATCCCCACGCCTCGCGCCCAAACGGTTTCGATGGTATTGTATGTACCCTCGGGCGGATTGTTGGTAACCTGAATGACATCGTGGTAGGTGGTCCCAGCAATCACGATACTATCCAAACGAACAACTGTGCACAAATTCCAAGGGTAACCCAAAGAATCGGGCCTATCATTATCCCAAAACAAAAGCGTACTGCGTTGCTCGCCAGCACTATCTGTAAACGATTCCTTCATCAATGAGCTGGAAAATTCGAAGTCATCGCCGTAAGCATTTGCAGTGATCCCCTGACCTCCAGAATGCCCACGGAAAAAGTATCCCCAAACGTAGTGCTCTGCTTCATACCCCAAACCAAATCCATCTGGAATAATTTCTACCCTTGAATTTCCCGTAGTATAGGCACTATCCATCACGCCAGGCGTTGTCACATCCTCATACACCCAATACCCACCATTGGGAAACCAACAATAGGGCAGCATTTCTTTGTGAACGTAAATAGTTGGAGACTTATCACGTCGGCAACCGAGCCACAACAAGCTCAATAGCATTAGAAAACAGTATGCAAGCTGCTTCATCGAAGGCAAAGCAGTCAAATTTCGCGGTCTATTGTTGGGAATTATATTCATGATCTTATTGATTGATATGATAGCGCACCAACTCCCAAATTGTACCATCCGTCATAGACCTGCGTACGATCCCCACTCCTCTCGCCCAAACTGTTTCAAAAGTACGATTTGCAGCTTGTGGCGGTATTGTCGTAAATTGAATGGCGTCATGATACACCATCCCTGACACAACAATGCTGTCAAGGCGCAAAGCTACGAGCATATTTCCGCTTGAACCCAATGAATCAGGATTCGTTGAATCCCAAAAAAAGACATCATCTTCATGATAACCATTTGAGTCGGTAAAAGCTTCCTTCAAGACTGAGAAGGAAAATTGAAGTTCGGAACCATACCCGTATGCGAAAATCGTATGGCCTGCTTGTCTACCTTGGAAAAAAATACCGCATCTGTATTTTTCAGATGCAAACCCCTCTCGGTAATCGTCTGGAATAACACTTATACTCGGTACACCATAAGAATAGGTACTATCCATCACGCCAGGCGTCGTCACATCCTCATACACCCAATACCCACCATTGGGAAACCAACAATAGGGCAGCATTTCTTTGTGAACGTAAATAGTTGGAGTCTTATCACGTCGGCAACCGAGCCACAACAGGCTCAGCAGCAAAAGGTTGATCATGGCTCCAGATTTCATACAAAACTTCATCAAGGGTAAATCTACCACTTTTTGGTTACAGTTGAACCACTCTATTTCCGGAAGCAAAGCGGTCGAGCAGGAGTCGATCCTAGGAGTCCAAGACCTCTGGTGCGCGGTGGCGTGACGATCGACCCTATGCCTCCGGCAAAAGAGAAGAAGCTCCGTTTGCCAGAGGCAAATGGTCTTTCGTCCATCGGCCAGACCGCGTGCGCCGTGGCGTAGGCCTCGGACTCCCCCAACAATAAACAACCCGCCGACCCAATAGGCCCGGCGGGTTGCACAATATCCATTCAGCGCAATATCAGCGCATCACCTTCACAGTCTTTACAGCCTGCCCGTCGACGCGCAGCGTGCCCATGTAGGCGCCCGCAGGCAGGTCCAGCTTCAAGGCAAACTGCCCAGCGGTCTCCGTGAGCGCCTGCATGTACACGCGCTTGCCGAGCATGTCGCAGAGCTCAAAGCTGCCGCTCGTGACGCCAGCGCCCAAGTCGTAGCGCACCGTGCCGCGATCACCCATCGGATTGGGGTAGATGCTCAATTCGCCAGCACCCACCAGCGGATTGTCGATGCTCACTGCGCCGCGATCCAACACTTCAAAGCCGTCGACAGCGCCCTCGACCACATGACCTTGCGGGTAGTCGCCAGCGATGAAACGCACCTGCATATTGGCGGTGACAGCGATGTAGTTGCTGATGATCATCGTGTCGCGCACCCACGTGTTGAGGTTGGTGCCAAAGAGGCGCTTCACAACCACAGTAGTGCTGCCATTGTTGATCTCCACGCGCATGCTGTCATTGGGCGCACCCGAGCCTCCGCCGTTGGCAAACCAGCGGTAGTAGCGCAAAACGGGAACCTGATAGCCCGTGAGGTCCATCAGCGGTGAACGCAAGGTGACTTCGCCACCGTCGACATCGTCGTCTCCGATGCCGCCGCCGCCATTGCCGGTGACATAGCATTGGTCCGAGAGGTCGGTCACAATATCAAAATCAGGATTGAAAGGCGTGTTGCCAAATCCGCCGGTGGTGCCTACCGGCTCGCCGCGCACCCAATCGCCCGTGTTGGCGGTGCTGCTCATATTCCACCCAAAATCCAATGCAAAGTCATCATAATATCCCTTGGGCAGGGTCACGGTGATCACATTGGTCGGTTGGTTGATGTTGAGCACGACCTCTTGCGTCACCCAGCCCCACTTGCCGGCGATCACGCTGTAGCTGCCGCCGATGAAGTTGGGGTCGGTGACCACGCCGCTGCCATTGGCGGTATAGGGCGCTTGGTTGCCAAACGTCGTCTCGGTAAGGATCACCGCAGCATTGGGAATGGGATTGCCCGTACCAGCCTCGACCACGTTGATGGTCATGCTCACGCGTTGCAACGGGCGCAGGGGCACGTTGGCGACCACCAGGTTGCCATTGGTGAGGGCGACGGTGATGGTGCTGTCATAGTAGCCAAATTTGGAATAAGTGACGCTGTAGGTACCTGCATCGGCCACGCCCGTGGCATAGTCGCCAGCGACGTCGCTCAGGTCGGCTGCAGGCGTCGTGAGAATGGACACGTTGGCACCATTGATCGGCGAACCATTGCTCAAATCGGTGACTTGGCCCTCCAAATAACAAC